>CACYHC010000042.1 GCA_902774145.1 uncultured Bacteroidia bacterium
GTGGTCCCAGTAGGGCTTGAACCTACGACCCACGGATTATGAGTCCGCTGCTCTGACCAACTGAGCTATAGGACCCGAAGGAATCTGAAGCTAAACGCCTCAGACCTTGATTTCGACTTCCACGCCGGAGGGCAGCTCAAGCTTCATCAGGGCGTCCACGGTCTTGGCGTTGGAGTCCTCGATGTCGAGCAGCCTGCGGTAAGAATCGAGCTCGAACTGCTCGCGCGCCTTCTTGTTGACGAAGGTCGAGCGGTTCACCGTGAAAATCTTCTTGCCGGTGGGCAGGGGAACGGGACCGTTCACCGAAGCGCCGGTAGCCTTCACGGTGTCAACGATCTTGGCCGCCGATTTGTCGACGAGCATATGATCGAAAGACTTGAGTTTAATCCTGATTTTCTGGCTCATATCAATTGTTTTTTACTTGTTCTGTTATTCATCGTCGGAAGATACGCGGTAACCGCTCTTCTCGACGATGTCCTTCGCCATCGCCGCGGGAACTTCCGCATAGTGGTCGAAGGTCATCGTGGAGGTGGCGCGGCCTGAGGACAGGGTCCTCAGTACGGTCACATAGCCGAACTGCTCCGCAAGCGGAACGAAGGCCTTGACGATCCTCGCGCCGGAGGCGGAGGAGTCCATAGCCACGATCTGGCCGCGGCGGCGGTTCAGGTCACCGACGATATCTCCCATATACTCTTCCGGGGTAACGACCTCCAGGCTCATCACGGGTTCGAGCAGCACGGGCTTGCACTTGGGGCAGGCGTGACGGAACGCCATCCGGGCGGCCAGCTCGAAGGAGAGCTGGTCGGAGTCCACGGGATGGTAGGAACCGTCGAGCAGCGTCACCTTCAGGGACTGTACCTCGTAGCCCGCCAGGACACCGTTGGCCATTGCGGCCTCGAAGCCCTTCTGGACGGAAGGTACGAATTCCTTGGGGACATTGCCGCCCTTGACCTGGTTGTCGAACTGAAGGCCGCTCACGCCCTCGTCCGCGGGGCCGATCTCGACGATGATGTCGGCGAACTTGCCGCGGCCGCCGGTCTGCTTCTTGAACACCTCGCGGTGCTGGAAAGAAGTGGTGATGGCCTCTTTGTAGTTGACCTGGGGGGCGCCCTGGTTGATTTCTACGCCGAATTCACGGCGCAGACGGTCGACGATGATGTCAAGATGGAGCTCGCCCATACCGCTGATGACGGTCTGGCCGGTCTCCTTGTCAGATTTGACGGTGAAGGTGGGATCTTCTTCCGCAAGCTTCGACAGGGCAATGCCGAGTTTGTCGAGGTCGCCCTGGGTCTTGGGCTCCACCGCCAGTCCGATGACCGGATCGGGGAATTCCATCGACTCCAGGGAGAAACGCTTGCCTTCCGCGCAGATGGTGTCGCCGGTACGCAGGTCCTTGAAGCCGACCGCCGCGCAGATGTCTCCCGCTTCCACGAACTCGATGGGGTTCTGGTGGTTGGAGTGCATCTGATAGAGGCGGGCGACCCTTTCCTTGCGGCCCGTGCGGGAATTCACCACGTAGGTTCCGGCATCGAGATGACCGGAATAGACGCGGATGTAGGCCAGGCGTCCGACAAACGGGTCCGTGGCAATCTTGAAGACGAGGCCGCAGAACGGAGCCGTCGCCGACGGGGGAAGCAGCACTTCCTTGTCGTGGTCCATATCGGTGGCCTTCGTTTCGCCGACATCCAGCGGGGAGGGGAGGTAGCGCATCACCGCATCCAGCAGGAACTGGACGCCCTTGTTCTTGAAGGAGGAACCGCAGCACGCAGGAACAATCTGCATGGCGATGGTCCCCTTGCGCAGGGCTTCGATAATCTCTTCCTCCGTCAGGGAGTCGGGATTCTCGAAGTACTTCTCCATCAGGGTGTCGTCGCACTCGGCGGCGGCCTCCAGGAGTTTGTCCCGCCACAGGGCGGCGCTGTCCTTCATGTCCGCGGGAATCTCCCTGACCTCGTAGTTGACGAGTTCCTCGCCGGCGCTGTAATAAATCGCCTTGAGGGAAATCAGGTCGATGATGCCCTGGAACTTTTCCTCCGCGCCGATGGGAAGGCAGATGGGGACCGCCTTCGCACCGAGCTTCGTGCGGATGTCCTCGACACAGGCGAGAAAATCGGCGCCCACCCTGTCCATTTTGTTGACATAGGCAATTTTCGGGACACCGTATTTGTCGGCCTGTCTCCAGACGGTTTCGCTTTGCGGTTGCACGCGTCCAACGGCGCAGAACGTCGCAATCGTGCCGTCCAGCACGCGCAGCGAACGCTCTACCTCCACGGTGAAGTCCACGTGGCCCGGAGTGTCGATGAGGTTGATCTGCCAGGTCTGCCCGGCATAGTGCCAGAAGGCGGTGGTGGCGGCGGAGGTGATGGTAATCCCCCTCTCCTGTTCCTGCACCATCCAGTCCATCGTGGCGGCCCCTTCGTGTACCTCTCCGATCTTGTGGGTCTTGCCCGTGTAGTAGAGGATACGTTCGGATGTCGTCGTCTTACCGGCATCGATGTGAGCCATGATGCCGATATTACGCGTGTATTTGAGATCTCTTTTCGCCATTGGTGATTCCGATTAGAAACGGAAGTGGGCGAAGGCCTTGTTGGCCTCGGCCATCCTGTGCATATCCTCTTTGCGCTTGAATGCGCCGCCTTCGTTGTTGTAAGCGGCGAGAATCTCTGCACAGAGCTTTTCTGCCATGGAGTGGCCGGAACGTTTGCGGGCGAAGGAGATCATATTCTTCATCGAGAGAGAAACCTTCCGCTCCGGGCGCAACTCTGTCGGCACCTGGAAGTTGGCTCCGCCGATACGGCGGGACTTCACCTCGATCTGCGGGGTGACGTTCTCAAGAGCCTTCCTCCAAATATCGAGAGGAGCCTTGTCAGAATCTTTCATCTTCTCGCCTACCATGTCGATGGCATCGTAAAAAATAGAATACGCGATACTCTTCTTCCCCTGCAGCATCAAGTTGTTCACGAAGCGGGTAACCTGCGTGTCGTGAAACTTGGGATCAGGAAGTAGAATCCTCTTCTTAGGCTTTGCTTTTCTCATTGTTTTGGAAAATTAAAGTGATTTACAATCCTCAGACTACTTCTTGGGCCGTTTGGCGCCATAGAGGGAACGGGACTGGGTCCTTCCTTCTACGCCGGCGGTATCCAAGGCTCCTCTAAGGATGTGGTAACGTACACCGGGAAGGTCCTTTACACGGCCTCCGCGAACGAGCACGATGGAGTGCTCCTGGAGGTTGTGGCCTTCGCCCGGGATGTAGGCATTGACCTCTTTCGCGTTGGTCAGGCGAACACGGGCCACCTTCCGCATAGCGGAGTTAGGTTTCTTGGGGGTCGTCGTGTACACCCTGAGGCAAACGCCACGCTTCTGAGGGCAAGCATCCAGCGCACGAGATTTCGATTTGACCTCGATTACCTCGCGTCCTTTGCGAACCAGTTGTTGAATTGTTGGCATAAAAGATTATAAATCTGTTATTTATTAAAAAAAGCCCCAAAAATTGGGGCTGCAAAGATAGATAAAATATTTCTAATTCGCAATGACTGCGAACTCTACGTCGGTTTTTGCCCGTTTTTTCAGTGCAGGGTCCGCGTCGCAGGCGGCGTCCAGGTACTTGCGCGCCACGGCGTTCTTCCCCTGGCGGGCGGCAATCACGGCGCGCAGGTAGTTGCTCTGCGCATCGTCGCCTTTCAGTGCCTCGTCGGCCGCATTGTACTGGCCGTCGAGCAGCAGGGCAAGTGCCTTGTTGTAACCTTCGCACTTCGCGGCGGCCGCCTTGTAATCGCCGTTGAGGATGTCGATGACGCCGAGATTCTGCCGGGCTTCGTCCGTGCCGGCCTTCTTGAAGAGCAGTGCGGCTTCCTCGAGGTTCCCCTTGCGCAGTTCAATTACGCCTTTGGCGTTGAGAATGTCCCCGTCGGCGGACTTGAGTTCCTTCGCCTTTTCGGCGGCCATCAGGGCGTCGCCCTCATCCAGCGACGCGAGGACGTTGTTGTAGCGGGCGGCCTCGGAATTGAAGCTTTCCGCGGCAATCCGGTAGAGCAGCGACTTGCGGTTCGGGTCGTCGGTGCGGGCGGCCAGGCGGAGCAGCGCGCTTTCGTCGAGCAGGTAAAGCTTGTTCTGCGCGATGTCGGCGAGCTCTTCGTCGCTGTAGTTGCGGTATTCGATGTCGGCGATGAAACGGGCGCGGCGCAGGGCGGGGAAGACCTTCGTCTTCATTTCGGTGAACACCTGCGACATATTGCGGATTTCGCTTTCACGGACGGCCGGGTCGCTGTACATCGCGAGGACGCGCAGGATCAGGTCCCGGTCTTCGAGGTCCGATGCGGCGACGGCGGCCTGGAATCCCTCCCAGTCCTGGCCGATACTGCGCATATCTACGCCGGCACCCTTCTCGCCGGAGAGGCTTTCCCAGGCTTTGCCGGCGCTCTCGGCGCGTTTGTCGGAGAGCTTGGCGTTGTAGTCCGCGCCGCCTTCCGGAGAGGCGTAAGCCACGATCTGGGTGCCCTTGACGGTCGCGCGCTCGTCGTTCTCATAGCGCTCCAGCGCGGCCTGGAAATCGGTGACGGATTCGCCGTTCAGTTCGCTCTTCTTGACGTCGGCGGAGTTCACATCGTAGAGAATCTGGCCTTCGGCGCTCTTGTGCAGGATGTCCTGGTAGCCGTCTTCCTTATATTTATATTCCCCGGCCGTGCGGGCGAGCAGGGCGGTGGTCACGCAGCCGTCCGCCACCTTGACGGCGGGAATGTCATAGTCCTTTCCTCCGTGACGAATCACGCTGCGCAGTTCCAGGTAGCATTTTTCCATTCCTTCCTTCCAGGGGAAACTGACTTTCTCGACGAGGGTGCCGCCCGCCCACGGGGCGACTTTGTAGTTGTCCTTCACCTTTTCTCCCTGATAGGAGAAGGAGGCCGCCTTCTCCTCGCCGCCGGCATAGACCAGCACGGGCGTGACAGTCATCACCGCGTTCTTGTTGAAGTAGCCCTTGGGGTAGGTGACGGTAATCGTGGCGGGAATCTGCCCGGCGTTCACGGCGAGCAGTTCGGGATTACAACTGATGTTCACTTTCTGAGCCATTTTCATCTGCTCGGCGACGGATTTGGAGCAGGAAGCGAACAAAACACAGGCGGCAGCAGCCGCAATCAGGAGTCGGAAAGAAGATTTCATCTGACGTACAAGTTAATTGATGCAAAGATAAAGAAAAATTCATAACTTTGCGCGCTTTATGGACATTCAGGAACTACAGCGGGTCAAAAACCAGTGGGACATCGTCGGCAACGACGAGGCGCTTAACCGTGCCATCGAGACGGCCGTCGCCATCGCCCCCTCGGACCTCTCCGTCCTGATCCAGGGCGAGAGCGGTACGGGCAAGGAAGCGATTCCGCACATCATCCATTCCAGGAGCCTGCGCAAAACCGGCAAATTCCTCGCGGTGAACTGCGGGGCCATCCCCGAAGGCACCATCAACGCCGAACTCTTCGGGCACGAAAAGGGCTCGTTCACCGGCGCGGTGGGGGAGCGCAAAGGCTACTTCGAAGAGGCGGACGGCGGCACGATTTTCCTCGACGAAATCGGCGAACTCCCGCGCGAAACCCAGGCGATGCTGCTGCGGGTGCTTGAAAGCGGGGAATTCATGAAGGTCGGTTCGTCGAAGGTGCAGAAGACGAATGTCCGGCTCATCGCGGCGACGAATGTGGATCTCGAGCACGCGGTGGCCACCGGCAAGTTCCGCCGCGACCTGCTCTACCGCCTGAATGCCATCCGCATCCTGATGCCGCCCCTGCGCGAACGCAAAGGCGACATCTACACGCTTTTCCGCAAGTTTTCCTCCGATTTCTCGGAGCGCTACCGCCTGCGCAAAATCAGCCTGGCGCACGACGCCATCAGCCTGGTTACCGCCTACCGCTGGCCCGGCAATATCCGCCAGCTCAAGAACTTCGCCGAGGCGGTGACGCAAATGGAATCCCAGCCGGCAACGACGCTTTCCGACCGTATCGAACTCGATGCGGCCACGATTGCGCGCTATATGCCTTCCGAGCCGGAAACGGTGCTCCCCGTGCCGTCGTCCGCTCCGGGCGCCGACGGGGGAATGAGCCCGAGCGACCGCCAGATGTTCATCAAGGCGCTGCTGGACCTCAAGCAGGAGGTGGACCGCCTGCGCGACATCGTCGAGAACGGCGCCGGCGCGGTGCGCAAACTCCCGGTGCAGGAAGAGCCCGAAGAACAGTCCGAAGCCCCCTCCCGTACCGTCGAAAATCCCCAGGAAGCCCCGATGACCATCAAGGAGCAGCGCGAGGAGATGATCCTGCGCGCCCTGGAAAAGCACGGCGGAAACGTGAAGCAGGCTGCCGAGGAACTGGGTATTTCGGACCGGAGCATTTACCGGCTTATCGCCAAAAAGAGAGGAAAGTGATGCGCGCCAGGGTCTTTGCCGTCTTGCTGTTTGTGCTGCCGCTGCTTTCCGCCTGCGGCATCTATTCCTTCTCCGGGACCTCCATCCAGCCGGACGTCAAGACCATTACCATCAATTATATAGAGAACAAGGCCCTGAAGGTGAATCCGGCGCTGAGCACCGACCTGACGGAAAACCTCCGCAACACCTTCCGCCGGATGACGCGGCTCGAACAGGTGGACATTGACGGCGACCTGGAAATCTCCGGGGAAATCACCGGCTATGACGTGGCGGCACAGGCCATTTCCGCTCAGGAAAAGGCGGCGCAGAACCGCCTGACCGTGACCGTGAAAATCACTTTCGTCAGCCGGAAGTATCCGGAAGACGGATTCGAGAATAAATCCTTTACCGGTTATTCCGACTACGACGCCTCCAATAACCTGGATGCCATCGAGCAACAATTGTGTGTAGACATTATCCAGAAAATCGTGGACGATATCTTCAACGCGACGGTCGCGCAGTGGTAGGTCCCGGACAAAATTTTTGCAATATCCCTAAAAAAGTATTTACTTTGCAGCCATGAATGCAGTTTTTACCATTTTGACAATCCTGATTGTCCTCGCGTCAATCCTTCTTATCATTGTTGTCCTGCTCCAGAGTGGAAAAGGAGAGGGCATGGCCAGTAACTTCGTGGCCGGAAACCAGACCTTCGGCGTACGCCAGACGGCGGATATCCTTGAAAAAGTGACCTGGGGCCTCGTGGCCTTCATCCTGGCGCTTTCCATCATCTCTTCCTTCACGCTCGGCACCTCCGGGACCGATATCGACGTGACCGAACAGATCGAAGCCTCCGCCGAGGAGCAGCAGCCGGCTTTCCCGGCCGATGCCATCGAGCAGACCGCTCCCGCCCAGGACGCTATTCCCGTTCCGGAAGATTAATTTTCTCCTCCGCTGACATTTTGTCAGTGGAACATCTTTTGACTTTAACCCGTCTGCCGGCTTTCCGGCGGACGGTTTTTTAAATTGTACTACTATGGAGAACAAATACGAATTTTTAACAAAGTATGCCATTGACCTGAACGAGGCGGCTTCCCGCGGGAAGCTCGACCCGGTCATCGGGCGGGACGATGAAATCAGGCGCGTACTGCAAATCCTTTCCCGCAGGACCAAGAACAACCCCATCCTGGTGGGCGAACCGGGCGTGGGCAAGACGGCTATCTCCGAAGGGATTGCCGCCAAGATCGTGGACGGCCAGGTCCCCGAAAACCTCAAGGACCGCAAGGTCTACTCTCTGGACATGGGCGCCCTCATTGCGGGCGCAAAGTACCAGGGCGAATTCGAGGAACGGCTCAAGGGCGTGGTAAAAGAAGTCGTGGAGAGCGAGGGTAAAATCATCCTCTTCATCGACGAGATCCACACCCTTGTGGGCGCCGGCCGCTCGTCGGGCGCAATGGATGCGTCCAATATCCTGAAACCCGCGCTGGCGCGCGGAGAACTGCGGACCATCGGTTCTACCACCCTGGACGAGTACCAGAAGTACTTCGAACAGGACAAGGCCCTGGAGCGCCGTTTCCAGAAGGTAATGGTGGACGAACCCAGCCCGGCGGAGAGCATCGCCATCCTGCGCGGCCTCAAGGAGCGCTACGAAAACCATCACCGCGTAAAAATCGAGGATGACGCCTTGATTGCGGCCGTGAACCTGTCGCACCGCTACATCAACAACCGTTTCCTCCCGGACAAGGCCATCGACCTGGTGGACGAGGCGGCATCGAAGCTCCGGCTGGAGATGAATTCCGTCCCCGAGCCCATCGATACCCTGAACAGCCGCATCCGGCAGCTGGAAATCGAGAAGGAAGCCATCAAACGCGAAGGCGTTTCGCTGAAGATGGAGAAAATCGACGACGAACTGAATACGCTGCAGGCGCAGCGCAAGGAGCTGATGGGCCGCTGGGAGAAGGAGAAGGGCATCCTTTCCGGCATCCAGGGCGCGCGGCAGGAGATTGAAAAATACCGCATCGAAGCGGCGGCGGCCGAACGGGCGGGCGATTACGGCAAAGTCGCGGAACTGCGCTACGGAAAAATGGCGCAGGCGCAGAAGAAAATCGACGACCTGACCGCCGAGCAGGCGGCCATCGACAATCCGATTATCACCGAAGCGGTTACGCCGAACGATATTGCCGAAATCGTCGCGCGCTGGACCGGCATCCCCGTGGCCCGGATGCTCGAAAGCGAAAAGGAGAAACTCCTGCGTATGGAGACGGAGCTGCACAAGCGCGTCGTCGGGCAGGACAAGGCCATCGGCGCCGTATCGGATGCCGTGCGCCGCAACCGGGCGGGCCTGAGCAACGAGCACCGTCCCATCGGTTCGTTCCTCTTCCTGGGCAGCACCGGCGTGGGCAAAACCGAACTGGCGAAGGCCCTCGCGGAATTCCTCTTCAACGACGAGTCGATGATGACCCGTATCGATATGAGCGAATACCAGGAAAGCCACACCGTCAGCCGGCTCGTGGGCGCGCCTCCGGGATATGTGGGCTACGATGAGGGCGGACAGCTGACCGAAGCCGTGCGGCGCAAGCCCTATTCGGTGGTCCTGCTGGACGAAATCGAAAAGGCCCATCCGGATGTGTTCAATATCCTGCTGCAGGTGCTCGACGACGGGCGGCTGACCGACAACAAGGGCCGTACGGTGGACTTCAAGAACACCATTCTCATTATGACCTCCAACCTCAAAGAGGAGGAACTGCGGCTCCGGATGCGTCCGGAATTCATCAACCGTATCGACGAAATCGTGGTCTTCGACCCGCTGACCCGCGACGATATCCGCCAGATCGTGCGCATCCAGATGGCGCTGCTTCAGCAGAAACTGGAAGCCGAGAACGTGCGCCTGACCTTCACGCAGGCCTTCGAGGACCGGATGACGGAAGAAGGCTACGATCCGGACTTCGGCGCCCGTCCCGTCAAGCGGCTCATCCAGCGCGAACTGGTGAATTCCCTCGCCCGTGAAATCCTCGAGGGCCGCATCCATAAGGACTCGGTCATCGAGGTCGATTTCCGGGACGGAAAGACTACATTCCGAGATTCTTGAAGATAAAGGCGTAGATATCCGCCTGCTCTTCAATGACTTTCTCTACGGGCTTGCCCCCACCGTGACCCGCCTTCGTGTCGATTCGTATCAGACAGGGGGCGGGTCCTGCGTTGCATTCCTGCAGGGTGGCCGCGAACTTGAAGGAGTGGGCGGGAACCACGCGGTCGTCGTGATCGGCGGTGGTTACCAGCGTGGCGGGATAGACCGTTCCGGGTTTGAGGTTATGCAGCGGGGAATAGCCCAGCAGGTAGTTGAACATCTCCGGGCTGTCTTCGCTGGTGCCGTAGTCGGAGGCCCAGTTCCAGCCGATGGTGAACTTGTGGTAGCGCAGCATATCCATCACGCCCACGCGGGGAACGGCGACGGCAAACAGTTCCGGCGCCTGCGTCATACACGCTCCCACCAGCAGTCCGCCGTTGGAGCCGCCCATAATCGCAAGCTTCTTTTCGCAGGTCCATCCTTCGGCGATCAGCCATTTTGCCGCGGCGATGAAATCGTCGAACACATTCTGCTTGTTCATCTTCGTGCCGGCGAGGTGCCAGGCTTCGCCGTACTCGCCGCCGCCCCGCAGGTTGGCCTGCGCGTAGATGCCGCCGCTCTCGAGGAAAGGAATGATGGAGAAGGAGAAGGACGGGGGCAGGGAAATGTCGAATCCGCCGTAGCCGTAGAGCAGGGCCGGGTTGTTGCCGTTTTGCTCCATTCCCTTCTTGAAGGTGAGGAACATCGGAATCCGGGTGCCGTCCTTGCTCGGATAGAAGACCTGGACGGTCTCGAAGGCATTTGCGTCAAAAGCGACATCCGGTGTGCGGTAGAGCTGGCTTTCGCCCGTGGCGGGGTTGAAACTGTACTGGGTGCCGGGAACGGTGAAGGAAGAGAAGGCGTAATAGCACCACGGCTCGCCCTTCTTGCCGGCGAATCCCGCCGTACCGGCGCCGGGCAGCGCGATTTCCTGCAGCCTGTTGCCTTTCAGGTCGCATAAATATGCGTGGGTGGTAGCGTCTTTGCTGTATTGGGCGATGATTTTGTCGGCGGTGAAGGTGACCCCGTCCAGGACGCAGTCGCTTTCGGGGATGAGGGGCTTCCAGAAGCGGCTCTGGGGCTTGTTTACATCGGCGGTCACCAGGCGGTTCATCGGCGCGCCGTCATTGGTGAAGATGTAGAGCGTATTGCCGTCGTTCTCGACGACTCCGCTGCGGTGCTTCATGTCGCTGGTCATCAGGATGAAGCCTTTGTCGTTGCGGAAATCCCTGACATAGAGGTTGTTGCCGATGTCTGCGCCGTCCTCGTAAAGGTAGGCAAAGGTCTCCTCCTCGTTGGTCTCCATCGTGTAGAAGCGCTGGGGCTCCGCGGGATTGCTGAAGAAAAGTTCGTCCTCGCTTTGCGGCGTGCCGATGCGGTGGTAGTAGATTTTGTGCCCTTCGTTCTTTACGCTGTATTCGTGGCCTTCGGCTTCCGGGGCCTCATAGGCGCTGTAGTAAAAGCCGTCCCCGCGCCAGGCGGCGCCGGAGAATTTCGCCCACAGGATATGGTCGTCGAGCAGCTTCCGGCTCTCGGTTTCCATGACGTAGAATTCCTGCCAGTCGCTGCCGCTGCGCGAAATGGCATAGGCGAGCCATTTGCAGTCGCGCGAGAAATAGACGCCCCCCAGGGCGACGGTCCCGTCCTCGGAGAGGGTGTTCGGGTCCAGCAATACGCGCGGATCGCCGTCCGGGGCGTCCGCTTCATAAAGTACGCTCTGGTTCTGCAGGCCGTCGTTGCGCCACCAGTACCACTTGCCGTTGTTTTCGCGCGAAGGAAGTCCCACGCGCTCGTAGTCGCAGAGTTCTTTCAGGCGTGTCTTCAGGCCGTTCCGTGCCGGCAGATGCTTCAGATAGTGCTCCGTGACGCGGCTCTGGGCTTTGACCCAGGCGGCCGTCTCGGCGGAATTGTCATCTTCGAGCCAGCGATAGGGGTCGGCGACCTGTACGCCGAAGTATTCATCGACGGTATCGTCCTTGCGCGTTTGCGGAAGGGACGGATTGTTGCAGGAAAGGGTGAGTGCCATAGGCATTAAAAACAGGAATTTTTTCATAGTAGGTCAGTCTGTTCCTACAAAGATAGTCCTTCTTGTTTGAAAAATAAAAAATATTCGTACCTTTGCATTCCCCAATGGATTTGGCTAACCCCAACCCGAACCGGAGAGGTGGGTGAGTGGCTGAAACCAGCAGTTTGCTAAACTGCCGTACGGGTAACCGTACCACGAGTTCGAATCTCGTCCTCTCCGCCTAGTGACGAAAAATACTGCGCCAAGCTTGCTTGAGCGCAGTATTTTTGTGTCACTATGGCAAGCCCGCCGCAGGCGGGACGAGATAGCGCAAGCGGCGTCAGCCGCGCAGCGGAATCTCGGGAGGGGACGAGATTACTTAAGTCAATAGCGCATACGGAAAAAGAATCGGCAATACATATTGAAAATTGCCGATTTATTTATATCTTATATATGATGGGATAGAACACGGCAAGGAATATTCGATAGCCGATTTTATGGCAATTTATCCTGACGTACCCCAGGCTACGGTTTATACGCGCATCCGGGCTTTGTGTAAAAGCGGCTGCTTGTCAAGAGTTGGGAGGGGACGGTACATGTGTCTCCGCAAACCCTTATTTAGACCAGAGATCACACCATGGATGCGTGAAGTGAACGCTCTTCTGGTAGCCGAGTGCGTGGGAGTACATCACTGTTTGTCGCAAAAGGAATCCAATCTAGTCGTGAAAGCATATAAGAGTGATTTGGAGCCTATCAAATCATGCCTGTTGGGACATGGATACAAGGTGCTGGAAATGAAGCAATATCGGCATTTCCCATACGCACTTGACGGATTTATCATTATGGAGCCCCTTGTGTCAGAATCTCCTATAGCCGCGAACTTGGATATCCCGGTACCTTCTTTGGAAATGGATATCGTGGATACGCTTTGTGACAAACGCCTGGGAAATGATGTCAAGATGAAATGTTTCCAAAGAAATTTGGAGGTGTATTCGGTCAACCTCAATACACTTAAACGCTATGCAGCAAGGCGGGGCGTTTCCGAGGAGTTGTCCACTTACCTGAAGCGATTGAGCCGTTCCCGAGTTGAGATGTTTTCCCTCGTGCAGGATTACCTCGCAGGTACGCAGATTACGAAAGCCTGGGTGTTCGGGTCTTTTTCCCGTGGGGAGGAAAAGCCTGACAGCGACCTTGATTTGTTGATAGATTACGATCGGTCTTCGCAGATTTCCCTGTTGGACTTAATCAGGTACAAGATTGATTTGGAGAAATTAATTCATCGGGAGGTGGATCTGATTGAAGAGAAGTCGCTGAAACCTTTCGCCGTCCCATCGGCTGAGAGGGACAAATATCTGATTTATGCGAGATAAGGTAAATGACGTGGCTCGTCTTACTTTAATGCGGGACGCTATTCTCAATATCGAAGAGTTTGTGGTCGGAGTAGATTCGTGTAATGCGTTCGTCTCGGATAAATTACTCTGTCATGCGGTGATATATAATCTGCAGTGTATCGGGGAGGGTGCCTATAAGTTATCGAGAGATTATGTGAAGAGTCACCCTTACTCAAAGAATATCTGCGTAATCAGATATCCGATATATCCAAGGCAAGCCCGCCGACGCCCGCGTCCGGCTTCTATATGAACAAGTCCGCTGGATTCATAGAAAGGAAATCTTCGGCCTGCATGCCGCCGCGACCGACGATGAGCGAGAGATAAGGCTTGAAAGCCTCCTTGAATTCCGTGAGGCCGTCGTTCCAATCGTCCTCATTGCTTTTGACCTCTATGGCTACCAGTTTCCCTTTCTTCTCCAGCACATAGTCCACTTCGCAGCCTGGTTTCGTGCGCCAATAGTACACCTTGTATTCGCCCGCATAAGCATAGCTCATGATATGTGCGCCAACGGCGGACTCGTACAGCCGCCCCCAGAGTTTCCGGTCCAGAATGGCATCCTCGAAGGGCTTCTCGCAATAGAGCGTTCTCAGGGCGTTATTGTAGACCTGGTGTTTTGGAACAGAATTCTTTTTCCGGGCCATATCTACGGCATACTTGTTCAGGCTGCATACAAGTCCGGCTTGCGATAGCAGATTCAGATAGCCTGTGATCGTCGTCGTGTTGCCTGCATCGGTCATCTGGCCCATCATCTTCGTCAGCGACAGCTCCTGCCCGGAATAGGCCGAGGATAACTCGAAAGTCTGCCGCAAAAGAGCAGGCTTGGCAATCTTCTCGTTGACGAGGATATCCTTGTTGATGGTTGCATCCACGATGGAGCCGCTGATATAATTCCTCCAGCGCTCGGGGTCTTCGATTAATTCTGCAGCACCCGGATATGCACCATAGTAAATAAACTGCTCCAGCGAGAATCCGAAGGCATCCCGCATTTCGGCAAAAGACCAATGAGAGAGAATAATACGCTCGAACCGCCCCTGCAGACTGTCTGCCAGACCCTTGTCCAGCATCGCGCGCGAGGAGCCAAGCAGGATGACTTTCAGGGGAATATCATTAAAAGTATCGTCGTCCCACTCTTTTTTTACGATTTCACTCCAACCGACAATCTTCTGGATTTCATCGATAATCAAGATAATCTCCGGTAGTTTCTCTACCTTCATCTTTGCCCTGGCGGCATTCCAGCAGTCGCTGATCCATCCGAAGTTCGTGACCGGCACGGCGTCTGCCGTGTAGAACAGGTACGGAATATCCTGGTTTTTCACCACCTGCTTCATAAGCGTGGATTTACCTACCTGTCTCGGCCCCATGATTACCTGGATAAACCGACGCTTCTCAGCCATTCTCTTGGCAAGTATTTCGTATTGATCCCTCTTGTACATAAGTACTTATGTCTTTACTCAATATATCGACAATAACCAAAAAGACTGATTTACCACAAATCTTTCCGTCGGTTTTTGTGGAAATAAAATAATGCTCGCCGGAGGGATTGACATACTTCCCGAGCCAATGTCGCCAGAGTGTATTTTAGAAAATACACCCTCTTTAATTCTGTGCCGAGCGCGAGGCCTAGCGGGCCAGATAGGCGTCGACCGCCTGGCGGACGTGGCCGTATTTCATCAGGAGTTCCTTGGCTTTCTCGTAATCGTCGATGCCGGCCTGCTCCATAATCATCCGGGTGCCCCGGTCGACGAGTTTCCGGTTGGTGATGTCCATATCAATCATCTTGTTGCCCCTGACGCGGCCCAGTTTGATCACGATGGCGGTGGAAATCATGTTGAGAATGAGTTTTCCGACGGTACCGGCCTTCATCCGGGTGCTTCCGGTAACGAATTCGGGACCGGCGATGACAGAAATGGGATACTCGACGACCTGGGCGATCGGCGCGTTCTCGCAGCAGGTAATGCAGGACGTCAGCATGCCGTGGGCCCTTGCCTCTTCGAGCGCGCCGATAGTATAGGGGGTAACCCCGGAAGCGGCGACGCCGATAATGGAGTCTTCAGGTTTGGGGTTGAATGCGCTGACATCCCGCCAGCCGTTCTCCTTAATATCTTCAGAACCTTCGACGGGTGTCCTGATGGCGCTGTCGCCGCCGGCGATGATGCCAATGAAGGTGTCCTTCAGCCCGTAGGTCGGAGGAATCTCAGCCGCGTCGATGATGCCGAGCCGTCCGCTGGTGCCGGCACCGATATAGAATACCCTTCCACCGCGGCGCATCCGCTCGACGATTCCGTCTACAGTCTTCTCAATGGCCGGAATGACTTTCTCGATGGCATAAGGCACGGTCTTGTCTTCGGTGTTGATTCCGGTAAGGATTTCCAGGGTGGACATTTTTTCCAAATCGTGATATTTGGAATCAAGTTCGGTCGTTCTCATAATTGTTCTGTGTGTTTTTGTTCTTGCAAAGTTAGCAATAATTCCAAAAACGAACAAAAATGCCCATGGGGGGGGACATTTGGGCCCGCTATTAAGCCCGTGCGGGTGAAGTAGAGGAGTGGTAAGGCTGCACGCGCCGCATCTTTTTTATGATTTCTTTATCGTTGCGGGTGCGTTGCATGGTATAGTCCGCCTGCAATCCCATAAGGAGGTCGGCGGAAATTCCCAGTGCAGATTCGATGTACAAAGCCGTGGGAGCCGTCAAGGGTCTCCGCTCGTTCAGAATATCGTTGAGCATGGTATAAGGTATGCCGATGCGCTCGGCGAAATCCTTCTGTGAGATTCCCCGGGCTATCAGTTCATCCTTGATTACTTCGCCGGGATGGGTAGGGGTAAAATTCTTGCTTGCCATATTCTTATTGATAGTGATTCGATAATTCCAAAATGTTGCAGATGGTTACAATAACATCTCCGTCTGAACGTTCCGTCCGGAACTCCAATCGGTACTTATCCGTTACCCGTACAGATTCCTGACCTGCTTTATCTCCGGATAGTTTTTCGTAATTCAAGGAATTGAAAGGGAATAAGTCTTCAACCCCCTTGGCATTTTTCAGGATATTCACAACCTTCACATACTTCTTGATAACTTCCGGCTGAAATCGGTGCTTCTTGTCAGAAGTCTGCTTGTAATAAAGGTCGGAAAGGTAGATTTGCTTAAAAACTATCTGCATCGTTCCACTTTTCGGCAAAGATAGATAATTTTTTAGAAATACACTAAAAAAGTGGATTTTTATTAGAGACGCAAAGCGTCGATGGCGGCATCTCTCTTCCTCCGGGATTCCGCTCGCTATGCTCGCGCTATCCCTGCCCCGCTGCGCGGGGCTTGCAAACCGATATCAAAAAAGCGCAACCGAGCAAGCTCGTCGCGCTTTTTTGCTACCGCTTTGCGGAGGAAGAGGGATTCGAACCCCCGGAACGTTGCCGTTCAACAGTTTTCAAGACTGCCGCCATCGACCACTCGGCCATTCCTCCGGATGATTCCCGCTGCCACAGGCGACGGGCCTGCAAATTTAGGAAAATTTCGATAAAAATCTTAAATTTGCGAATTACGACAACAAAAATCCAACGATATGAAAAAGAAAAAGAATCTCAATGGCGCCTATGACTGGGAATACACCAAAGTAGGCGGAATGGTGCGTGTGGATATCCGCAACGGCGCGGATATCGCCCATCTTGGCGAACTGGACCGGAAACTCTGGACGGTGCTGAGTTGTCCCGCCTCCGGGCTGGAGTTTGACAAGGATACGCTCCGGATGCTGGACACCGACGCGGACGGCAAGATTCGCGTGGACGAAATGATCGCCGGCGCCCAGTGGCTGACTTCCGTGGTCAAGAATGCCGACCTGCTGCTCGAATCCCGCGACACGATTCCTTTTTCGGAGTTCAATACGGAGAATGAACACGGTGCGCACCTGCTTGTATCGGCAAAGCAGATTCTCTCGAATCTCGGCCTTGAAAAGAAGGAAATCAGCATTGCGGACACCTCCGACAGCGTAGCCATTTTCGCGAAGACGCAGTTCAACGGCGACGGCATCATTACCGAGGCGAGCGCCGATGACGATGCCCTCAAGGAAACAATCAAGCTCTGCGTCGATGCGACCGGCGCCAAGACCGACCGCAGCGGCGCTCCGGGCACGGATGCGGAGGGGATTGAGGCCTTCTATGCCGCCCTCGCGGACTTCGACGCCTGGACGGCGGAAAGCGAAGCGAACAATGCCGCAGTATTCCCGTACGGCGATGCCACTGCCGATGCGCTCGCGGCCTGCGTTGCGCTCAACGACAAGATCGGCGATTTCTTCACCCGCTGCAAACTGCTTGCCTACGATCCCGCGGTCGCCGCTTCGGTTGCGACGGCGGTAGAGAAAATCGACGAAATCGGCAGCTGTCCGCTGGCGTTGCCTGCCAAGGACGGAATCCTTCCCTTCGATGCGGTGAACCCTGCTTACGAAGCGCAGTTTGCCGCCCTGCGGGCGCTCGTGCTCGACGTGGATTTCCCGAAGGCGAAAGGCATCAGCGAAGCGGACTGGAAGGCCGTGCTGGCGAAATTCGCCCCTTATACCGCCTGGATGGCGGCGAAGAAGGGCGCTGCCGTCGAGCCTCTGGGCATCGGGAAAGTGCGCGAACTGCTGAAGGCCGATGCCAAGGCGGCCCTGCTGGAACTGGTCGAAAAGGACAATGCCCTCAAGGCGGAGGCCGAATCCATCGACGAGGTGAACAAACTCACCCACCTTTATCGCGATTTCTACCGGCTCCTCTGCAACTACCTTATCCTCAGGGATTTTTATGCGCGCGACCCGAAAAACCGCGCCGACTTCGAGGCGGGCGACCTCTACATCGACCAGCGTTGCTGCAAGCTTTGCGTGAAAGTGGCCGATATGGCCGGTCACGCCGATATGGCGGGGCTCAGCGGAATGTTCCTGATTTACTGCAAGTGCTCCTCCAAGGTCCGTCCGGAGAGTTTCGACATCGTCGCGGTGATGACCGACGGCGGCGTGCGTAACCTCCGTCCCGGCGTCAATGCGGTTTTCTATGACCGCAACGGACTGGACTGGGACGCCGTCGTGACCAAGGTGGTGGACAACCCCATCAGCATCAAGCAGGCCTTCTGGAGCCCCTACCGCAAAGCGGCGAATGCCATCACCGAGCGCATCAACAAGAGCGCGGCCGAGAAGGAAAGTGCCGTGGACGCTGACCTGGCCGCCAAGGCGCAGGGGAACGCACTGCCCGAACCGCCGAAGCCTTCCTTCGACATCGCCAAGTTCGCCGGTATCTTTGCCGCCATCGGCATGGCCGTCGGCTTCCTGGCATCGGCGCTTGTCAAAATCATCAACCCCTGGTACAATGTGCTGATTCTGATGGCCGTGCTGGTGGTCTTCATTTCCGGTCCGTCGATGTTCCTGGCCTGGCAGAAGCTGCGCAAACGCAATCTCGGTCCGGTGCTCAACGCCAACGGCTGGGCCATCAACTCCGTCATTCTCGTGAACATCATGTTCGGCGCGACCCTCACCAGTATCGCCAAATACCCGAAGGTGCGCGGCAAGGATCCGTATGCCAAGAAAAAGACCCCGCTCTGGCTCTGCATCTTCGATATCCTGCTCGTCGCGGCGCTCGCCGTCTGTATCTGGTGGTTCTTCTGCAAGTAAGTTTTTGAAAATTCAAAAATTTGCCTACCTTTGCAGTCCTTTTGTTTAACCAATTAAATTTTTTGCTGAAATGGCTGAATATCTGATGCCTGAGAAAAAGCAAGAGATTTTCGCGAAGTACGGGAAGTCTAATACTGACACCGGCTCTCCTGAGAGTCAAGTTGCTTTATTTTCCTACCGTATCGCTCACCTTACCGAGCACGTGAAGAAGAACAAGAAAGACGTGGTGACGCGTCGCTCCCTTCTCCGCCTCGTCGGTAAGAGACGCCAGATTCTGGACTACCTCCAGGAGATTGACATCGAGAGATACAGGAATATCGTCAAGGAGCTCGGTCTCCGTCGATAAACTCCATAGGAAACCACAGGGGATGGTCAGGACGGCCATCCCTTTTTTTGAAGAAAAGACGTAAAGAAAGATGAACGTAATCAAGAAAACCATCTCTCTCGCGGACGGCCGCGTGATCGAGATCGAGACCGGCAAGCTCGCCAAGCAGGCGGACGGTGCCGCTGTCGTGAAAATGGGCGGGACGATGATCCTCGCCACCATCTGTGCCGCAAAGGACGTGAAAGAAGGCACGGATTTTATGCCCCTCACCGTAGACTATCGTGAGAAGTATTTTGCCGCCGGACGTTTCCCCGGCGGATTTATGAAGAGAGAAAGCAAACCCTCCGACTATGAGGTGCTCGTCGCCCGCCTGGTGGACCGTCCCATCCGTCCTCTCTGGCCCGCCGACTTCCACAACGAGGTCTTCGTGTACCTCAACCTCATTTCCGCGGACAAGGATACCCAGCCTGACGCGCTGGCCGGCCTGGCCGCTTCCTGCGCCCTGGCGACTTCCGACCTGCCTTTCGGCGGTCCCGTTTCCGAGGTCCGCGTGGCCCGCGTAAACGGGGAATTTGTCATCAACCCCTCCTTCTCCCAGATGCAGGACAGCGACCTCGAACTGATGGTCGCCGCCACCGAGGAGAACATTATGATGGTCGAGGGTGAAATGAACGAAGTCTCCGAGCACGATATGCTCGAGGCCATCAAGTTCGCCCACGAAGAAATCAAGAAGCATTGCCGCGTCCAGAAAGAGCTGATGCACGAACTGGGTACGGATGTGAACAAACGCGAATATCCCGGCGACGAGCAGGACGAAGAGCTCCGCAAGGCGGTGCACGACTTCTGCTATCCCAAGTGCTACGCCCACGCCAAGAGCGCCCTGCCCAAGCACGAGCGCGAGGACGGCTTTGCCGCCATCAAGGAAGAATTCCTCGCGACGATTCCCGAGGAGGAACTCGAGGCCAAGGCCCCGCTCGTGGAGCGCTACTACCACGACACCGAGAAAGAGGCGATGCGCAATATGATTCTCGACGAAGGCATCCGTCTGGACGGCCGCGCCTGCGATCAGGTGCGTCCCATCTGGTGCGAGGTGGATTACCTCCCCTGCGCACACGGCAGCGCCATCTTCACCCGCGGTGAAACGCAGTCCCTGGCGACCGTGACCCTCGGTACCAAGATGGATATGAAGGAGATTGACTCCGTTTTGGTACAGGGTGACCAGCAGTTCGTCCTGCACTACAACTTCCCGCCTTTCGCCACCGGCGAAGCGAAACCCCAGCGCGCCCCCGGCCGCCGCGAAATCGGCCACGGCAACCTTGCGATGCGGGCCCTCAAGCCTGTCATCCCTATGGCGCCCGAGAATCCCTACGCCGTGCGCGTGGTCTCCGATATCCTCGAATCCAACGGGTCTTCTTCGATGGCCTCCGTCTGCGGCGGCTGTCTGGCCCTGATGGATGCGGGTGTAAAGATCAAGAAGCCCGTGGCGGGCGTGGCGATGGGTCTCATCACCGACGAAGAGCGTCCCAACGAGCGTTACGCCATCCTGACCGATATCCTCGGAGACGAGGATCACCTCGGCGATATGGACTTCAAAGTGACGGGTACCGCTGACGGCATCACCGCCACCCAGATGGACATCAAGGTGGACGGCCTGAGCTACGAGGTGCTTGAAAAAGCGCTCGAGCAGGCACGTCAGGGCCGTATGCACATTATGGGCGAAATGCTCAAGACCATCAGCGCGCCCCGCGAGGACTACAAGCCCTTCGTGCCCCGCATCGTCCAGATCCGTGTGGCTGCCGAATTCATCGGCGCCATCATCGGCAAGGGCGGCGAGACCATCCAGAAAATTCAGAAAGAGACCGGTGCGGTCATCAATATCGACGAAGAACCCATCCCCGGCACGAACCTTACCGAAGGCGTGGTGGATATCGCTTCCTCCGACGCCGAGGCGATGCAGAAGGCCCTCGACTGGATCAAGGGCATCTGCGCCGTTCCCGAAGTGGGAACCGTCTATCACGGCAAGGTGGTGAGCATCCTCGAGTTCGGTGCGTTCATCGAGATTCTGCCCGGCAAGGAAGGCCTGCTGCACGTGAGTGAAATCGCGTGGAAGAAGACCGAAAAGGTGGAGGACGTGCTCAAGGTCGGTGACGAAGTGGATGTCAAACTCCTCGAGATTGACCCGAAGACCGGCAAGATGCGCCTCTCTATGCGTGCCCTGCAGGAGAAACCCGAGGGTTATGTAGAGCCCGAGCGCAAGCCCAGGCCCGACCGGGGTCCCCGCCGTGACGACGCCCGCAAGGGGGGAGAGCGCGGAGGTGATCGCGGCCCGCGCCGCGAAGGCGGCCGCGATGAACGCCGGCCCCGCCACGAGGACCGTCCCCGCGGATTGCGCCGCGACGAGCGTCCACGCAACGAGGAGCCCCGCATCGATGCTCCCGCCGAGCCGAAAGAGGACGAAGTCTTCTAGCGATGAAAAAAATATTGATGATAGCTGCGCTGTTGCTGGTGGCAACAGCGGCAGCTTTTGCCCAGGAAGAGAAGCCGAAGCAGAAGCTTAAGATTCAGTTCAAACCCTACGGATTCATCCGGAATTATTATGCTTTCGATACCCGCGAGAGTAACGCGATGACCGAGGATTTCTATTACTATGTCCCCAAGGACTGGGATTTGAACGACCGGGGAGAAGACCTGAACGAAAATCTCAACTTCAAGTTTGCGGCGATTACCTCTCGTCTGGGCCTGGATATCACCGGATTCTCCCTGGGCAAATGGGATTTTGCCGCCAAAATCGAGGCGGACTTCTACGCCGGCCTTTCCAAGACCGACAAGGACCCGGTCACCAAGAGTTCAATGACCGGAACCGCCCAGCTGCGTTTGCGGCAGGCGTTTGTGAGTGTGGGCAACGGTACCTTCCTCTTCAAGGCGGGACAGGCCTGGCACCCGATGGCGGTGGATCTTCCGCACGTCTTTGCGCTGAATTCCGGCGCTCCCTTCGGCCCCTTCTCCCGTACTCCGCAGATCAGCGCGGAATGGAATGTTTACAAGACCGGGTTGTCGCTGACGGCGGCCACGCTCTGGCAGATGCAGTACACATCTTCCGGCCCCTACGGCGCTTCCGCCAACTATATCCGCAACGGCGGCTGTGAGTTTTATGCCGGCCTGAACTTCAAGAAGGACGGTTTCCTGGGCCGCGCCGGTGTGGACGTGCTGCACATCACTCCGCGCGTCATCGACGAGGAGAAGCACAAGGTGCACGAAGGTATCACGACCTGGAGTCCCTTTGTTTACCTGCAATACACCAGCGGCATTTTCCAGATCAAGGCCAAGACCATTTTCGCCCAGGCGGGCGAGCACATGAACCTGAATGGCGGCTATGCCATCCACCAGGTGAATGAAGACGGCAGCTGGTCCTATACCCCCACCCGCACCTCATCCACCTGGGCGTCCGTCCAGCTGGCCCCGGGGAAGTGGCAGCTTTATGTCTTTGGCGGCTATGTGCAGAACCTGGGCACGATGGAATCGGTCACGGACAATCCTTTGATGAAGGATGGCGACAAGATCTTCTACCAGAAAAACAGCTTTGCCCACCTCAATGCGATGTGGCGCGTGACCCCCGGTATCGTCTACAATATCGGAAAGCGTCTGGCTATAGGTGTGGAATACGAACTGACCAGCGTCAAGTATGGAGATGCCAAGCTGGGAATGAACCTGGTAACCGGACTCTACGACAAGGGCCTGCACGACGTGGTGAACCACCGTGTCCTCGGCCTGATCAAGTTTACTTTCTAGGCTTCATCCAGGGCTTTCCCAGCGGGGAAGCCCCGAAGCGTTCACAAAGATAGTTCCAGGTCGTTTTTGGAGCTTGCGTATCGGCGCCCGAATAGGGCGCCGTATCGTTGTAGGGCGTCAGGTTGTCGTAATACAGGTGCCGCGTATGGGCGTAGAGGCGGTCGTTCATCTTCTGCAGGAAGGTGTAGACGACATCGTCGCTCGGACAGTGCTGCATCATCTCCGCGTCGATGAGCGGAAGCAGTTCACCGAAGAATTCGCGCCGGACCAGCGACGCGCAGCCGCAATGGAAATCGGTGCCGGAAAAATGCACGCGGTTCCCGCTGACGGGCCTTCCGGGATGCTTCCGGTGGGCCGCCATAAAGTCTTCCAGCATTCCTTCGGGGTAAATCCAGTCGTCATCGATGGCGACGATGCAGGCATCCGGAAAGGCCTCCAGCGTCGGCAGGAATTTTTTGTACACCCGCGTATCGGGGACCCGCTGAATCTTGACGCCGCGGCTGTCCAGATAGGCCTGCACATCCGGGGGAATCACTTCCTCGAAGGCCAGGTTCAGCACCACGGCATCCGGGGGGAGCGTCTGGCGGAAAATGGAGTCCAGTACGGCCGGAAGATTGCCCATCCTGGGTTTCCAGGTTGTAAGTGACACGACGAGTTCTTCGCGCACCGGCTCCCGGAGCGGCTTGAAATGCCGGGGCGAGGTGTAACCGGGAAGGGTTGCGTGCCAGGCACGCATCTGCTCCAGGGCCTTCCCCTTGTTGTATCCGGTCCCGCCGGGATGCACGACGCGGACGCGGTCGTCCACGAGAATCAGCAGCTTCATGATCCGGGCAAAGTGGCTCAGTGCCAGGTCGATACCCCAGCCGAAATGGTTCAGTCCGGTATCGATGGGACAGACTTTTCCCAATAGGTCCAGGCGAATCAAGTGGAACCATCCCTCCTGGAAATTGGCGGGACGCATCTTACCGGAAAAATGGCAGCGGCTCTGGGGCAGCGCCCGTCCCCGCCACGCCGCGGAAGGCTGGTACAGCCCCACATTGAGGGCCGGTGCCACTTCCTTCATCCCCGCGATGAGCCGTTCGCAGTTTCCCGGGGAAATCTGCAGGTCGCTCGTCAGGATCATCACCCACTTGTAGCCGCCTTCACTGCCGCGACGCCAGGCCTCGTTCATCAGCCCGGAATAATAGATGTTCTCCAGCGTAACGGAGAGGGGGTGCTGGCAGGCTGGCGTGCTGCCGCTGTCCAGGATGAGGGTATCAAAATGCGGGGAGAGCCGGTCCGCCCAAGCGGATGCGCCCGCGTTCTCATTGTGGTTGAAGATGCAGCAGAGGATTCTGTTTTTCATACGAGGAGGTGTTTCCACGCGCTGGCGAGCGGGTGTGTGACGATGGGGGCGATACGGTAGCCGGCGGAGGTGACGACCAGGCTGAGGATGCGCTCATAGACGTGTGCGGGCGTGCCACTCAGGTGGGTCCCCGCCACGCTTTGAAAGTGCGCGGCATCCAGGGGCGCGTCCTGCAGGAAGCGGAACGGTTCCGCCCTGGCGATAAACATCGTCCCCGCGCAGAAACTTCCGCCCTTGAGCGCAAGACCGATGCGTGCCGCTTCATCGCGCAGCATCGCATTGTCCGTCGGCGCCTTCCGGGAGAGCCGTTTGTGCAGCAGGTCCTGGCAGGCCAGCCCCTGCGAAGCCTTTTCCAGCGCCCGGGAAAAGCGTTTCTTCGATCCCAGCAGCGCGGTCACCAAAAGGTTTCTCCAGCGGTAGCGGGGGAGATAAATCCCGTTCAACTGGATAAACTTCGGCGCCTTGTTCTTGGTGTGCAGTTTCAGGATATAGTCGTACTCCGCCAGGTTCACCGCTTTCAGGACGGCGATGAAAGGCCAAATGTCATATCCGACATTCTCCACCCGTAAAAACCTGGCATCCGGCTTCAGTCGGCGGATAGCGGGCATCGCTTCCTCCCTGCCCGTTACATAGAGGTCCCAGTCCACGCCGTGAATCCTGCGCAGCCGCTTCAGAAAGTAGGGCAGTTGCTCCGGGTAATACACGTGGAAATGTACCAGCAGCCTCATAATCCGATGGTTTTAAACCTTTCGGGAATCCGGACGACAATCCGGAGCTCGAACATCGCCGGTTTGTTCCAGGCGTAAGGGGGCCGGATACAGTTCTGCACGCGTCGGGCGATGGCGGTCCATTTCGCAAAATCCCTTGCCCGTGCGTGGCTGACGAGGGTAATGGTGCCGCTGCGCTTGCGCAGGTGCCTTTCCCAACCCTCGGCGCGCAATCCCGCGTTCTCCAGCCGTTCTTCGATGCGCCTGAGGTCTACGCAGCCGAAATGGAAAAGATACAAGTCCTTTACAATGTGAAAATTGCGTCCGCGTACGCGATGGAAGCCGCTGCCCCAGTCGCAGGGACGCAGCAGCGCGGCGGCCTTCGAATAGCGCGTCGACAGTTTCGCGAAACTGCGCTGTTCCAGCATCGGCCGCTCCTTCTCGAGCGTTCCTTCCGTGCGCAGGTCCTGTCCTACGTCGATGCCGAGCGCCGAAACGCTTGCGCGCCCGGTTTCAAGCCTCGACAGAAACGCCGCCAGTCCCACTCCCTGCGCCGGGTCCGGCACCAGGAATTCATCCACGTCGCCGCCGATGACGATTTCGTAGCCGCGCTCGAACAGCTCGCGGGCGCGCGCCGAAAGAAAATCGATGCGTCGCTTGTCGCCCTGGTGGACCGGCAGCGTCAGATGCTCGATTTTCCCCGTATGGCAGCCCTCGCAGCAGGGGGGTACGCGCTGGTCCAGGCCGTCGAACCAGACATACAGGTTCTCCCGTCCCAGTTGCGCGCCGTAATACGCGACCCACTTCTCCACGAAGAAGTCGTCGTCCCGTAGCATCGTTATTGCCGCTATTTTTTTCATGACCCAAATATATAAAAAAAGAAGGTCAATCTGACATGAACCCCGAAAGTTAGACAAAAAACTTTCGGGGTTTTGTTATGCGTAAAAAGCATTCTTATGAAGATCGTCTCAAGTATATAAAGATGCTTGA
>CACYHC010000043.1:0-14321 GCA_902774145.1 uncultured Bacteroidia bacterium
GCGCCGGGAGGCGATGACCGCTCGCCAACAAAGATAAGGAAGCGGTCTTGATTTTTATCTCAACTGGCCTAAAATCGCCAGATTTTATCTAAATTTACGGCGATGAAAAAAGCACTCATTCTCACCGCAATTCTCTTCTCCACGCAGGCGTGGGGTTGGGAACAGGAGGCCCTCTGGCCCAAAAAGAAAATGCCGCACGCGCAGGACACGCAAATCGCCGCAATGCGGGACGAAACCCGCGCGCCGGGCTTCAAGCCGGAAAAACACCGGATGCCCTATCTGGAATGGTTCGACGCACCCGCGCCCGCCGTGGATAAGGATGTCTGCATGATTTTGATTTCCGGCGGGGGCTACAGCAGCACCTGCGATTCGAAACTCATTACGCTTTGGCGTGATACCTTTACGGCGATGGGCGTCCAGTGCGTCAGCCTGGTCTACCGCACCCCGCGTCCCGAGGGGCTACCCATTTACCAGACGGCCTGGGAGGACGGTCAGCGCGCAGTACGGCTGGTTCGCAGCGAGGCGGCAAAGCGGGGTTACGACCCGGAAAAAATCGGCGTCATCGCGATGTCCGCCGGATCGCACCTGGGCCTGCTGCTCGCCGCGAATTCACAGACTCCCGCGTATGAAAAAATCGACGCGACCGACGATGTTTCCTGCCATATCAACTGGGGAATCCTCAATGCGCCGGCCTATGTCACGACTGACGGGGAAAGCGGCACGAAGGCCACCCGGGAAGGGTACGGCACCGATGTCGCCCTGAGCGCGATTTTCAACTTCGACGAAAAAACCTGTCCGCTGAGCCTGCACCACGGCGGCCTGGACCCCTTTTCTCCCAATGGTTCCACCCTGATTTACAGGGAACTGCGCAAGCGCGGAATTCCTGCGGAACTACACCTTTATCCCGGCATGAAGCACGGCGCCTTCGGGCTGGAACGCGGTATAGAGTTTATGACGCAGATGGGCTATCTCGGCCCGTTGGAAGCAGAAGTCAAGTTAATGGACCGCTTTACTTCGGACGAAGACCGTGCTGTCTATGCGCGCGAGGATGTCTGGCCGGAAGGTAAGATGCCCTGCGCCCAGGAGCATCAGTGCCAGCCTTATATCGAGTGGCACATTCCCGCGGAACTCAAAACGGACGCCATTCAGATCATCTACTCCGGGGGAGGATATAAGGGAAACGGGCCGAACGGATTCGAAGTGACGCCCGCGCGGCGCTACCTGAACGCCCGGGGTATGGCGGTGGTCACGCTCCGCTACCGCACGCCGCGCCCCAACGGACTCGCCAAGCACACCTCCGCCTGGCAGGACCTGCAGCGGGCCATCCGCATCGTGCGCAGTGAAGCGGCTTCCCGCGGCCTGAATCCGGACAAAATCGGCATCATGGGCTCCTCGGCGGGCGGACACCTGACCCTGATGGGGGTCACTTCGTCGCGGCACCGTTCCTATGCGCCCATCGACGAAATCGATAAACTTTCCTGCAAGGTACAGTGGGGTATCGGCATCTATGTGGCCTACGCGCTCAGCGACGGACTGGACAACCACAACACCACCGGCGGTAACGACGACGCGACCTACCTCGCGCCGGAACTTTCCTTTGACCTGGACACCGCGCCGATGCTCTTTATCCACGGCGATGCGGACAAATGGGCGGCGATGAACTCCGTGCGCGTCTGGGAAAAAATGCGCGCGATGGGCATCCAGAGCGAACTACACACCCTCGCGCTGCGCCCGCACTGCTTCCAGAAACAGGCCTCGCCGGGCACCGGGAGCTACACCTGGCTCGACCGCATCGGTGAATTCCTGAACAAATTACTCCTTACTTCTAAGTGAGGTGCCTGGAAAAATTCATTCTTTCGTGAAGAATACGGGAAACCCATACAGTACCATCCTTGTGTTGCTTGTAAAAAATAATGTGATGACCGATACGATATCCCAATAATCCAGGTTTTACAGAGTCGTATTTTTGTATAAGATAAACAGGAATGTTAGAGAGATTTTGAATCGTTTTATAGATTTGGTTATAATACTTTACAGCCTGTTCTTCAGACCATTCCCTAAGTGTATAATCCCATATTCCATCTAAATCCTCTACCGCCTTATTGGAAATTTTATAGTTTCCCATCGTTCCGCTTTGTTTTCAATTCTTTCAGATGAGACTCAAAATCAAAATTGTCAAGGTATCCACTGGATTCTCCTTCTTCAATAGCAGATTGCAGCGCCATCATTTTTTGCTCATCTTCTTCCAGCCTTCTCAAACCGGCACGAATCACCTCACTGGCGTTCGTATACCTCCCACCCAGCACGCTGGCCTGGATAAATTGATCAAAATGGGCTCCTAATGCTACGGTAGTTGTTTTCATTTTTTTATTTTTCTTTAATTTTGCTGTAAATATAAGAAATATTCTTATAAAATTTTTCTATTAAGAAAGCCGATAGTCTGTAAAAATGATTCGAAATATATCAACATTGAATATTCCTAAACTGAAAAGAGAAGATTTTCAGCTTGATGCAGAAATTTTAAAACTTGGAGAAACAATTCCTTCTTTTACAGAAAAAGAATTGTCTAAGAATCCAAAACTTGCTTATCTTCTCTCTAACTGAAGACTCGTCGAGCTAGCCAACCCCACGTGATTTTTCCTCTAAATCTATAGTAAAATCACTACTTTTAGAGGAATAATCTAACTAAAACAGCGTCCCGTCGCCGGGGGCGGGGGTGCGGTCGGTGAGGTAGGATTCCAGGCCCAGGTGCTTGTAGGACAGTTCCGTGGCCACACGGCCGCGCTGGGTGCGGGCGATAAAGCCTTCTTTGATCAGGAAGGGTTCGTACACCTCTTCCAGGGTTCCCTGGTCTTCACCGATGGCGGTGGCAATCGTACCGGCCCCCACGGGACCGCCCTTGAAGGTCGTGATAATCGTCCGGAGAATCTTGTTGTCGATGGAATCCAGTCCGCGGGTATCGATATTCAGCTTATCCAGGGCATAGCGCGTGATTTTCAGGTCGATCACGCCGTCCCCCATCACCTGCGCAAAATCCCGCACGCGCCGCAGCAGGGCATTGGCGATACGGGGCGTCCCTCGGCTGCGCAGGGCAATCTCGTGCGCCGCCTTCTCGTCGATACTTACTTTTAAAATCCCCGCACTGCGCTTTACAATCCGCACCAGATCGGCGGTATCGTAGTATTCCATTGCGCAGGTAATGCCGAAACGGGCCCTCAGGGGAGCGGTCAGCAGGCCGCTGCGCGTCGTCGCGCCGACCAGGGTAAAAGGATTCAGGTTGATGCGCACCGACCGGGCACCCGGCCCTTTGTCGATCATAATATCAATCACATAATCCTCCATCGCGGAATAGAGGTATTCCTCCACTTCGGGAGAAAGGCGGTGGATTTCGTCGATAAAGAGCACGTCGCCGCTTTCCAGGGAAGTCAGCAGCCCGGCCAGGTCCCCCGGACGGTCGAGCACCGGACCGGAGGTAATTTTCATATTCACCCCCATTTCCTGGGCGATGATGTGCGCCAGTGTCGTCTTTCCCAGGCCCGGAGGCCCGTGGAACAGCACGTGATCCAGGGACTCGCCGCGCATCTTGGCCGCCTGGATATAAATGCGAAGATTAGAAACGGTTTCTCCCTGCCCGGTAAAATCATCCAGCTCCCGGGGGCGGATTATTCCGTCCAAATCCTTATCTTTGTACCCTGTTTGCTCGTGAGGGTCAAAAGCGCCGTCGTTGCTCTCCTTCATAACAAATACAAATATAATTTTTTATTTTTATTTTGTTGTTTTAATATCGCCGGGGATTTTGTTAATAATCTCGGAAGAGACTGAAAGATAATTGATTGGAAAGGATTTTTTTGTGAATAACCTTCTTGAAATTATCTTCTTTCCCTGTTAAAAAATCCACCCTGAAAGTTATCCACCGCAAAGAGCCCCTTGATTCACCCTGTTATTAACAGGTTTTCCACCACTTTTCCTACCCTTATGTTGATAAGTACCCAGGCCGCTTCCCTTTTAAAAGAAAAACTCGCCCAAGAGCGGGTGGTTTACTGTAAGGGGCTTTTTTTGTCGGCGCGATGGTTTGTCTTCAGCCAGGTGGCCGCCCGGGGGACCCATTTCATCTTGATGCCGGACCGGGAAAGCGCGGAATATACCTGTTCTGACCTATATTCTTTATTAAGCGGCGACAATGTATTCATCCTCCCGCCTTCCGGAAAGAACATCGAGCGCAGCAATTACAAGTCTTCGCTGGGGGTACAGCGCACGGCGGCCTTGACGCGCCTGCTGGAAAACCAGGCGGACTTTTCCGTTTTCGTCACTTATCCCGAGGCGCTCGAGGAGGAAGTACCGTCGGCAAGGCAGCTCCGCGCTTCCGTCCTTACCCTGAAGACCGGCGATGAAATCCCGTACGACAGCCTCAAGGAGCAACTCGCGCTGAAAGGCTTCGAAAAAGTGGATTTCGTCTCCGCACCCGGCCAATACGCCATCCGCGGTTCTATCGTCGATATCTTTTCTTACGCCGACAATTTCCCCTACCGCATTTCCTTCTGGGGCAACGAGATAGAGTCCATTCACAGTTTCAACGCCAATACGCAGCTGTCCGTCGCGCAGACGGACGAGGTCCGGATTATCGCCGATTTGAGCGCCGATGCCCAGACGGCCGGCGAAAATATCCTGCAACTCCTGCCGAAAGACAGCACGCTCTGGCTGGACTCGTCGGATATGTACCGGGAAAAGCCGTTCTTTGCGCTGACCGAAGGTTATCGGCGCGTTTTTCTCGATATTCCCGTCAGCGCCGACGCCCCCCATCCGGTGCAGTTCCATATCCAGCCGCAGCCTGTCTTTAACAAAAATTTCGAACTGCTCGAAGAAGATATCCGCAGCCGCCTGGAAAACGGCTACAGCGTCACGATTTTCGGCGATAAGGAAGCGCAGCTCGCGCGCCTTCGCTCGATTCTGGGGAAGGAGGGCGGCGCTTTACCGGAATTCGAAGCAGGGAAGACCGTGCATCGCGGATTCATCGACGCGGAGGATAAAATCTGCTGTTATTCGGACCACGAAATTTTCGACCGCTTCCAGCGGGTGAGTCTGCGGCGGACCGTCGAAAAGAGCGAGCAACTGACACTCAACGACCTGAATTCCTTCAATATCGGCGACTATATCGTGCATATCGACCACGGCATCGGCGTGTTTGGCGGACTGGTGCGCCTTAAGGATGAATTCGGGCGCGTGCGGGAAGTGGTGAAAATCACCTACAAGGATGGGGATGTGGTGTTCGTGTCCGTGCATGCGCTGCACAAGATTTCCCTGTACCGGTCCAAGGACGGGGAAGCGCCGAAAATCAACAAACTCGGCTCCAAGACCTGGGTGGCGCTCAAGAACAGCGCGAAGTCCCGCGTCAAGGATATTGCCAAGGACCTGATCCAGCTCTATGCGAAGCGGCGCGCCTCCAAGGGATTTGCCTATTCGCTGGACAGTTACCTGCAGGAAGAACTGGAGTCGTCCTTTATGTACGAGGATACGCCGGACCAGGAACTGGCCACCAAATCCGTCAAGGAGGATATGGAGGATGCCTGCCCGATGGACCGTCTGATTTGCGGCGATGTGGGCTTCGGAAAGACGGAAGTGGCCATCCGGGCGGCCTTTAAGGCGGTTTCCGACGGAAAACAGGTGGCGGTGTTGGTGCCCACGACCATCCTGTCGCTGCAGCACTACAATACCTTCAGCGAACGCCTGAAGAATTTCCCCTGCACCGTCGATTATGTCAGCCGCCTGCGCAGTGCGAAGGAAGTGTCGCGCATCCGCGAAGAACTCGCCGCCGGCCGCATCGACATCCTGATCGGCACACACAAAATCCTGGGCAAGGGCTTCGAATTCAAGGACCTGGGGCTGCTGATTATCGACGAGGAGCAGAAATTCGGCGTCAGCGCGAAGGAAAAACTGCGGCAGTTCAAGAACAACGTCGATACCCTGACGCTGACCGCCACGCCGATTCCGCGGACCCTGCAGTTCTCGCTTTTGGGCGCGCGCGACCTCAGTATCATCAATACGCCGCCGCCCAACCGGATTCCGGTGCAGACGGAAATCATCCTGTTCGACAAGAATGAAATCCGCAGTATCATCCAGTACGAACTGAACCGCGGCGGCCAGGTGTTCTTCCTGCACAACAAGGTGGAAGAACTGGAGTCGATTTATGATATCCTGCACCGCCTGGTGCCCGATATGAAAATCTGCGTGGCGCACGGCAAGATGGAGTCCACGGAACTGGAAAACCGGGTGATGGATTTCATGCGCGGGGATTACGACCTGCTGCTCTGTACGACGATTATTGAAAACGGCCTGGATATTCCCAACGCGAATACCATTATTATTAATCAGGCGCAGAACATCGGCCTGAGCGACCTGCACCAGTTGCGCGGCCGGGTGGGGCGCTCCAACCGCAAGGCCTTCTGTTATTTGATCGTTCCGCCGCTGGTGAGCATCACCGAAGATGCGCGTCGCCGTCTCAAGGCCATCGAGGAATTTTCCGACCTGGGCAGCGGCTTCAACATCGCGATGCAGGACCTGGACATCCGCGGGGCGGGCAACCTGCTGGGCGCCGAACAGAGCGGCTTCATTATGGATATGGGCTTTGAGACCTACCAGAAGATTCTCTCTGAAGCGATGGAAGAACTCGGGGTGGAAACCGGCATCGCCCCCCGCCGCGGCCGCCGGGACGTGTATGTGGAGGAATGTACCATCGAGACGGACCAGCCGGCGCTCATTCCCGATGAATATATCGATGTCACCGCCGAGAAAATCCGCATCTACAAGCAGCTGGATACGATAAAATCCGACAAGGAGATAGACCTTTTCGCCGCCCGCCTGCAGGACCGCTTCGGGAAATTCCCGCCGGAGGTGTCCAACCTGTTGACGGTGGTGCGCATCCGGAACCTGGGCGCGTCGCTGGGGTTCGAGAAAATCATCATCAAGAACGGAATGCTCATTATGTTCTTCATCTCCAACAAGATGACGAAGTATTACGAGTCGCCGCTCTTCGCCGGCGTGTTGCAGCATATTACGGCCCACCCCTCCGTCTTTGCCCTCAAACAGACCGACGACAAACTCAAAACCGTCTCCCGCGGCGTCGACAGTCTCTCCAAGGCCCTGGAGATTATCGGGAAACTGAAATAATTTCGTAAATTTGCCGAAATTGCACCTTTTACCGTGTGGTTATTGGTTGAAATAGGAAATACGGCGCTGAAGGCGGCGTGGAGCGACGGACTCACCCTGGGAAAGATTTTCCGTTACCAGGGCGAGAAGATGGTGGACTTTATCGTGGCGCTGACCCAACAGCAGCGGCCGCAGGTGATGACGATCGCCGCGGCGGAACCGGTGAGTCCCCAGACCGAGGCCATCCTGCGGGGGTGCTGCAAACAGTTGATTTTCCTGGATGCGGACCACCTGCAGGCGCTGACCGGCTTCGACCTTCCGGAATACCTTTCCTGTGACCGGGCGGCATCGATAATCGCCGCGCGCTTCCTGTTTCCGGAGAAGAGCAGTTGTATTTTCGATTTCGGCAGTACCTTGACCATCGATTTCATCGACGCGGCGGGACGCTACCTGGGCGGGAACATATCGCCGGGCTTCCGGACGCGCTTCAAGTCCATTAACCGCTATTCCCGCTCCCTTCCGCTGGTGGATACCCCCGCGGCAGCGCCGGAACTGGGCGACAGTGTGGAGCGTTCCATTGCGGCGGGCGTCGTGTCTGGAATGTTGTTCGAAATCGACGGATACCTGCGCGCACACCCAGATTCCATTGTAATTTTTACGGGTGGGGATGCAATTTATTTTGCCAAAAAGATGAAAAACTCCATCTTTGTAGTTTGTAACCTTGTTTTGATGGGGTTGGCATTGATTACCGATGCGTTTGTTCGGAAGAATTGAGAGACTTTTGGCGCTGGCGTTCTGCCTGCTGCTTCCGTTGTCCGTCCTGGCGGATGACGGTGTCACCTCGTCGTATTCGCCGTATTCGATTTATGGCATCGGCGATTTGATGACGCCGGGCACGGCGTACAACCACAGTATGGGCGGCGTGGGCATCGCCAACCGGAACCGCAAGTACCTCAACCCCCTCAATCCCGCGTCCGTGACGGCACGCGACACCCTGGCGTTCATGGCGGATTTTTCCGTCCACGGGGAGAACAAGTATTACTTCCAGGGGAATATGCGCAGCGCCCATAATTCCGTGAATATCAACGACCTCATCATTTCGTTCCCGATTTGGCGGAGCAGTGCGATGATGGTGGGCGTGCGGCCCCTTTCGTCGACGGGCTTCGGCTACCGGACGGAATACACGGATCCTGCAATTATCGGCCGGACGGGAAAAATCACCTACGAGGCGGAGGGTACCGGCGGCCTGTACCAGGTGTTCCTCGGCGCGGGCGTCACTTTCTGGAAGCGGCTGTCCCTCGGCGCGGAGGCTTCGTATTCCTTCGGCCATATCAAAAAGGAATACCGGCAGGTGTTTGCGAATGCCTCCTACAGCGGGGCGAATACCTATTATGAACTGTCCCTGAGTTCCTTCACGGGAAGATTCGGGCTACAGTACGAACAACCGCTGGGAAAGCGCGCTAAACTCTGTATCGGCGCAACCTACGCGCTGGGCAACAAAATCGGCGGCTATGTGGAGAAATTCAAGCTATCGTCGAGTACGGCTTCGTCGGATACGCTTTTCGTCCACGTCGATACCCTTTCGCATCTGGGCGTGCAGCCGCGGCTGGCCTCCGAACTGGGGGTAGGCATTTCCCTGCGCGTCGACGACAAATGGATGCTGGAATTCGACTATACCCGCTCCGATTGGACGAAATGTAATTTCAGCACCGTCGACGGCTTTGCCGCCAATACCTCCGTCGGTATCGGAAAATCGATTTTCTCGACGACCGTCTCCGAGACCTACCGCCTGGGCTTCGAACTGGTGCCGAATCGCAACGACATCCGCTATTATATGCGCACCTGTGCGTACCGTGCGGGCGTCTATTACCGGCGGGATTATTACAAGCTGGACGGCTATGATATCCATTCCATTGGCATGACCGTGGGCATGACATTCCCGGTATTCCGCCTGCACAACGGCCTGACCGCAGCCCTGGAAGGCGGGCGTCGCGGCGGCTTTACCGCAGGTGTGGCAAACAATTTGATAGGTGAATGGTATTTCAACTTTACCGTGGGCCTGAATATCTTTGATATCTGGTTCCAGAAACCGAGATATGAATAAAACTGAACGAAATATGAAAAAAGCGTTTTTGATTTTCTTTGCCGTCGTGGCCGCGGGATTGGGTTCCCGCGCACAGGGCCGCTTCGGTGCGGACAGTGCGGAATGCATCAAGTACCTTTCTTATTATGAGGAGTATTTCAAGCAGAAGAGTTACGGCGACGCGGTGACGAACTGGCGCAAGGCCTACAGCCTCTGCCCGCACTCTTCCCGGCAGACTCTGCTGATCAATGGCGCCACCCTGCTCCGCCAGGTGATTGCCAAGAATGCCCGCAACCCCCTCTACCGGGAAGCGCTGGTGGATTCCCTGCTGACGCTGAGCAACGAGCGCATCGAGTACTTCCCCAAGTACGCCGTATCCGCCCGCAACGCCAAGGGGACGGACCTGTACAATTACCTGCGCAACGATCCGGAAAAACTCTACAAGGGCTTCGAGGAGATTATCGCGGGGAACGGCACGGCCACCAAGGTCACCTTCTTCCAGTACGATATGAAGGCGGCGCTGGACCTCTTCCAGTCGGGTGCCCTTTCCGCCGAAGACATCATCTCGCTCTACACGCGCAACGTGGACCTCATCGACCAGGTAGAAACCAAGTCCGATGCGGAAGCGACCCAGAAAACGGAAGTGAAGAAGGCGGTCGAGACGCTCTTTGCGTCGAGCAAGGTGGCTTCCTGCGACGAACTGGTGGCTCTCTTCAGCCCCCGCTTCGACGCGGATCCCACGAACGTGGCGCTCTCCACGCAGATTGTGAAGATGCTTGCGCAGACCGAAGGCTGCATCGACAACAGCCTCTTCCGCAACGCCCTGACGGTGATGCACAAGAACGACCCGTCCCACAATTCCGCCTATATGCTCTACAAGCTGAACCTGTCCCAGGGGAACAACGACGAGGCCTACGCCTATATGGAAGAGGCCATCGCCTATGAAGCCTCCGACGACGAGCAGGATGCGGACTACCTCTACGAACTGGCCACCGCCTACTTCAAGAACGGCAAACTGGCCGCCGCCTACAATGCGGCCCGCAAGGTGACCGAACTGGACCACGACGGCGACAAGACCGGCAAGGCTTATATGCTGATGGGCCAGATCTGGGGTTCCGTGAGCTGCGGCGGCAACGAGGTGGAGGCCCGGGCGCACTTCTGGGTGGCCTGCGACTTCATGAACAAGGCGGTGAACGCCGATGCGTCGCTCGCCGACGAAGCCCGCCGTCTCTCCGGCAGCTACAGCGTCTATTTCCCGAACACCGGCGACGCCTTTATGTACGGCCTGGTGAAGGGTCAGTCCTATACCGTGAATTGCGCCGGCATGTCCGCCGTCACCACGGTCAGAACGAAAGACTGATTTGAAAGCCCCGCTCATACGGACTTTGGAGTTGGCAACCGCTGCGGCGGTTGCCCTCTTCGTTGTTTCCTGTAAGAGCAAACTGGCGGAAGCGGAGAAAATCGACCTGTCCACGGCCCCTTCCCAGCAGGTGAACGGAATGTTCGCCGCAAACTCGACGAACGGCGACCTGACGATGCGCGCGGAAGCGCCGGTGATGCAGCGTTTTGAAACGGATACATCGACGCTGGAGCTGTTTCCGGAGGGTTTTGCCGTGTACGCCTATACCGCGGACGGGCTGCTGGAGACGGTGATTACCGCGGACAAGGCCCGGCATCGCGCGGACAAGCGCAACAAGGAAAACGAGTCCTGGCAGGCGTTCGGCAATGTCGTCGTGCGCAATGTCATCAAGCGGGAGAGAATGGAGACGGACACCCTCTACTGGAACAAGGAAAAGAACGAGATTTTTACGGACTGCTACGTCCAGATGCATTCCCCGAGCGGGTTTATGCAGGGGTACGGGATGCACTCGGACGACCGGGCGCGTACCGCCATCATCCACCGTCCCTTCGACAGTTTCGGCTATACCGTGCAGGATACGACGGTGGTGGTTCTGGACAGCGTGAATTTCATCGGCCCGTTTTTGCGGAAATAACAGGAAAAATTACTATCTTCGCACCCCAATATCGTTTTTAATCAAAAAACTACAATAATATGGCAGTACTTCAGAAAATGCGCGACAAGTTCGGTCTTGCGATTTCGATTATTATCGCGCTGTCCCTTCTGTACTTCATCGCCCCGATGGACGATTTGATGAACATGTTCGGTTCCCGGAAGACCACCGTGGGCGTCATTTCCGGAAAGAAGATTTCCTACGAGGATTTCAACGCCGAGACGGAGAAATTCAAGACGGTCGCCCGGATGGGCGGCGGCGACGTCAGCGAAGAGGACAACTTCCGCAATATGGCCTGGGAGTATTTCATTTACCGGTATCTCTTTGTGGAGAACGCCAAGAAGGCGGGCATCACCGTCGGCAACGACGAGCTGGTGGACTGCATCAGCGGCGACCATATCTCTCCCGTCCTGGCGGGCAACCGCCTCTTTATGGGTGCGGACGGCAATTTCTCCCGGGACAACCTCAATGCTCTGATTGCCGGTGCCGCGGAGCAGGCGGAGTTTGACGTGTACTGGAAATACCTCCAGAACACCGTCAACATCCAGCAGTACGTCACCAAGTACAACACCCTCTTTGTGAACGGAGCGGTCTGCAACGACCTGCTCGCCAAGGCGGAAATGGCGTTCAACAACAGCAGCGCCGACGTGGACTACGTGGAATACCAGTATCCCTTCATCACCGACACCACCATCGTCGTGAAGAGCGGAGAAATCAAGAACTACTACAACGCGCACAAGGAGAACTACAAGCAGACCGAGAGCCGCGACATCGAGTTCGTCCTCTATGAGGTCACTCCTTCCGCCGCCGATATCGCCAAGGCGTCCGATGCGATCAACGAGGCCTATGACGAGTTCAGCACCACCGCGAAGATGAAGAACTTCCTGTCGAAGAACTCCGACAAGCCCTACGCTGACACTTGGTACAAGCCCGGCGAACTGAAGAGCGTTTCCGCCCAACTGGACCAGCAGGTCTTCACCGACGGCAAGGCCGTCACGGGGATCGTGCGGGACGGGGACACCTTCCGCGCCGCCCGCGTGATGGAGTCCGCCCTGGTGCCTGATTCCGTGTATGTCAAGCACATCCTGCTGCAAGGCACCGCGGCCACCAAGGCCGACAGCCTGCTCGCCGTCATCCAGAAGGGCGCCGACTTCGCCGACCTCGCCGCCCGTTTCTCCGCGGACCAGAATTCCGCCGACGAGGGCGTGAAGGGTAATATCGGCTGGATGACCCAGACCTATATGATTCCCGGTTTCGAGTCCGTCCTGACCGCCGCCGTGGGCAAACCTTACATTGTCAAGACGATGTACGGCAACCATATCGTTGCCGTGTCGAAGCGGACTACGCCCGTGGCCAAGAAGAAGGTCGCGGTGCTGGAGAAGGCGGCGTACGCCAGCAGCGAGACGCATAACGTCATCTATGCCGACGCCAAGCGCCTGGCCATCCTCTCCGGCGGCAAGCTGGAAGGCTACCGTGCGGCCGTGGATTCCCTGGGCGTCTATTCCCAGAAGCGCGCCAAGATCAGCCGCAGCAACACCCGTTACGGTTCCGCCGAGGACACCGGCAAGGCCGTAGCCCGCTGGGCCTTCGAGGCCAAACCCGGCAAGGTGTCCGACGTGATTGAAATCGGCGGCTACTATGTCGTGGCGGCGGTGACCGCTGCCCGTAACGACGGTTACACCCCGGTGGAAGAGGTGGCGGAGAGCATCAAGAATACGCTCTACACCCGCAAGCTGCACGACAAGGTGAAGGCCGAGGTGGCGGAGAAGATCGCCGGAAAGACCACGCTCGCCGAGGTGGCCGAGGCCCTCGGAACCAGCGTTACTTCCGAGAAGGAAGTCTCCCTGGCGACCGGCCGCGGCAACCTGGAGCCTGCGCTCAGCGGTGCCGTGCTGGCGGCGACGGAGGGACAGCTCTCCGGCCCTGTAGCAGGCAGCCGCGCCGTCTATGTGTTCGTGGCCACAAACCGTCAGGAGCAGTCCTTCTACACCAAGGAAGACGCCCAGACCGAGACCGCCCAGAAGGCGCAGTACTGCACCCGCTTCTTTGAGCCCATTATGAGCAAGGAAGCGGACGTGAAAGACAACCGCGCGAAATTCTATTAGTAGAAAATCCGCTTAAGTATACATTTCTTATACCGCCGATGGTCTCCATCGGCGGTTTTTGATATTCTGATTCATTAGTGTCTACTAAAAATTTATATATAGGTCTTTGAAAATATTGATAGTTAGATAGTTAGAGGGCGTTTGAGGGGCGAACGGTTTTGATTTGTATTTTTGCCTACAAATCAGGCACTTATGCATAACCAATCATATGTTTTTGCTCAATTAGCTTCGCATCTGAACCGCAGTAAGTTCAACCGTATCGTTGCTAAGTATCAGGTTGACAGCTACATAAAAGTCTTCTCGTGCTGGAATCAGCTCAAAGTCCTTATGTTCGGTCAACTCTCCCGACGCGAAAGCCTGCGTGACCTGATGGTTGCCGTTAAGGCGCACAGCGGCAAGGCTAAGTTCCTCGGTTTTGGAGACTCGGTAACCCTTAGTAACCTGGCAAAAGCGTGGTATATCGCCGAATGTTTAAAAGAAGCCCGCAAGCAGGCGGGAATGACCCAGCAGGAACTGGCAGATAAGATTGGCAAAAAACGCACGTATGTTTCTTTGATTGAGCGCGGGGAAACAGATATGCAGCTCTCCACGTTCATCCAGATGAGCGAAGCGCTGGGATTGCGCTTCTCGCTGGTGCGAGGCTAGCTCGAAGGAGCGGCTCGCTCGCGCTTGACTGTTGCCGTGTCCCTTTTGGCCTGCATCGTAACTTAAGCGTTGAAAAAAATTTTCAACGGCACCTTCCCGATTATCTTTGCCGGAAAATGAACGACAAAGATGATGGAAATGAAAACGACAAACGAAGAAATTCACATTGGGAGGTACGCCAATGTATTGATGGACAGGTGGTTCAAGCGGAGTTTTGGAACCGAGGGCAACAAACGGCTGCTGGAACTCCTGCTGCAGGAGCTCATTCCGGAACGGACCATCTCCGAACTGGAACTTTCCCCACAGGAGTATGTCAACCCGGATGAAGAGAGC
>CACYHC010000043.1:14369-14716 GCA_902774145.1 uncultured Bacteroidia bacterium
TTCATCGGCATCATGGACTTCTCCATCCACAAGGACAGCGACGAGGTCCTCTTCCGCTACGCCCTCCGCCGCAAGGAAGACGGCGAACTGATGTCCGACCGTCTCCAGTTCCTTTTTCTGGAATTGCCCAACTGCAAGAGCGCGCTCACCCCGAAGGCCACGCTGCTGGACAACTTCTGTTATGCCTTGAGGAATCTCCCGGAGTTCGAAGATATCCCGGAAGAGTTCTCGCAGGAGATCTTCACCCTTTTGTTTAATTCCGCGGAAATCGCTACCTTTACGACCGACGAACGCAATAAGTACAAGCACGATATGACTACGCAACGTGACATACGCAACCAGATTGC
>CACYHC010000044.1 GCA_902774145.1 uncultured Bacteroidia bacterium
CTTCTCCGTGAACGGGGAAGATGTCGGACTCGCCGTCATTGGGCAATAATAAAACCGCAACGAAATGAAAACCAGATATCTTATCCTTCTTTTCTGTGCAGCGCTGCTGGCCGCCTGCAAGGGTTACGGACCCGGTGAGACGGAACTTCCCAAAGTGGAGACGCTCCCCGTAGAGATTGCCGGCAGTTCCACCGCCGTACTCAGGGGCTCCACCACCGGCGGCACCGCCAGTATGCTTTGCCGCGGCGTCTGCTTCTCCTCCAACGAGGTCTTCTCCTTCAAGGACAGTCCCTGCGTCTCCACGGATGCCGGGGAAGGCGTCTTTGCCATCAAGACCTACGAACTGATTCCGATGCACCGCTACAATATGAAGGCCTTCGCCGTCATGAAGGACGGGACCATCGTCTATGGGGAGGAAATGTCCTTCTCGACGACGGACTTCGCCCTGCCGACGGTAGCCATCGGCGCGGCGACAGACATCTACGCCACCGAGGCGACACTTAACGGCTCCGTCATCGACGAAGGCGACTATCCCGTCACTTCCCGCGGTTTCGTCTATACTTCCTCGACGACAGCGATACTGGAAATCGGGCAGGAAGGCGTTCGGTCCGCGATTGGCAAGGGTAGCGGAGCGGATTTCTCCAGTTCCGTCGGCGATCTGGAAATCGGCACTACCTACCGTATGCGCGCCTATGCGATGACGGAGAACGGCGCCGGCTATTCGGAGGAATCCACTTTTGCGACCCTGGATATCAAACCGGTGGAATTTGCCGACATCGAGGTGCTTGAAAACACTTACTCATCGCTGGTCATCAAGTCCGCCATCACGGACCCGAAGGGCAACACGATTACGGCGTACGGCTTCTGCTGGTCTTCCACCGTCAAGTTCCCGACACAGAAGAACGGCAGTTACCAGGCCCTCGACGAGCGCTTCACCCTCTCCTTCGAGGATGCCCGTCCCGGCAAGGTCTATTACGTGCGGCCTTATGCGGAAACGGAGAATGCCGGCGTCAACTACGGTAGCGTCACCCGTCTCAAGGTCGTTACCTATGATTGCGACGGCGGCATGATCAAGGTCGTTCCGAACAATCCTGTCTTCATCGGCTGGCTCGGCGATTACGAGCAGCCCGGCATGCCGGCCAAATACAGCCAGGCCCACGACGGTGTCTTCTCCATTAACCAGAGCGTAGGCCGCAGCGGCACGCCCACCCCTTCGGAAGCGACGGTCCAGCCCTACTGCATCGCCAAATACGAGGTGACCAACCGCTGGTTCTGCGAATTTATGAATGCCTACGGCAGCGCCATCGTCAAGGACGGTAGCTGGCAGGGAGAGAACCTCCTGTTCGACGCCTACACGGACATCCGTTTCGACGGCAGCCGCTGGACGGTGGACGAGGAATACCTCGACTGCCCGGTTGTCGGTGTCACCTGGTACGGCGCCACCACCTTCTGCACCTTCTTCGGCGGCTATCTCCCGAGCGAAGCCCAGTGGGAAATCGCGGCGCGCGGCAATGTCTATTCCGACGATCCCGCCGTGCCGATGTACACCTACAGCGGCAGCAACGACTTGAACGACGTTGCCATCTGGGCCAACGGCATCAACCGTCCCCGTTGCGAAACGGTAGGTCAGAAGATGCCCAACCAGCTCGGTATTTACGATATGAGCGGAAACGCCCAGGAAATGACCTCTTCCTGGTGGGGCAACTACTACGCCGTCTACAAGGAGAATCCGATGAATGCCAACAAGCAGATCGTCATCCGTGGCGGGCGTGCCCAGCGCGGTATCGCGAGTGCCTTCCAGAACAACACCCGCGACGCCTACGCCATCACGGCGCCGGTCGCCTACAGCAATTACATCGGGTTCAGGTTCGCCTGCAACCCCGACGATGAGGAGTAAAACCTTCATAATTTTGATGTTACTGGTCTTCCAGGCGGCGGCGCACGCAGCGTCGCCGCTGGAAGAACTGTATCAGGCCGCCCTCACGCGCGACGTCCCTCCCGGCCACTATGTGTACAACTGGCGGGACGCCGTCCTGCTGAAGTCCCTGACCGACCTGTACCGGACGACACCGGACAAGCAGGCTGAAATTGCCGCCTATATCGCCGGAGAGATGGAGCGCGTAGCCCCGAAAGCCCACGGTGCGCACCCCAACGGGATCGCATCGGCGGTGGGATTCGCGTTCCTGAAGGAAACAGGACGCGCCACACCCGCAACGGACAAGGCACTTGCCCGCGTCCTGGCACAGTACGAACGGATTCCCCGGACGGCGGATGGGGCCTGTTCCCACCGGACGGACCGGGTGGAACTTTGGGACGACACCCTGTATATGTTGGAAATCGCCTTCCTGGGCTGTTACAAGGCCACCGGCGATAAAAAATTCCTGGACCTTGCCGTCCGGGAGACCCTTCTGCATGCCCAGCGTCTGATGGATCCGAAATCCGGCCTGTGGTATCATGGCTGGTCCGAGAGCGGCCTGCCCGTAGAGGACAACTGCTGCCAGTTCAGCTGGAACGCCAATCCCCTGCACCGGAGCAACGAGTTTTGGGGACGCGGCAATGGCTGGATTGCCATGACGCTGGCCGACCTGCTGGAATGCCTGCCCTCCACCGATGCGCGCTACCCTGCCCTGCAGGAGATGTTCCGGAAGATGATGAAGCGTCTCCGCTGTCGTCAAGACAGGAAAACCGGACTCTGGTACCAGTTGCCCGACCGCCCGAAAGACAAAGGCAATTACCTGGAAAGCTCCTGCACGGCGATGTTCGGCTATGCGGCCCTGAAGGGCGCACGCCTGGGCCTCCTGCCCGCCTGCTACCGGAAAGTGGGGGAAAAGGCCTGGAAAGGCATTACCGTCCACTGCCTTGAAAAGGGCGACGACGGCATCCACCTCACCCGCATCTGCCCCGGCACCTGCATCGGTGACAAAGCCTACTATTACGGACGCGGGACCGTATCCCGCGGAGAAACCTATGCCCTGGGCGCCACGCTCTTGCTGGCAAACGAAATGGAAAACTACTGAATATGAAAAGAGTTCTGTATTCCCTGTTGGCCCTCTTGTGGATTTCCTGCGGAAATGAGGAATCCCCGGCCGTCAAAGCCATTCTGGCCAATATTCATCCCCCGCAGTTTCGGGCCGTCGAATACGCGGCGGCAGATTTCGGCGCCGTAGCGGACAGCACGACCGACTGCCGCAGCGCCATCAACGAAGCCATCACCCGCTGCAGCGATGAAGGCGGCGGAACCGTAGTGCTTCCGCTCGGCAAGGTTTTCAGTAAAGGCAGCGTCAATCTCAAAAGCAATGTCAATCTTTGTATCCCTGAAGGGTGCGAACTGATCTTCAGCAACGATCCCCTGGATTATCTTCCCGCTGAGCTGACCGTTTGGGAAGGGACGGAAATGTATAATTATGCTTCCCTTATCCGCTCGGACCACTGCAACAACATCGCCCTTACCGGCGGAGGCATCCTCAATGGCAACGCAAAGGAGACCTTCGCCAGAATGCGTCCCCAGCGCTCTGCACAGCAGGACAGCCTGCGACAGATGGGTATCGACCTTGTCCCCGTGAGGGAAAGGTACTTCGGCGCGTCTTCCATTATGCCGCCGAATATGATCGAGCCCTTCGGCTGCAAGAACGTGCTCATCGAGGACCTTACCATCATCGACAGCCCCTACTGGATTATCCACCCCCTCTTTTGCGATAATGTCACCGTCCGTGGCATCACCATCGAGAGTTACAACAAGAACAACGACGGCTGCGATCCGGAGTACTCGACGAACGTCCTGATTGAAAAATGCACCTTCAAGACAGGAGACGACGCTATCGCCATCAAGGCAGGCCGCGACCAGGATGCCTGGAGAATCGGGCAGAAGACCGCGGGCATCGTCATCCGGGACTGCGATTTCTGGTCCAAGTGCAATGGCCTCTGTATCGGCAGCGAGATGGCCGCCGGCGTCGAGAACGTCCATATGTACAATGTCCGCGTACGCAACTGCCATACGGCCATCTACTTCAAATCCAACCTGGACCGGGGCGGCTTCATCCGCAATGTCACCGTAGACAACATCACCGTGGAGCACGTCCGCACGGCCTTGATTCGTTTCGAGAACAACTACCACGGCGGACGGGGCGGCTTCCACCCGACCCTCTTCGAGAACTTCCGCATCAGCAACGTCAAGGGCGGCAGTTCCGACGAATGCGGCGTCTATGCCGTGGGCGTAGAGGGACATCCGATCCGCAATGTCGTGCTGGAAAACGTCGCGCTCGACAGCTGCAAGATTCCCTACGCCCTGGCCAATACAGAGGGCTTCCTGTTCAAGAACGTCAGCATCAACGGGGAGTTGCAGCCGGAAAACCCGCAGGCCACCACCCCCAAACAACTGCTGTCCGCCCCGGATATTGATAAAATCCTGAAAAATGACTGAATATGCCCCTCCTGCGCTTATCTTGCGCAGTTTACTCTCCGGCGCACTGTTGTGCCATTCCTTTGATGTGACCGGCATCGGCCAGGACGATTTCACCGATAACGGGGATTTCGATTGGAATTAAACGCATTCAACGCCATGAAACCTACGCTTTATATCGTCCTTTGTGCGCTGGCTCTCCCCTTTGTTTTCTCCTGCGTGAAGGAAGTCCCCGAGGGCGGAGACACACCTGAAGTTCCAAAGGGAAATCTGACCATCAAGGTGGATATGGAATCCTCCCGAAGCACGCTCGACGGCCTTTCTCCCGAATGGGCGGAAGGAGATGTCCTAAGTGCCGTCAACGCCACGGGCAATTACAGATTGTGGTTGGTGAACGCCGCCACGGGCGAATTCTCCGGCGACGTAGAGGGAGACTACCCTTTCCTGATTGCCTACCCCTACAACGAGGACATTACTTTCTCCTCCGGCACGGCCACGCTTTCCGTCCCCTCCACCCAGACGCTGGCCTACAGCCAGAATGTCGCGCCCGGCGCGCTGGTAGCGGCGGCGGTGCTCAGCAGCGGGAACAGCGTCACGCTCAAGAACCTGGTCAGCCTGGTCAAACTTGAGCTGGGCCGCGGGGATGTTTCTTCAGTTTCCCTGAGCAGTACGACAGCGGACGAGCCCCTCTCGGGGACCATCCGCTTTTCAGCGGCGAACCCCGATGCCGGCATCACCATTACCTCAGGTACGGATGCCGTGACCCTGGAGCCGGAAGGCGATCATTTTGAACCGGGCACCTACTGGATGTCCGTCATCCCCCGGACGGTCAGCGGCGTAAATTTCACCTTTTCCAAAGCCAATGACGGAGGCACACATAAAACCAAGTCCAAGGTTGTATCCACCACTTTTGCGCGGAGCGGCAGCCTCAATTTCGGCACCTTCCTCAATGAGGTGACCTACACCATTTCCAACAAAGCGGAATTGATTGCCTGGAAAAACGTCAGAAACACATTCTCCCCCTGGGACAAGGTCCTGATTACGGATGACATCGATTTAGAGGGAGACTACTGGCCTGGGGTGGATTTTTCCGGCGAAATGGACGGGGGTGGCCACGCCATCACCAATATCCAAATCAATGCTGACAGAAAATGGGTTTGTTTTTTCTCTTCGGTCTCCGGCTATGTGCACGATTTAACCTTGGGATCCCTTTCGGACGACAGCTATTTCACATCGACGGCGACCTACGGACAAGTCCCTGCAGGCGGAGGAACCGCCATCACAGATGCTTATGTCGGCCCGGTGGGACAGGTACAGAACGGAGGACGGATCGAAAACATCACCAATTATGTTCCCGTGACAGCTTCCGGTGACGCCATTGTGGGCGCTGGTGGCATCTGCGCCTACTATTACGGCGCACAGGCAGAAGGGCTGCTCAATTATGGCTCCGTCAGCGTGTCCTCTGACGTACACAGCACGAACTGTAATATTGGCGGCATCATCGGCCACAACAAGGGTGATGTAGCCTGTCAGGCCATCGGCTGCGAAAATTATGGAGAGGTCAGTTTCTCTGGAACCTGCAATAGCCTTCGCCTTGGCGGTATCGTCGGAACATTCAATCCCGGCGAAAATTCTCTGACAGACTGCGAAAACCACGGGGATTGCATAATAGCGAGCACGGCCACCATCACCAATGATCTGCACCTCGGAGGCATTGTCGGCTACTGGAACAGCGCTTCACAGGGGGGTAGCTTGTCCGGCTGCATCAATGATGCTACCGAGGTCGCCAACCGTGCAGGTAGTTGCAGCGCAAATGTTCACTGCGGCGGCCTGATTGGCTTTATTTTTTCTTCGCTTGAAGTTTCGGACTGCAGTAATGTATCGGCCGTAGAAAATAGCACAGAATGCAATTGGATTCATATAGGTGGCATTGCGGGTGACGCGGCCTATGCCTGCACCTATTCGCGTTGCGACAATGAAGGTCCCGTCAGTTTTTCCGGAGGCCAGGTAGGAGACAACGATGTTTCCGTTTATGGCGGCGGCATTCTGGGTTATGATTACGGTGGGGGTTCCTATACCGCCTGCACCAACAGTGGATCCGTTGCCGCGGAAGCCACTTCTACGGCTACCGGAAAACGGGCATTCCTCTATCTCGGCGGCATCATCGGCTACAACCGGACCGTACGTGCAACTTTGACCTCCTGCACCAATACCGGCAACATCTCCTCGGAGGCCTATACGAGTAATGACCTGTCGAATGTAGGAGGACTGCTGGGTGTAGCAGACGACTGCGGCACAGATATTAGTTCCTGTAGTTCCCGGTGCAGCGTCAATGCCGTCAATGGGAGCACCTACGCCGGCGTGGCTTTCGGGCGCATTCTTCCCACCTCCGCCTGTACGGTACAGAGTACCGGCGTATCCGGCACAGCACAAGGCACGGCGTTGACCGCCGGCAACTGGTCCAACGCAGGCAAATTCTATGGAAATAAAAAAGATAATGTCAACCTCGTATTAGCAGGTACCAACAGTTGTTATTTCATCCCGTAATTGTTACATTTATCCCGTAATTGTTACTCGCTATGAAAAAGTTTACATGGATAATGGCAGCCGCGCTGCTCATTTTCACAGGCGCAAGGCTGTCTGCGCAAGAGTATGTCTACACGGACGCCACAACCCTCCCTGTCTTCGGGAAAGTCTGCCCGGATACCTATGAACCCTTCTCCCGCCTGCCGGGGAAACTGGAAACGGTCTGCCGGGAAGCGGTATGGCGCTTGGGACGGGACAGTGCAGGGGAATATCTCCGCTTTTCCTCCGATGCCGGCGCCTTCCAGTTCCGCTGGACGGCCACCTTCAACACCCAGTCCAACAATATGTCCCTGTGTGTCGTACGCGGTCTGGCACTTTATGTGAACGACGACGGAGAGTGGGTTTATGTCGGAACGGGACGGCCCAACCACAAGGGAACCGACAACCAATACAAAATCGCCTGTTCCAAACTGGCGGGGCAGATGCACGAGTACATGCTCTACCTAAGCCTCTATGACGGTGTGAAGCAACTGGAAATCGGCGTACCGGAAGGCTGCCGCATCGAAGCGCCGAAGCTGGATTCCCCGCGCAGCGCCAAGGCGGTCGTGATGTACGGCACGAGCATTCTGCAGGGTGCCAGCGCCTCCCACCCCGGAATGTCCGGGACCAATCAGCTGACGCGCCTGCTGGACCGGCAGATCATCAACCTCGGATTCAGCGGGAATGCCCTGCTGGATATGGAAATCGCCGAACTGATGGCGGCTTATCCGGACCCCGGCGTCTTTGTCCTGGACAATATGCCCAACGGAAACCCGGAACTTACGCTGGAAAAAGAAGCGGTTTTCTTCCGCATCCTGCGCAAAGCGCACCCCGATGTGCCGGTGGTTTTTGTCGAAAATCCCAACTACCCCGGTATGCGCTTCGACGCCGGCCGCGAAAAATATGTCCTCGTCCGCAATGAAGCGCTACACAAGGTCTTCGACCAGCTCATCGCCGAAGGAGAAAAGAACATTTACCTGATCGGCGCGATGGAGATGCTCGGGGAAGACAATGTAGGCACCATCGAGGGCACGCACTTCACCGATATTGGTTTTACCTCTTATGCGAATACCCTCGCCCCTGTACTGAAAGTCCTGCTTGAACGCTAAACCCTGGCCCGTATGAGAAGAACGCTGCTCGCGCTGATTGCCATTTTTGTCCTTGGGAGCTCCCTGCAGGGGGCGTCTTCCACCGCTGCCGCCGAAGCCCTGGCTTCTCGGGTACTGCCAAAACTCTCGGCCCGGATCGATTTTGTCCTGGAAGAAGCGGAAACGGACTTTTATGCCCTGGAGACCCGTGACGGGAGACTGCGCATAAGCGGGAACAATGTCAATTCCCTTGCCAAAGGGCTGGGCGATTACCTGCGGGATTACTGCAGGATTACCCCCACCTGGTTCTCCCGGGATGCCGTCCGGGAGCCGAAGCACCTGCCCGCCGTGCAGCCCGGCATCCGCCGGAAGGCCATCGTCGGAAGGCGTTTTTTCCTCAATTATTGCACCTATGGTTATACGCTCGGATGGTGGCAGTGGGACCAGTGGGAGCGCTTGATTGACTGGATGGCGCTCAACGGCGTCACCCTGGCGCTCGCCAATACGGGACAGGAATCCGTCTGGCAGAAGGTGTGGATGCGTTTCGGGCTGAGCGAGGAACAGACCCGCGCCTATTTCCCGGGGCCGTCCTTCCTCTCCTGGCACAGGATGACCAATATCGACGGCTGGCACGGTCCGCTCCCCCAGCACTGGCTGGACGCCCAGCAGACGCTCCAGAAAAAAATCATCGCCCGGGAAACCGAGCTGGGCATTTCCCCCATCCTGAGCGCATTCACGGGACACGTTCCCAAGGCGCTGACGGCGTTGTATCCCGGGGCTGACATCCGGAAACTCAACGCCTGGGGATACTTCGCCGAAGAATACAATCCCTGGTACCTCAACCCCAACGATCCGCTCTACACGGAAATCCAGAATGTCTACCTGGAAGAGCAGCGGAAGATGTACGGGAACTACACCCACATCTACGGCATCGACTTGTTCAACGAGGTGAATCCGCCCAGTTGGGAAGAAGACTACCTGGAAGAAGTGGCCCGAAAGACCTATGAAGGGCTCTCCGCCTTCGATCCGGAGGCCGTCTGGCTGCAGATGAGCTGGCTCTTCTGGCACAAGCGGCAGTCCTGGACCCCTTCCCGCATCAAGGCCTATATTTCCCCGATTCCCGCCCACCGGCTCATTATGCTGGATTACTATTGCGACAAGATTGAACTCTACCGGCAGACGGAGTGTTTCCACGGGCAGGACTTCATCTGGTCCTATCTGGGCAATTTCGGCGGGAACACGATGATGGCCGGCAATATCGCCGACATCAGTGCGAAAATCAGCGACGTAGCGGGGAAAGTCCCCAACTGCGTGGGGCTCGGCTGCACCCTCGAAGGCCTGGATGTCAATCCCATGGTCTATGAATATGTACTAGGAAGAGCATGGGAAAGCGACAAGGACGATGCCGACTGGTTCCGCGCCCTGGCAGACCGCCGGCTCGGACGCGAGGACGACGAATACCGCAAGACCTGGGAAATCCTGTGGCAGAAGGTTTACCTCCATCTGGGCGGACACATCGTTTCGATGATTCCCCACCGGCCCAATCTGGCGGGTAAGTCGCAGTGGAACCAAAGACAGGAATCGTATGACAACAAGGACCTGATGGTGGCCTGGAGTCACCTGGTCAAGGTCCGCGACAGCGGTACGCCCACCCTGCGCTTCGATTTTGTCAATATCCCCCGCCAGTGGCTGGACAACCATTTTACCGACCTTTACGGGGAACTCCTGCAGGCCTACGCCGCAGGAGACCGGAACCGGGTCCGGCGCCTGGGGAAGGAAATGCTGGAAATTCTGGATGACGTCGACCGCCTTGTGGCGGCGGACGCCTATTTCCTGCTGGGCCGCTGGATTGCGGAAGCCCGTTCCTGGGGCGATACCCCGGAAATGAAGGATTATCTGGAATGGGATGCCAAAGACCTGCTTTCCTGCTGGGGCTATAAGGGCGGCCACTTGACGGACTACGCCAACCGGGACTGGAACGGCCTGATTTCCACCTATTACAAGCCCCGTTGGGCCCATTTCATCCAGGCGTTGGACGAAGCGCTCGCGAGCGGAACCGCCTTCGACGAAGCCGCCTTCAAAACCTGGTGCAACGACTTCGAATGGAACTGGATTGGGGAAAAGCAGGCGTACCGCTCCAAGCCCGCAGGATCCGCCGCCGCCCAGTGCCGCAAGCTTTACCGGAAATACCGCGATAAATGAGAAAACTCCTTGCAGGAATCCTGCTCTTTTCGGCCACTGTCGCAGGGGCTGCCTCCCACGACATCACCAGTCTATCCCCCTGGGGACCCTATTCCAAAGAATACTTTGGCATCAGCCACATAGACAAGCTGGATTCCGGCATTCAGGTGGAATTCTGTCTGGTTCCGGGACAGTACCGGCGCAATTACAAAGTTCCCTGCACGCTCTTCGAATCCGGCGTCCATCCCTGGAACGTCACCCCGGATATGCGGCACATCACGTACCGGCACGACATCGAATGGAAGGACCGTGTCTATGTGGATGCCACCTATCACCTTCTGGATGACCACCGCGTGCTGCTGGAAGCCCGCTGCGTCAACAACACCTCCCTGCTGCAGAACCTCAATCTGCAGCTTGCCGTGCACAAGTCCGGCGGAAAAGAAGGTGAGTGGATGCCCGAACTCAACCAGGAAGAGGGGTTCTTCACCGTCCGTTATCCCGGCGTGGAGAGCGTCTATGGCGTCGTCTGGGATTATCCCTGGAGTGAGGTCCGTACCTGGAACTGCGCCCGCCTGGAGGAACTGATGCCCCGGATGGTCCACAAGCACACCCGCAAGGTGATGAATGGAGACTACAAAGGACATTACACGGCCAATTTCCTCCGGCCGGTCACCCTGCAGCCACAAAGCGACACCACGATTTTCCAGTTGATTCTTTGCGGCAGCGAGGATTTCGTCCGGGACGCCATTGCCCGGGGAATTCCCGCCTGTCCCCGGGAGGAAGCGCCCGCACAAGCGCAGCAGCCTCTGGGCGTACGCCTATTGCAGGCCACCCTGCTCACCAATGTCTCCTATCCCGTCGATGAATTCGGCGAACCGGTCCGTCATTTCGGACCCGGTAAGAATTGGGACAGTTTCTACACCTGGGACTGTGGCTTCATCGCCTGGGGGATGGGGGAAATTGCACCGCAACGCGGGTATGAGATTATCCGGCAGTACACCACCTCGCCAGAAGAAAAGGCCCCTTTTATGCACCACGGCACGCCGCTCGCCATCCAGATTTTCGCCGTGGGCGATGTTTGGAAGAACTGCGGCTATGACGAGGCCCAGCTGCGGGAGATTTATCCCCGCCTCAAGCGTTTCTACGACTATATGACGGGGCCGGACATCCGCCTGCCCAGCGGTTTGCTGGCCACCTGGAAACTGTTTTACAGTAGCGGCGGCTGGGATGACTACCCGCCGCAGCATGCCTTGCGCTCGGCCCAGGAACTGCGCAGCCGCACGGCGCCGATGGTTTCGACCTCCTACTACATCCGCTGCGCGAAGATACTCCGGCTTTTGGCGACGCACCTCGGCGAGAAAAAGGATTTGAAGCAATATGATGCCGATATCGCCGCGATGGGCAAAGGCATACTGGACAATGCCTGGGACGGCGAAGCGGGGTATTTCGGTTATGTAGAGCACGATACGGAAGGGCGGCCCGTCGGACTGTACCGGACGCCGGAAGGCGTCAATTTCAACCGGGGCCTGGACGGTGTCACCCCCCTTGTGGCCGGCATCGTCACGCCTGCGCAGCAGGACATCGTGTTGAGACACCTTTTCAACGGCAACGAACTTTGGAGCCCCTGCGGGATTACCGCCGTGGACCAGCACGCCCCCTACTACCGCAAAGACGGCTACTGGAACAGTACCGTCTGGATGCCCCACCAGCTGATTCTCTGGAAAACGATGCTCGACCTCGGGATGCCCGAACGGGCCAGGCAGATTGCCGAGACGGCCCTGGAGAACTGGGAAAGGGAATGCGCCGATTCCTACAACTGCTACGAGCATTTTATGATTGAAACCGGACGCGGGGGCGGCTGGCACAACTTCTCCGGACTCTCCTGCCCCATCCTCAACTGGTACAACGCCTACCACAGGCCCGGCACCGTATCCACCGGGTTCGGGACGCTCGTCACCCGCAGCGAATGGAAGGATGATTACGCTTCCGTGGACCTTACCCTCGAGTTTGACAAAGATTATATTGGCAGGGAGGTTTCTGTACTGGTCTGCCTGAAAGACGGGGTCAGAGAACGGAAAGTCAAAGCTACACGCAAACCCTTAAGCATTACTGTTGACTGACAATGAAAAAGTTATGCTTGACTTTCGCCCTGCTTATCGCCCTGGGCGTTAAGGCGCTCGCAGCCGCCGGATGTACGCTGGAGTTCAAGATGAAGGATTCGGCCGTTTATCCCGGTACGGAAAGGAAAATTACCGTATGGGTACCGGATGAGTACGAGGAGTCCACGCCCGCCTGCCTGATCGTACGCTTCGACACGATGGCGAATGTCCCCTATTGCTGCGGAAGATTGATTTCCCAGGGACTGATGCCGGTCTGCATCGTCGTTTGCATCGAACCGGGCAAGGTGTATGACCGCCGGCACGAGCAGGTCATCCGCCACAATCGCAGCAACGAATTCGACAACCTGAACGGCAATATGGCCCGCTTCCTCGAGAAAGAAGTCCTTCCGGAAGTGTGCCGGCAAAAGACGCCCGACGGAAGAAAAATCAACCTTTCGCCCAGGGCGGAAGACCATGCCGCCATCGGAGCGAGCAGCGGAGGGATCGCCGCATTCAACCTGGCCTGGGAGCGGCCGGACCTCTTCCGCCGCGTCTATTCGATTATCGGCACTTTCGTCCCCTTCCGGAACGGCGACCAGTTCCCGGCCATCATCCGGAAAACCGAGCCCAAGCCCATCCGGGTATTTTTCCAGGACAACACGGAGGACAGTTGGAATCCCCTCTTCGGAAGTTGGTACGACTATAACCGTCTGATGGTTTCCGCGATGGAATTTGCCGGGTATGAGGTGGATTACCGATGGGACGAAGGCAAACATAACGCAAATAACGGGAATGCCCTTTTGGAGCCGGTGCTCCAGTGGCTTTGGGCCGGCTGGCCGGAGGGTCCGGCGAAGCGCGTCTCCCAGAACCGCACGCTGGGGCAGATCCTTGATCCCGGGGAGGACTGGGTGCTGGAAAAAGAAGGGCTTAAGGAAGGGACGATGCTTATCCCCTCGGCAGACGGTCTTTCCTACCGCCTGGCGGAGGCCCGCAAGGCAGGCAAAAAGTACAACCCGCTGGAGGCGGTGTATCCCGGAGGCATTCTCTGCGCCGTGGCCCGTCCGGGGAACTGCCAGGTACTTCAATATCTGCTCATTGACGGAAGCAAGGCCTACGGGCAGGAATACTACTGCCTGCACGCGCCGGCAGGCCAGCTGGTCTTTGCCGAAGACGGCTACCTGTACTGTGCCAGCAGCAAAGGGATTCAGGTTTGTGACCACAACGGCCGCGTGAGGGCGATTCTGACCCTGCCTTGCGGTGGAGAAGTAAAATCGGCCGTCTTTGCATCGGGGCGTCTCTACGCCATTGGCGGCGGGCGCCTGTGGAGCCGGAAACTCAAAGTCGGCGGCGCTACCCCTGCCTCCCCCACGCCCAAGCGGGAAGGCGCCGGTTAGGACGCAGTCCCGAGGGCGCGAACCTGTTCCGGCGTCAAGCCCGTAGCCTGGACAATCTGTTCCTCGGACAGGCCCATCGCCTTGAGATTCCGGGCAATTTCCGCTCGGCCTTCCGCTCGGCCTTCCGCTCGGCCTTCCGCTTGGCCTTCCGCTCGGCCTTCCGCCAGGCCCTCTTCCCTGGCGTACTCCTTGATTCCGTTTACATCAAGCCAGTTAAACATCTTTTCTTCGTATTCTAATTGT
>CACYHC010000045.1 GCA_902774145.1 uncultured Bacteroidia bacterium
CTCAACGTGAACCAGAAGGTAGACCGCAAGGCCCTGCCCAAACCCACGCCCGAATCCGGCCAGGAATATGATGCCCCTGCCACCGACCTGGAAAAGAACCTGTGCGAGATTTTTGCCAAGGTCCTGGGCATGGAAAAGGTGGGCGCGACGGACAACTTCTTTGACCTGGGCGGCTCCTCGCTCATGGTTACCAACGTGATGGTGTATGCCGAAAAACGCGGCCTCAAGTTCGCCTATGCAGATGTCTTTGCCCATCCTACCGCCCGCGAACTGGGCGCCTTCCTGGGCGGCGGAGCCCCGGCTTCCAAAGAAGACAGCGAAATCAGCGACTATGACTATTCGGCCATAGACAAGCTCCTTGCCGGCAACACGCTGGAAGCCCTCCAGAACGGAAAGAGACAGCGCCTGGAAGGCCAGATCCTCCTGACGGGCGCCACGGGCTTCCTGGGCATCCATATGCTGCAGGAACTGGTGGAAAACACCCCTGAAGATACGGTTATCTGGTGTCTCCTCCGACCCAAGGGAACCCTTTCGGCCGAACGCCGTCTGAAAGAGATGCTGGTGTACTACTTCGAGAAGGATTACCGGCCGCTCTTTGGCAAGCGCATCCGCGTTGTTAACGGAGACATCACGCAGCCCGCCGTCTTTGACTCCCTCAAAGACTCCGGCATTCCGTGGAGCGTGGTCGTGAACTGTGCCGCCAACGTGAAGCATTTCTCCAAGGGAACGGACATCGAAGACATCAACTACGGCGGAGCCAAGAACCTGTGCGCCTTCTGCGAGGCCACGGCGGCCCGTCTGTTGCACGTGTCCACGGAGAGCGTGTCCGGAATGAGCCCGGGAAGCCATCCCAATCTGCTCACGGAACAGCAGCTGTACTTTGGCCAGCAGGCCGCCAACCAGTACATCCACTCCAAGTTCCTGGCCGAAAGGTACATCCTGGAGCGGATGGCCGCCGGCGCCCTCAACGCCAAGATCCTGCGCGCCGGAAACCTGTCGCCCCGTGCCCTGGACGGCGAGTTCCAAGTGAACCTCAACGCCAACTCTGCCATGGGGCGCCTGAGGGCCTACAAGCTGCTGGGCGCCTGCCCGTACTCCCTGTTGGACACCAAGATGGAGTTCTCGCCCATCGACCAGTCAGCCCACGCCATGGTGCTCCTGGCTACGACGCCCAGGGAAAACTGCGTCTTCAACGTGTCCAACAACCATCTGCTGCCCATGGAGGACATTGTCTCCCGCCTGCAGCTGATAGACGGAAACAAGGTGGATTATGTGGAATTCCCGGAATTCCTGTCCAGGATGCAGGCCCTTATGGCCCAGCCGGACAAGGCTCCAATGCTGAGCAGCCTGGTGGCTTACGCCCAGTCGCCCACCGATAAGGAGGAAATGGTGGTGAACCAGCCTTCCGTGCACTTTACCATGCAGGTGCTGTACCGCCTGGGCTTTGCCTGGGACCACACCTCCTCCCAGTACGTGGACATGATCTTCGAAATGCTGCGCACCCTGCAGTATTTCGGGTAGGAGTCGCTATTCGCACCCGCTACCCGCCAGCGGGAATTTCTGAAAAATGGGTTGTAAAGGCTTGCGCCAGGCGTTGAAAAAAGCCGTCGATGCGGTATTGACGGTGTTATTCCCCGAATCCGCCGAGGGCGGAATAGAGGTTGATCAGCGCCTGGGCCATCTCGTATTGGTTCTTGACCTGGGTAAGTTCCGCAGAGAGCATCGATTCCTGGGCGTTCAGCACTTCCAGATAAGTGGTGGAACCGTGGTCCATCAACTCCCGGGTGGCGGCATACGCCTCCTGTAGGGCATTTACGCGAATTTCGATGTGTCCGGCCTTGTCCCGGGCGGTCTCGCAGGCTTTCTTGTATTTGTACACCTCATTGCCGGCGTCATAAAGCGTCTGGACAAACGCCAGTTTCGCCTTTTCCTGGTCGGCTTTCGCATTGCGGAGCTGCGCGACCAGCTGCCCGCCCTGGAAGATGGGCTGGGTCAGCATCCCTACAGCCTCGGCGAGGAAACCGAGTGCATTGAACGACCCGGCATAGGCAATCATCGCACTGATGTCCAGCGAGGGGTAGAAGGCCTGCCGCGCCTGCTGGGTGCCGTAGTAGGCAATCTCCATATTGCGTTCGGCCATACGGACGTCGGGGCGGGCGTCGAGCAGGCGGACGGGAAGGCCCACACTCAGTTGCTCCGGCAGCACAAACGCCTCGAAGGGGGCGCGCTCGATGGCATGCGGCGGCTCGGCGAGCAGCTTGCAGAGCGACGCTTCGGTCGTGGCGATGTCGTTGCGCAGGTCCACGATATCGGCGCGCAAATCCTCCAGCGAGGCCTGCATCTCGTGGACGGCAGGGCTGTTGTAAACACCCGCCTTGTAGAGGGCCTGCGTGGTGTTGTAGGATTCTTCGTACAGGCGCTCGCCCTCCAGCGAGAGGGCCAGCTGCCGGTCGAGCATGATGAGGGAGTAGTAATAATTGGCGACATTCGCGGCAAGGCTGACGCGTACCGCCTGCCGGTAATCCTCGTCGTAGGCGAGTTTGGCCTTCGCGGAGCGGATCTTGCTGCGGGTCTGCCCGAAGATGCCCAGCTGCCAGCTGGCCTTGACGGGCAACTGGAAGTTGTTGGAATAGGCGCCTCCTTCATAGAGGAAGGTGGCCTGCGGGGCGAAGGACAGCGTCGGCGCATAGCCCCAGCGGGCGGATTTGAGGTCATTCTGCGCCTGCTGAAGCGTGAGCATCGCGCTGCGCACGTCGGTATTTTTGACCCAGGCGGAATCGATGAGCCGCTGGAGCAGGGGATCGTTGAAGAGCGAACGCCAGCCCAGTGCGCCGATGGATGCGGTGTCCCCGGGCGTCATCACGTCGCCGTACAGGTCCGAAGGATGCGCGGTGGTCTTTTCATAGGCCTTGTAGAGGTTGCAACCTGTCAGCGCAAACAGGGCGAAACTGAGGATAATCAGATATCTTTTCATCGCAATCAGTCGTTGTCAGGGGTCAAACGTTCGTGAATCTGCTGGAACACGATGTACAGCGCCGGGGTGACGAACAGGATGGCGATGATGCCCACCAGCATACCGCCCACCACGGCGATGGACAGGGATTTGTTGCCCACGGCGCCCGCGCCGGTCCCGACAATCAGCGGAATCATACCGATGATCATGGTAAGCACGGTCATCAGGATGGGCCGCAGGCGGTCGCGGCACGCATCGACGGCCGAATCATAGATGGACATCCCTTCCTTGCGTTTCTGTACGGCGAACTCGGTGATGAGGATGGCCGTCTTGGCCATCAGTCCCATCAGCATGATGACGCCCACCTGCACATACACGTTGACCCCGACGCCCATCAGGGCCTCCAGCGGACGCACCGAGAGGTAGGCGCCGAAGATGCCGAACGGGATGGACAAGAGCACGGCAAAGGGGATAAATACCGAGTTGTAGAGACAGGCGAGGATAAGGTACACCAGCAGGATGGCGATGGCATAGATGATGAGGGTGGTGTTGGAATTTTCGTTGGCGGCCTCCTCGCGGGCCATACCGCCGTATTCGTAACTGTAGTTTTCGGGGAACACCTCGGACATCACGGCCCTGATGGCCTTCCGCACATGCGCGGAAGTGTATCCCGTGGCCGGAATCACATTGACGTTGTAGCAGGAGAAGAGGTTGAAGCGGCTTTCCTGCGAGGGGCCCATCCCCGGGGTGAGGGTGACAAATTCCGACACGGGAGTCATCGTGCCGTCGTTCGCCTCAATGCGGATGGAATTGAGGACGGTGGGTTCCATACGGTACGCGTCACCGGCCTGCAGCATCACCTGGTACACCTTTCCGTACTTGGTGTAGTTGGCGACATACGAACCGGCGAGGTTGGCGCCGATGGTCTCGACGACCGTCTGCGGCGAGACGCCTTTGGTCCGGCAGGCCGCCGCATCGATGGTGAGGTCGTATTTCGGATAGTTGGCCGAATAGGAGGCCAGGGCGATCATCACCTCCGGACGCTCGTTCAATTTCTGCGTAAATTCGGTAGCGTAATTGATGAAAGTGGCGTCATCGTCGCCCGAGCTGTTCTGCAGGTTCAGCGAGATGGACGAGCCCGTACCATACCCCGGAATCTGCGGCATCTGGAACGAGGTGACATCGGCCTCCGGCATATTCTGCATGGCCCACAAGGAGATTTGCTGCTGCACGTCGTTGACGCTGTAGAAGGCCCGCTGGCTCCAGTCTTTCAAGCGCACCATCAGGGTGCCGTAGTTGGTCCCGGCCCCGTTGTTCATAATGGAGAAACCCGCCGTGCCGCTCACCAGTTCAACGTCGTCCAGGTTCCTGATATAGTCCTCAATCTTGAGGAGGGCCGCCTCGGTTTCGTTGAGATAGGTCCCCGGGGTCGTCTGGACGTCCACGAAGAGGAAGCCCTGGTCTTCCTGCGGGACGAGTTCCGTCTGTGCGGTCTTCATCAGATAAACCATCCCTGCGCTGAAAACAAGCAGCAAAATCCAGGAGAAGGCCGGCCGTTTGATGAAGCGGCGGATGCCTTTGACATATTTGTCCAGCAAGGCGCTATAGGCCACATTGTAGGCCTGTCTGACATAATAGCTGAGGTTCTTCCGCTCCTTTTCGCCTTCGTTTTTGGGCTTGAACAGAATCGCGCAGAGGGCCGGACAAATCGTCAGGGCGGAGAGGGTGGAGATGCACACCGAGCCGGACATGATGAAGCCGAACTGCTTGAAGAAGGTGCCCTGCGTGCCCCCCATAAAGGTCACGGGGATAAATACGGCGATGAACACCAGGGTGGTCGAGATGACGGCCGTCGTCACCTCGCGCAGGGCGTCGGTCGTGGCCGAGGCAGCAGATTTGTATTTTCCGCTGTCCAGCTTCGACATCACTTCTTCCACCACCACGATGGAGTCGTCGACGACGGTGCCGATGGCCAGCACCAAAGCAAACAGCGTAATCAGGTTCAGCGAGTATCCCATCGCCCACACGATGGCGAAGGTGCCCACCAGCGACACGATGATTGAAATCGAAGGAATCAGCGTCGCCTTGAAGTCCTGGAGGAAAAGATACACGATGAGGATGACCAGGAGAATGGCGATGATCAGGGTCTCGATGACATTGTAGATGGAGGCGTAGAGGAAGTCGTCCGAAGTCTCTATCTGCTTGAATTCCAGGCCGGCCGGCAGGGATTTCGAGAGTTCTTCGATTACTTTGCCGATTTCGGCGTTGACCGCCGTGGCGTTGGCGCCGGGGGTTTGTTTGATCAGGAAAGCGGCTCCGGGGTGCCGGTCTACATTCGAGCGGTAGGTGTAGGACTTGGTGCCCAGCTCCACGTCCGCGACATCCCTGAGACGCACGAGGTGGCCGTCGCCGTCGGCCCGTACGACGATTTGCCCGAAATCGCTCACTTCCTCGCACTGCCCGTGGAACTGGATGTCCACCTTGTTGACGGAACTCTCGATGCTTCCGACCGGCGAGACGAGGTGCTGCTCCGTGATGGCATGGATGATTTCGTCCTTGGTGATGCCGTAGGAGGCCATTACGTCGGGCTTGATCCAGACGCGCAGGCCGTAGGTGTCGCCCAGCAGGGTGGTGCTGCCCACGCCCGTGATCCGGCTGATGCGCGGCAGCACGTTGATGTCCATATAGTTGATGACGAACTTCTCGTCAAAGCGGTCGTCGGTGCTCTCCAGACACAGGACTTGCAGGATGGAGTTGACGCTCTTCTGCACCGTAATGCCGTTCCGGGTCACGTCGGAGGGCAGCGACCCCTCGGCCTGGCTCACGCGGTTCTTTACATTCACCGTCGCCATGTCGGCATTGGTGCCCTGTTTGAAGTACACGTCAATTTCGGCGCTGCCGTTGGAGAACGCCGTGGAGGAAATATACATCATATTCTCCACGCCGTTCACCTGCTCTTCGATGGGCATAATGACCGATTTCATGATGGAGGCCACGTCGGCGCCGCTGTAAGAAGCGCTGATGATGACCTGGGGCGGGGCGATGTCGGGGTATTGCTCTACCGCCACCGAATTCAGCCCCACCACCCCGATCAGGCAGATCAGCACGCCGACGGCCATTGCGGCCACCCAGTGCTTTACAAAGTATTTTTGTTGCTTTCCCTGTTCCATCGCTATCTGATTTTGGCCCCGTTGGTCAGCTTGCCGACGCCGTTGGTCACCACTTCATCCCCCTCGTTCAGCCCGTCGAGAATGTAGTATTCCTTCCCGTCGTTCGAGGGATAGGTCTGGCAGAGGATGCCTTCCACCGTGCCGTCTTCCTTGATGCGGTAGAACATCATCTTGTCCTGCAGGCGCACGGCGGCGGTCTGCGGCACGCACAGGATGTTTTCGAGGGTGATGGGGATGATGACATTGGCGGACAGACCCGAACGGAGGACGCCGTCGGGATTGTCGAACTCGGCCCGGCAGGCGGCCGTCCCCGTCGTCGGGTTGACAATCGAGCTGATAACGGTAATCCGGCCCTCCTGCGGGTGGATGCTGCCGTCCTTGAGCCTGAGTTTCACCTTGGGCATGGAGTCCCCGACCAGCCCCCCTTTGGGCCCTTCCATTCCTTTTTTCCCGTTGCGCAGGTGGAATTCCTGGACGATGTCCAGCAGGTCGGTCTCCGTAATGGAGAAGTCCGCAAGGATCTTGCTGATGTCGCTGACCGTGCAGAGATACTGGGAGCGGCTCGCCATATCGCCCACCTTGTAGTTCCCGTTGTCGGCGACATATCCCGTGGCCGGTGCGGAGATGGTGCAGTGGCGCAGGTTGGTGCGCGCGATGTTGAGCTGCGCTTCGGCCTGGGCTACCGACGCCTCGGCGGAATTGTAGTCGTTCAAACTGGTATTGAGTACGAACTCGCTGATGACGTTTTTCCGGTACAGTTCCAGGTTCGATTCATACTGCAGTTTCGTGCTCGCCATCGAGGCCTTGGCCACCTTCAGGTCGGCTTCGGCGGACTGTACGCTGAGCTGGTATTCGGTCGGGTCGATGACAAAGAGCGCCTGCCCCTTCGTGACGATGGTGCCCGCGACGAAATTCTTTTGCGTGATGATGCCTTCCACCTGGGGGTAAGCCTTGACCTCGATGACGCCGCTGGTCGTGGCGGGGAAGGACATGTTGTAAATCCGGTTCTCTTTTTGGAGCACCTTTGTTTCGTAATTCACCTTGATGGCTTCGCCCTGGCTCTTGTTCCCGCCGCACGAACACGAAGACATCAGGCCGCAGGCACCAAGCCATGCAGCGCAAAGAAAAAGAATCCGTCTGGTCATATTGGATATGCGTTTATCGTTCATAGAAACGCACAAATTTACAATTTTTCTTCTTATCTTCGCAACTGCGAACCATTCTTGTGAAGATGAAAGTAAATACCAGCGCCAGTTTCTACAAGTGGGAGGTCGTCCTCCTGTTGTGGGTAGCCTTTTTCCTGAACCAGGCGGACCGTCAGGCCTTCAATATCGTCCTGCCGCAAATCCAGCAGCACCTGGGGGCGTCGGACAGCACGATGGGGCTGTTGGCGATGATGCTCAATCTGGTTTATGCCATTGTCGTGCCCTTTGCCGGGTATTGTGCAGACCGGATGGGCCGCAGTAAAATCATTTGGGTCAGTACGCTGATTTTTTCCCTGGGCACGTTCTGTACCGGTTTTGCCGGCGGCATTTTCGGACTCATCCTGTTCCGCTGCCTGGGGATGGGCGTGGGGCAGGGAATGTTCGGCCCTTCCTATACCGGAATCATCGCGCAGTATCACGACACGAAAACCCGGGCGCGGGCGATGTCCTTGCACCAGACTTCCTATTACATCGGCGTGATAACCTGTGGCTTCCTGGCGGGGAAGGTGGCGGAATCGCTGGGCTGGCAGTATGCCTTCTTCCTCTTTGGCGGCGCCGGCGTGCTGTTTACCGGCGTATTGGTATTGCGCTTGCGGGACAAACCGGAAGCGCAGCCCGTGAAGCCCGTGGCGGACGCCCCTGCCGCTCCGTCGATGCCTGCCGCCATTGCCACCATTTTCCGGATTCCTACCGCCGTATGTATCCTGGTGGCGTATTGCACGCTGATTTTCGGTCTGAACGGCTACCTGACCTGGATGCCCAAATACCTCAAGGAGACGTTCAACCTGAGCCTCTCTTCCGCCGGTTTCCACGCGATGTTCTGGACGCACGCGGCGGCGTTTGTGGGGGTGCTCGTCGCGGGGACCCTGTCCGACAAGATGGCGGCCCGTCCCGGCGGCGGCAAAAACCGTCTCCTGCTGCAGGCGGGCGGCCTGCTCCTGGCTTCTCCCTGCATCGTGGTGATGGGCATTTCCTCTACCTTTGTGACGGTCTGTGCGGCCCTGGCCGGCTTCGGTTTCTTCCGGGCCTTCTTCGATGCGGGGACCTTCGCCGTGCTGTATGATGTCATCGACGCGAAATTCTACTCGACGTCCTCCGCCGTGCTGATTCTTTTCGGTTTCAGCATCGGCGCGCTGGCTCCGTGGATCCTGGGGATGATCGGCGACCATATGGGCCTGAGCGCGGGCATCGCCTCGCTGGGCGCCGTCTGGATTATCGGCAGCATCGCACTGATTGTCGCGCGTATGTTTTTCTATGAGAAGGATGCCGCGAAAATTGTAAAACAATAAAAGGATGAAATTCGTAATTTGTGAAGCCGGGGCCACCAAGGCCGACTGGCGCGTCATTGAGGACGGCGTGCAGACCGCCCGTCAGATTACCGCCGGGACCAACGTGTCCACGATGAAGATGGAAGCCGTCGCCGCCATCATCCGTGAAGCGGCGCAGGCGCTTTCCGCGGGCCCGGTGGACGCCGTCTATTTCTACACGGCCGGTGTGATTACCGACCCTATCCGGAAAGAAGTGGAGGCGGTCCTGGGACAATGCTTCGGCGCGGCGAACCTGGATGTGGAGTCGGACCTGGTCGCTTCGGCGCGCGCAGCCTGCGGGCACGCGCCCGGGATCGCCGTCATTATGGGTACCGGTTCCAATTCCTGCCAGTGGGATGGTTCCCGCATCGTCAAGCACGTCCAGGCCGGCGGTTTCATCATCGGCGACGACGGTTCGGCTTCCGTGCTGGGAAAACTCTTCATCGCCGATTATATCAAGGGATTCGTCCCGGAGGAAATCGCGCAGGCCTATGCGGAGAAATTCCCCTCGACCTATCCGGAAATCGTGGAAATGGTGTATCACAATCCCGGTTCCCCTTCAGGATGGCTGGGCAGCCTCTGCCCGTTTATCCTGTCCTGGTATGCCCATCCTTATATCAAGGAAATGGTGGACAGGAATTTCCGGGCGTTTGCGCAGCGCACCCTCAAACAGTACGATACGAAGCACTATCCCGTCGGCATCGTCGGCGGCTTTGGCAATGCGCTTCAGGATATCGTGCGCCCGATTTTCGAAGAAAACGGCATCCGCATCCGGGCGTTCATTCCGGCTCCCATCGAGGAGCTGGTCAAATATCACGCGGAGGCCCCTACAGCGTGTGCCGCCCCCGGGCTTTAAGCCAGCCGATCAGCAGTTCGGGACGGTCGGTTTGGATCATTGACACCCCTTTGTCGAGGTATTGCTGATAAACCATACCGGGATCCGGGGCGATGTAAGCGGCGTCGTCGTCGTTGCCGTCACCGCCGCAAAGGCTGGCCCAGATGGTGTTCACCCAGATTTTTGAGCCCTGTGCAAGGATGCGCGCACAAGCGTCTGCAAAGGCGCTGTCATCGTTGTTCTGCCAGCAGACCTCATAGGCAAGAGGCACCACTCCCTGCTCCATATAGGAATTGAAAAGTTCGATTCCCTGGGGTTTCTGGATATTTACAATCGGCATGTACATCATATTGTGGGGGTAAGCGGCTTCGTGCGCAGCGACCACCTCGATGGGCTTGTTTCCCTTGATGAGAATCTGGTCGGTGACCCCCAGTTCCTCGGTAAGGGCGAGCACCTGGTCATAGTAGTCGTACCCCTGGTCCACGTTCACGCAGATGCGGTCCTTGCAGCAGAGCAGGGCTTCGCGCAGCGTGGGCATATGCAGGGTGTCAATCGCTACGCCGTGGGCGCGCTTGAGGCTCAGCTGCCGGATTTCCGCGAATGTCAGGTCGCAGACCTTGGCGCTTTTGCCCTTTTCGCCCTTGAAAACTTGCGAGAAGTTCGTGCAGCGGCGCACGTCTTTGTCGTGGCTCAGCACCAGGACGGAATCCTTCGTCATCTTCAGGTCGAGTTCCATGATATCGGCCCCCATGCGGATGATGCTCTCGATGGCGGGAATGGAGTTCTCCGGGAAATTGCGCCAGTCCCCGCGGTGGCAGGCGACGACGACATACTTCGAAGCGGGGTCGTGAATCTGTGCGACAATCGCCTCTGCGCGATTGGCATACTTCGGCGCTTTCGCCTGGCAGGCCGCCAGCGAAAACATCGCCGCTACAATCAAAATCAACTTTTTCATGCCACGAAGGTAACGGAATCTTCTTGAAAAAGCAAAAGGTGTGTGATAATCCATTGATTTCGGTAGCATTTGGCATTTTCGCAAAGCGTTCCGCTCCCTATCTTTGCCTTCGTTATGGCAAAGGTTAACATCGAGGCGGCGCAAAACGTCGAAATCAGCAAGAAATTCCCCTGCGAAAAGTCGCTGCAGGAGCAACTGGAGATTATGGAGCGCTATACGGAAGTCCACCGGGCGCACCTGGGCAGTTCCAAGGAAATGCGCGAGGCGGCTTGTCTGGAAGTGCTGTATCCTACCTTGTTCCGCCATATCCAGGACGGAGACCGTATCGCCGGACGGCTGGACTTCCTTCCCATCGGTTTCGGCTGCGTCACCTCAGTGGGCGGCGTGGGCCATTATTGCGTCTTCCGCAAGCTCAAGCAGTTTGCGGCGCAGTTGCCGGATGCGGACCGTCCCCGCGTGGACGCCCTGTACCATTACTGGGAGGACCACGATGTCAAGACGGCCTATAACCGGGAAACGCTGCAGGAGGACATCCTGGGCACCTTTATCGAAACGGCCTATCCGATGATTGCCACAGCCCGGCTTTCGGGGATGATGCTGGATTATCCCACGCTGCTTTCGCTGGGCATCGGCGGTTTGCGGCAAAAAATCTCCGACCGCCTGCAAGAGGACCCAGGGAACGAGTTTTTGAAAGCGGGCCTTCGCTGTATGGACTTGTTCGTCCGTTGCGCCCGCCACCTCAGGGAAGAAGTGTGCGCGCAAAAGGCGGGGGCCTCCGCGGAAAGGCTGCGGGAACTGGACCGGATGGCGGAATCCCTGACCCATATCGAGGACAAGGCGCCCCAGACCTTCCACCAGGCCCTGCAGCTGTTCTGGTTGTATGCATTGCTGGCCGGCGTCATCAACTACGGCCGCCTGGACGATTTTCTGGGGCCATTCCTCGCCCGGGATCTCCGGGAGGGCCGCATCACCGAAGAGGAAGCCTACAAGGATGTCCGCAGTCTCTGGACCCTGATTGAAAACCGCCGCACCACCGTCAACGGGCGCATTATCGTGGGCGGCCGCGGCCGGAAGCACCCGGAGGATGCGGACCTCTTCCTGCACCTGTGTATGCGGGTGGCCAAGGACTGTCGCTATGTGGAGCCGCAGTTCACGCTCCGGCTGGACAAGAATACCTCCGAACAGGTTTGGGACGAAGCGCTGGACGCCCTGGGGGCAGGCGCCACCTATCCGACCATCTACAACGACGATGTGGAGGTCCCGGCCGTAGCCTACGGGATGCGGGTGGACGAGAAGACCGCCGAGCAGTATGTCCCTTTCGGCTGCACGGAGTTCGTCATCCAGGGGGAAAGCACCGGGACGCCCAACATCTGCATCAATCTCCTGAAGCTGCTCACCATCTATATGAACGGGGGCGTGGATCCGGAAGACGGCCGGCGAAAAGACGGCGGCGTACCCATCAAGCCCTTGAAGGAATACAAGACCTTCGAGGAATTCTACGACGGTTACAAGCGTCTGCTGGATTTCTATCTTGACCTTTCGGCCCGGGCGCAGTACCATTCCTACGAAGTGATGAACCGCCACGTGGGCTTCCTGTTTACGAGTCTGCTGATGAAGGATTGCATCGCCCGCGGGAAGGCGCTGCTGGACGGTGGCATCCGCTACCTGGGCGGCACCAACGAGACCTACGGCAACATCAATACTTCGGATTCGCTCCAGGCCATCAAGACGCTGGTCTTTGAGCAGAAGAAATACACGTTGGAGCAGCTTGAAACGGCGGTATTGGCCAATTTCGAAGGCTATGAGCAGATTCGTCAGGACTGTCTGGCCTGCGACAAATACGGCAATGACCTGGATACGGCCGACGGAATGGCGAACGACCTGTACGAGTTCGTGGCCAAGGGCGTGCGGGACCGCGGTATTGCCATTGGGATGCAGTATTTCCTGATTGTCATCAGCAACAACCAGCTCAATACGGAATGGGGACTGGCTACGGCGGCATCTCCGGACGGCCGCCTGCGCGGGATGTATATGAATCCCGCCAACAATCCCCAGGGCGGCGCAGATAAGAGCGGGCCCACCGCCATGCTCAATTCCCTGGCCAAATTTGACGCCCGTTACCACGCCGGGAGCGTGCAGAACATCAAGTTTACACCGTCTATGTTCAATGGCCACCGGGACATTATCAAAGGCTTGTTCCGGACGTACTTTGACAGGGGCGGCTGCCACATCATGGTGACGGTGGTGGACAGCGGCGTGCTGGAAGACGCGATGGTGCACCCGGAAAAATACCCCAACCTGATTGTGCGGGTGGCCGGTTTCTCGGCGGTTTTCGTAGACTTGTCCCCGGATATTCAAAAGGAACTCCTGAGTCGCGTACTGTATGACGAGCAGCGGTCGCTTGCCTGACGCTCCGGTCAGGGTTTCTTCTGTCCAGCGGTTCTCCCTGCACGACGGCCCGGGAATCCGGACAACGGTCTTCCTGCAGGGCTGCCCGCTCCGCTGCCCCTGGTGCGCCAATCCGGAAACGCAGGACTGCCGTGGCGGGAAGGAAATGCACGTGGCGGAAATCATGGCCACCGTATTGCGGGATGCGGATTACTACCGGAATTCTGGGGGCGGGGTGACCTTTTCCGGCGGCGAGCCGCTGCTTCAGCCCCGGGCGCTGACGGCCCTGTTGCGGGAATGCAAGGCGGCCGGCCTCCATGCGGCGGTCGAGACCTGCGGAGAAGTGCCGAAGGAAGACCTGCTGGCTGCCGAACCCTACACGGACCTTTTTCTCTTTGACATCAAACACTGCGTCCCGGCGGAACTCCGGAACGTCTGCAAGGGCAATCTGGAGGGGATTCTGGAGAATCTCCGGGCGCTTTCGGCAAGCGGAAAAGTCATTGCGCGTATCCCCTGTATCCCGGGGTTTAACCTGGACGAACAAACAATGAAAGGCATCTTTGACCTTGCGGTATCGATGGGAGTCAAGGAAGCGCACCTGCTTCCTTATCACACGTACGCCAGGGACAAATACACCCAACTGGGCCGCAATTACGACTGGCCGGGAGAAAGTGTGCGGAAAGACGCCCTGGAACCCTTTGCGGCGATGGGCCGTGAGGCCGGGCTGACGGTGCGCATCGGCGGTTAGGCGTGGTAGGCCTTCCGGTATTCTTTGGGAGATACGCCCTTGGCCTTGGTGAAGAACTTGGAGAAATAGAAAGGATCGTCAAAGCCCACCATATAGGCAATCTGGTTGATTTTCAGGTCGGTATTCTTTAGCAGACGGCAGGCCCTGGCGGCCTTCAGCCGAAGCAGGTAAGTCATTGGGCCGCAGCCCACCTCGGCGGAAAAAACCCGCGTCACATAGGA
>CACYHC010000046.1 GCA_902774145.1 uncultured Bacteroidia bacterium
GGTTCCCGCTTGTCCCGGCACATCGGCAGGATGATCTTGTCGATGTCCTCGCGGGTAAAATCGAAGGCGCGCAGTTTCCGCTGATAGTCCTCCACCGCATAGTCGGCTTTCCGTCCGCTGCGCAGGCTGTCCAGTTCCACCCGGCCGTCCGCAAGCCATTTTCCGTATTCGTGCGCCGAGGCCAGTTCCCGCTTGATGCTTTCATCGCCGATAATTTCGCCGGTCTGCGTATCCACCAGCAGGAGTTTGCCGGGATGCAGCGCCCCCTTCTTGACGATGGCGGCGGAATCGATGTCCAGGCAGCCGGCTTCCGAGGCCATGATGAACTGGCCGTCCTTCGTGACCAGATAGCGCGCCGGGCGCAGTCCGTTGCGGTCCAGCATCCCGCCGGCATAGCGGCCGTCGGTGAAGAGCAGGGCCGCCGGGCCGTCCCAGGGCTCCATCAGGATGGAATGATACTCGTAAAAATCCTTCAGCGCCTGGTCGATGGGGTTCTTCTCGTTGAAGGACTCCGGGACCAGCATCGACATTGCGTGCGGCAGGCTCATCCCCGAATGCAGGAAGAATTCCAGGGCGTTGTCCAGCGATGCGCTGTCGCTCCGGCCGGGCTGGATGATGGGCGAAATGTCGCTCACCTTCCCCAGCGGACCGCAGTCCAGCACGCTTTCGCGCGCCTCCATCCACGAACGGTTGCCGCGGATGGTGTTGATTTCACCGTTGTGGGCCAGCATACGGAACGGCTGCGCCAGCGACCATTCCGGCAGGGAGTTGGTGCTGAAACGCGAATGCACGATAGCCAGGCTGCTGGTACAGAACGGACTTTCGAGGTCCGGATAGTATTTGCGCAGCAGCACGGAGGTAAGCATTCCCTTGTAAACGATGACCTTGCTGGACAGGGAGACGATGTAGAAATTCCTGTCGTCGATCCGGCGCTCGATGTGCCGGCGCAGCAGGTAGAGGTCCCGCTCGAAGTTTTCCGCCTTCTCTCCCCCGGTGATGAACACCTGGACGATGCGCGGTTCCGCCGCAGCAGCCGGTCCGCCGATCACCTTGGAGTTGACCGGCACCTCCCGCACATAGGAAAGGTGGAACCCGGCTTTTTCGGTTTCTTCCTGCAGGATATCCAGGCACGCGTGTCCGGCCAGGATGTCCTTGGGAAGGAAGACCAGACCCGTGCCGTAGCGGCCGCGCTCCGGTACGGGAATGCCCTGCAACAGAATAAATTCGTGGGGAATCTGGAGCAGGATCCCCGCTCCGTCCCCGCTCTTGCCGTCCGGATCTTCGGCACCGCGGTGCTTCATGTTTTCCAGGACGGTAAGAGCGTGGTCCACCAGCGCGTGGGTCTTTTCGCATCTGAGGTCTACGAGCATTCCGATCCCGCAGGCGTCGTGCTCGTACTCCTTATTGTATAAACCCTTCATTGACAATTTTTTAATTGATGAAAAGAATCTCCCGGTACTTGGGCAGCGGCCAAAGGTCGTTGTCGCAGATTTCCTCCAGCTTGTCGATGGACTTGCGGATGGCGAAGAGGGACTCGGCAATCTCGTGATAGGCCAGCGCTTTTTCGTATTCGTCCGCAATGGCATTGGCCTTCTTGCGCGCCGCCACCATCGCATCAATCTTGACGGTCAGGTCAGCGACGAGCCGGGAAATTTCCTTCACCATACGGACTTGTGTCCCGGCGAGCGCTTCCCAGTCGTTCGGGAAGTCCTGGCGGAGCAGGTCGATGTTCTTCAGCAAACGGGACTGGTACGCCACGGCGGCCGGGAAGATATGGTTCGTGGCCATCCGTCCGGTAGCCCGCGCCTCGATCTGCACCTTCTTGCTATAGGTTTCCCAGCGCACCTCGTTGCGGGCCTCCAGCTCTTTCTCGCTGAATACGCCCAGGCGCGTGAACATACCGACGGTCTTCTCTTCCGTAAAGGCCTTGAACATCTTCGGGACATTGGTCTCCGTGTCCAGCCCGCGGCGCTTCGCTTCCTTCTGCCAGGCCTCGGAATAACCGTTCCCGTCGAAGCAGACGACGTCGATAATCGAAGCGATAATGGGCTTGAGCGTATCCATAATGGCGATATTGCGCTCCTTGCCCGCCGCCATTTCCTTGTCTACGGCCGCCTTGAAATCGAGCAGCTGGTCGGCGACGGCCGCGCTGAGCGTCGTGAGCGCCCCGGCGCAGTTGGCGCTCGAACCCACCGCACGGAACTCGAAGCGGTTGCCGGTGAACGCGAAGGGCGAGGTACGGTTGCGGTCCGTATTGTCGATGAACAGTTCGGGGATTTCCACCAGCCCCAGCGAATGCCCCTTCTTGCCGGCGATTTCAATCGGCGTATCGGAAGGAACGGTGAGCAGTTTGCGCAGCACGTCGGTCATCGTCTTGCCCAGGAAGGCAGAAATGATGGCGGGCGGCGCCTCGTTGGCCCCGAGCCGGTGGGCGTTGGTCGCGGAGGCGATGCTCGCCTTCAGGACGGAGTTGTATTTCTGCACGGCCGCAAGGACGTTGACGAAGAAGGTAACGAACTGCAGGTTGCTGTTCGCGTCCTTGCCCGGCGCAAGCAGCATCGTACCGGTGTCGGTGCCGATGGACCAGTTGTTGTGCTTGCCGCTGCCGTTGATGCCGTCGAAGGGCTTTTCGTGGAAGAGCACCACGAACCCGTGTTTGCGGGCGATGCTGTTCATCACGTTCATGATCATCTGGTTCTGGTCGTTGGCCAGGTTGGCTTCGCCGTAAATCGGCGCCAACTCGAACTGGTTGGGCGCCACTTCGTTGTGCCGGGTCTTGAGCGGAATGCCCAGTTTGTAGCCGGCAATCTCGATGTCGCGCATAAAGGCGGCCACGCGGGAAGGAATGGCCCCGAAGTAGTGGTCGTCCAACTGCTGGTTCTTGGACGAAGCGTGTCCCATCAGGGTGCGGCCCGTGAGCATCAGGTCCGGGCGGGCGGCGTACAGGTCCTCATCGACGAGGAAGTACTCCTGCTCCCAGCCCAGGTAGGAATAGACCTTCTTGACCTTTTTGTCGAAGAGTTGGCAGACGGGAACGGCCGCATCGCTGACGGCCTTGAGCGCCTTCTTGAGCGGGGTCTTGTAGTCGAGCGCCTCGCCGGTATAGGCGATGAATACCGTCGGGATACAGAGGGTGTCGTTCTGGATGAACACCGGGGAGGTCGGGTCCCAGGCCGTGTAGCCGCGGGCTTCGAAGGTAGCGCGGATGCCGCCGTTGGGGAACGACGACGCGTCAGGCTCCTGCTGTACCAGCGAACGGCCGTCGAAACTCTCGATCATTCCGCCCTTCCCGTCGTAATCCATCAGGGAATCGTGCTTTTCGGCGGTTCCTTCGGTCAGCGGCTGGAACCAATGGGTAATATGGGTGGCACCGTGTTCCATCGCCCAGATTTTCATTCCTTCGGCCACCTTGTCGGCCGTAGGACGGTCCAGCGGGGCGCCATTGTCGATACAGTCGGTAATCTTGCGGAAGCTGTCGGCATCCAGATACCGGCGCATTTTGTCACGGGTGAACACCAGTTCACCGAAGAAGTCGGAGATCTTCGCGGACGGAAGCTCCACATTGACGGCCTTCTTCTTAAAGGCGTCTTGCACAACGTCAAATCTTAACTTGCTCATAATACTACTATTGGTTAATTGTGAATATCTTTTACGGCACGGCCGCTGGGGTCGTTCACACCTTGGAAGGAAGGGTCCCAGGAGAGGGCAGCCGCCGAGGAGCAGGCCACGCTGGGCACACTCGGCACGCTGAGCGCCGCACTGTCGCTGGGGAAAAGTTCGCTGAAAATGGAACGGTAATAATATTCCTCCTTGTTCATCGGGGGATGAATGGGGAAACGCTCCGCGGCCGCGGCCATCTGTTCATCGCTCACCCGCTCTTCCGTCATCTGCTTCAGGCTGTCGATCCAGGAATAGCCCACGCCGTCGCTGAACTGCTCTTTCTGCCGCCAGAGGATTTCGTCGGGGATACTGCCGGCGAAGGCTTCGCGCAGGATCTTCTTCTCCACGGTCTTGCCCGGGCACATCTTGCACGCGGGGTCGAGGCGCATCGCCACGTCCAGGAATTCCTTGTCCAGGAACGGCACGCGCCCTTCGATGCCCCAGGCCGCCAGGGACTTGTTCGCCCGCAGACAGTCGTAGAGGTGGAGGGTGGAGAGCTTGCGCACCGTCTCCTCGTGGAAGGCCTCTGCGGAAGGCGCCTTATGGAAATACAGGTAACCGCCGAAAATCTCGTCGGAACCCTCGCCGCTCAGCACCATCTTGATGCCCATACTCTTGATGAAACGGGCCAGCAGGAACATCGGTGTACTGGCGCGGACCGTCGTCACATCGTAGGTTTCAATGTGGTAAATCACGTCCCGCAGGGCGTCCAGGCCTTCCTGCACCGTATAGTTCACCTCGTGGTGCACGGTCCCGAGCGCCTCCGCCACTTTCCGGGCCTTCTCCAGGTCCGGCGCCCCTTTGATGCCCACGGCGAAGGAGTGCAGCCGGGGCCACCAGGCATCCGTCCGATCCTCCGTCTCAATGCGCCGCGCGGAATATTTGGCGACGATGGCGGAAATCAGCGAACTGTCCAGCCCGCCAGAAAGCAGCACCCCGTAAGGCACGTCGCTCATCATCTGCCGCTTGACAGCCGCGTCGAGCGCCTCGCGCACGAGCCCCGGGTCGCAGCTTCCGCCCTTAACCGCAGTGTAATCCGCCCAGTCGCGCTTCCACCAGCGCTTCATCACGAGCCCCTCGCGGCTGTCCAGGTAATGGCCCGGCAGGAAGGGTTCGTAGCGCGCGCACATTCCTTCGAGCGCCTTCAGTTCGCTCGCGACATACACCGTCCCGTCATCGTCGTATCCTATATACAAAGGAATGACGCCGATGGGGTCCCGCGCAATCAGGAAACGGTCTTCCGCCTCGTCGTACAGGGCAAAGGCGAAAATGCCGTTCAGGTCTTCGAGGAAGTCCGCACCTTTCTCCCGGTACAGCGCGAGAATCACCTCACAGTCCGAGCCCGTGCGGAAGGCATAGCGCCCGCGGAAACGCTCCCGGATTTCCCGGTGGTTGTAAATCTCGCCGTTCACGGCCAGTACCTGCTTCCCGTCCGGCGCGTACAGCGGCTGGCTGCCCGAGAACGGGTCCACGATGGCCAGGCGCTCGTGGGCCAGCGTACAGTGGGCGGAACAATAGACCCCGCTCCAGTCCGGCCCCCGGTGCCGGATGCGCGAAGACATCTGCAGCGCCTTCTGCCGGGTCTCCCATTCCGGGAGATGGCTGTTGAATATGCCTGTCAAACCACACATAGCCTAGTTGTTGTAAGCGGTTTCACCGTGTTCGTAAATATCCAGCCCTTCCTCCTCGATGCGGGGAGATACCCGTATGCCGAAAAAGCGGTCCAGCAGGAAGAATAAAAGGAATCCGCAGGCGAAGGCCCAGCAAACCACCGTGACGGCACCCAGGCCCTGGATGCCCAGCATCCGCCAGCCACCGCCGTAGAGCAGTCCGCCCTCCGTCGCAAAAACGCCGGTCAGCAGGGTTCCCAGCACGCCGCAGACGCCGTGTACGGAAATCGCACCTACCGGATCATCAACGTGAAAAACCTTGTCGATCAGGTTGACGAAAAGCACCATCACGCCGCCGCAAATCAGGCCAATGGCCGCAGCGCCGCCTACGGAAACCGCATCACAGCCGGCGGTCACCCCCACGAGCCCGGCCAGGATGCCGTTGCACACCAGCGACAGGGAGGGTTTCCCGTACCCGATCCAGGTAATGACCAGCGCGGCGATGCCGCCCGTTGCAGCCGCCATATTCGTCGTACACATCACGCGGGAAATGGCCCGGATACTCTCCTCTCCCGTCGCAGAGAGTTGCGATCCCGGGTTGAAGCCGAACCAGCCGAACCACAGGATGAAGACGCCCAGCGCGCCCAGGGCCAGGTTGTGACCGGGAATGGCCACCGGCTTCCCGTCGCGGGTGTATTTCCCGCTCCGCGGTCCGAGGATCATCGCGCCGGCCAGCGCAAGGGCGCCGCCGCAGGCGTGCACTACCGTCGATCCGGCAAAATCGTGGAACCCCAGGGCGGCGAGCCAGCCGCCACCCCATACCCAATGGCCCTCAATCGGGTAAATCAGCACGGAAATCAGGATGGAGAAGACGATGTACATCGAGAATTTCGTCCGTTCCGCCATCGCGCCGGACACGATGGTCGCCGCCGTAGCGCAGAACATCGTCTGGAAAATCAGCGTACACTCGGAAGGGATATTCGTATCCGGGAAAAAAGAATAGTCGAAAAAATGCGGACGGCCGATGAAGCCGTTTCCCGCCGCGTGCATCAGGCCGAAGCCGACCGCCCAGAACAGGACGGAGCCCAGCATAAAGTCCACGAAATTCTTCATCAGGATGTTCGCGGTGTTCTTGGAGCGGGTAAATCCGGCCTCCACCAGGGCAAAGCCGGGTTGCATGAAGAATACCAGCATGGCGGCCAGCAGCACCCATACCGTATCCAGCCCATTGATTCCCATCGTTTCCATAAGAAAATATACTACTAACTAACTTTACTTTTTGTTGGCGAGCACAGTATCGCCATGCTCTCCCGTCCGGATGGACCAGGTATCGTCCACCGGGCTGACAAAGATGCGGCCGTCCCCGATCTCCCCGGTCCTGGCCGCGCGCATAATCGCGTCGATGGCCGGCTGGACAAACTGGTCGCGGCAGACGATGGTCAGTTCGATACGGGAGATGATGTCCGTGCTGTACATGACGCCGCGGTAGACCCGGTCTTCCCGGTCCTGGCCGATGGCCTTGACTTCCGAATAGGAAAACCAGTTGATGTCCGCCTCGAACAGGGCCTCTTTGACCTCGTTGAAATGCGTTTTCCGGATGATGGCTTCAATTTTTTTCATACCAGTACACAAAAAAGGCTGATTCTTTCGAATCAGCCTTCACTTTACCTATTTTATTATAATCCTGTCACCTTTTTAACGTGCGTCTGAATGACTGACGGAATGAACACACCGGGACAGAACCAGGTTATTCTGATTCTGCTGCTGGTTATTCTGGAACCAAGAAGTATAGATGTTCGCAATCATTCCGGGGTGCAAGGTAGCAATAAAATTTTTTTTTGCAATAATTTTTTTAAATTTTTTAACATCTCCACAAAAAAATCCAGCCGGTGGCTGGACTTTTTTCGTGGAGATAAGGGGATTCGAACCCCTGACCTATAGATTGCGAACCTATCGCTCTACCAACTGAGCTATACCCCCATTGGGACTGCAAAGATATAAAAAATCTTTATTTTAGCAAAAAGCAGAGATAGGTTATTTTCATTCCCTTCGCCAGGAACATTTTTTCGTAGAAGGTCTGCACTTCGTACAGCCAGGGATCGAAGCGCCGCTCCTCCCCGTAGAGGTCTTCGGTACACGCGAGCACCTCCAGGCCCTGCGCCCGGCATACTTCCAGGGTATATTCGTGCAGCAGGAGGCTGTCGGTTTTCAGGTGAATCCGGCTGCCCGGGGCAAGGAATGTCCGGTAGCGGTCCAGAAATACGGGCGAGGAAAGCCGGGAATTCTCCGAATTGGGCTGGGGGTCGGAAAAAGTCAGCCAGATTTCCGACACTTCGCCCGGCGCAAAGAAAGCGCCGATGAATTCGATGCGCGTACGCAGGAAGGCCACATTGGGCAGCGCTTCCTCCGTAGCGGTCTTGGCCCCGCGCCACAGCCGGGCCCCTTTGATATCCACGCCGATGAAATTGCGCTCCGGGAAGCGGCGCGCGAGGTCGAGGGTGTATTCCCCTTTCCCGCAGCCCAGTTCCAGGGTAATGGGCGCATCGTTATGGAAGATCTCCTGCGCCCAGCGGCCCTTGAGCGGATGGTCGCGCAGGTGCAGGAAGCCGTCGCGCAGCAGTTCCTGCGCCGAGGGCTGAATCAGGCAGGAGAAAGTTTCGTTCTCCGCAAATTTGCGTAATTTATCGTGTCCCATTGCGTTGATTGATGACACCGATCCCGCTGAATCCCGCAGGCGGGCAGCAAGGTTCGAGGCAAAGCGTCCATATCCCGGGCTCCGCCATCACGACCCCGCTGCGGTACAGGACCTTCTCCTTCCCGGCCGGGAAGAACAAGTCCTCCGAGAAACGCAGCGAATCCTCCTTGTACCAGAAAACCTTCAGCGGGAAACCCGAAGTGTCCCGCTTGTCGGGGCGCAGGAAGAGGGAAAGGTCATAACTGACGGTGGTATCCGCCAGATCCAGGGGGAAGGCATACACACCCTCCGGCGCATCGCCCTTCAGGATGAAATATTCTTCGGAAACCGGGCGGGAGCAGGCGGAAAAGACCGCCAGCAGAAGCAGGAACGGGAAAATCCTCATTTTCCCGCCTTGCCTGCGCCGCCCCGGTCCCGTCTGCCGCGATTGCGGGATTTCCCCCGGCGCGGCCGGTCGAAACGGCTGATGGAATCATCCCCCACGGCGGTCACGAATTCCGGGGCGGAGGGTTCCGGTTCGCTCTTGAGCGATTCCGGCTTGATGCCGTTGCGGTTCATCTGGATAATCTCGCGCACTTCGGCGGCATCCAGGGGATAAAGCACCGCGTCGGAGCCCTTCTCGTAGGAGAAATACATCCGTTCCCGCAGGATATCGGTCTTGCGCAGCCACGCGGGACCGTCTTCGAACTCCAGCGGACCGCTGACGCGCGGAATGCGCGACTGGGCGTCCTGGTAGGTCGCCACCTCGTAATTGAGGCAGCATTTGAGTTTCCCGCACTGCCCCGCCAGCTTCTGCGGATTGAGCGACAGGTCCTGGCAGCGCGCCACCGAGGTGGAAATGCTCTTGAAGGTCGTCACATAATTGGTGCAGCAGAGTTCCCGGCCGCATACACCCAGTCCGCCGATGAGCCCGGCTTCCTGCCGTGCGCCGATCTGCTTCATCTCGATGCGGATGCGGAATTCGTCGGCAAAGACCTTGATCAGCTGCCGGAAATCCACGCGTCCGTCGGCAATGTAATAGAAGATGGCCTTGGTGCCGTCGCCCTGGAACTCCACGTCGCCGATTTTCATATCCAGCCCCAGTTCCGCGGCGATGCGGCGGGCGGCAATCATTGTCTCCTGCTCCCGCGCAATGGCCAGCTGCCACTTCTCGATATCATTCTGGCGCGCCTTGCGGTAGATTTTGCGGAACTCCCCGTCCGCAGGAACGCCCTTGCACTTCATCTGCCGGAACACCACGGGGCCGGACAGGGTGACGATCCCCAGGTCGTGCCCCGAGGCCGCCTCCACGATGACCATATCCCCCACCTTGATGTTCTGGCCGGAATCGTTGCGGTAAATCCCCTTGCGGGTGTTCTTGAACCGCACCTCGAAGAGGTCCGGATTCGACGCGTCCTCGTTCCCTTTCAGCCAGTTGTGCGCTTCCAGTTTACAACAGCCCTCGCGGTAGGTACAGCAGGCTTCCCCGCTGTCCGCATCGCGCACCACGGTGCATCCCCGGAAGCAATCGTATTGAATCGTTTCGTTATCCATTTCTGTAGAGTGAGCCGGCAAGCTCAGTAAAAACCAATTTCAAATTTACATTCCTTCCCGTTAAAAGCAAGGCCCGGTCGAAGGCCGCAAGCGCCTTGCGCGGGAAGGGTTTCGGCAGGGCCGATACATACGGCGACAATTGCGCCGCCTGCGGCCCCTGCAACGCCGCCAAGCCCTGCTGCAGCAGGAACAACTGCCGCAATTGCGCCGATGCATAGCGGCAAAACTCCGCCACGTTCTCGCGGGAAGGCAGCGCCGCCACCCGGTCCGAGGCCGAAAGCAACGCCGGCAGGTCCCTGGCTACCGCCGCGTCGAGCAACGCGCGCAAAATGGCGGCAAACTCCGGATTCGCACTGTCGGACGCCCCGCCCGCCCCGGGCATCACCCGGTAGCGCTGGCAGCGGGAAACAATCGTGGGCAGCACCTTCTCCGGCGCGTGCGTCACAAAGACGAACTGCGTCATTGCCGGCGGCTCCTCCACCATTTTCAGCAGGCGGTTCGCCGCATCGGCGTTCATCTTCTCGGGCAGATACATCAGCACCGCGCGGTAGCCCCCTTCCAGGGCACTGAGCGAGAGCGTCGAGAGAATTTCCTTCGCCTCGGCCACCGCAATGATCGCCGTTTTCCCCTCGATGCCGAGCGCCGCAGTAAGGTCTTCCTGCCGGAAGCGGGGATGCTCCAGCACCAGCGAGCGCCAGGCAGGCAGACAGGCCTTGGACGAACTGACCGTCGGAAAGACGAAATGCACGTCCGGATGAATCAGCTTCGAAATCTTCCCCCCTTCCTGCTCGCCGAAAAGATGTTCGAGGAACTTCAGCGCAAGGGGCACGGCGCCGCCGCCATCCTCTTCGTGCAAGAGAATCGCGTGGGGCACCTTTCCGGCATCCACCAGCGCACAGAGCGTATGCAGAAGTTCCGTCATCAATTACAAAAGTTTCTCAAATTCCTCCACCGTCGCGGGGAAGGCAATCAGGGCGCGGCTGGCTGCACTGAGCATCCCTTCCCGCACACAGCGGTCCAGCTGCTCCCGGTAAGCGTCGAAGAATCCGTCGAGGTTGAGCACCACGACGCGGCCGGAATACAGCCCCATCTTCGCCAGGCAATAGGTTTCCGAAAGTTCGTCCAGCGTCCCGATGCCGCCGGGCAGCGCCACGGCAAGGCAGGTTCCCTCGCGCATCAGTTCCTTCCGCTGCGACATCGTCTCCGTCCACTGCGTCTCGGTCAGCGCCGGGTGTTCCAGCCCCTTCATAAAACGGGGCAGCACGCCCCGGTGAGGCGCAGCGCAGGCCGCGGCGGTATCCGCCACAACCTTCATACAGCCCTTGACGGTTCCCCCACTGACAATCCCGTATCCCGACAAACAGGCCGCACGGACACACGCCCGGGCAGCCTGGTTGTACTTGGGATCAATCTCGGAAACCGCGGAACAAAAGAATACCGCAGCTTTCCCTTCCATCTTAGAAGAGGATGGCCGCTCCAAACGTAAGGGCGCCGGGGCTCTTGATATCGAAATTCTTGTACTGCGGATTGACGGTACCGTCTGCATTGACGATATTGCCGAAGCTCCAGACGTACTTGGCCGTAATCTGCAGGTGCTTGAAGACCTTGATACCGATGCCCAGGCCGCCGCCCCAGTCGAACAGTTTGCCCACGTCGGTGACGTTCTTGACGTCCACCCACTGGCCGTTCTGGGTCAGGTTGTAACCCACGAAAGGCTCGACGAAGATATACGGCTTGAAGTTGCCGGCGGCAATGTCAGGTCCCCAGAGCAACTGCACGGGCAGCTGGACATACCCCATCTTGAAAGCCTCGACGCTCCCCGGATCACCGGCCAGACCGGCCTTGGAAGCATAGAGGAGACTGGGCTGGATGGAGAAGCCGATACCGAGGGGAATTTCCCAGGTCAGACCGGCGTGCCACTGCTGGATTTCCTTGAAGTCCACCTTGTTCGGGGAGAGGGAAATACCACCGGTAAGACCCACCTTCGCAAATGCGCTCGTCGCAATGAGCGCCGCCACCATAACAGCAAAAATCTTCTTCATATCCAAAAATTAAATAAGGGAATTCATCTTGTCAGCGAGGACCTGCTTGGGAACGAGCCCCACGGAACGGTCCACCACCTGTCCGTTTTTGATAAAAACGACATTGGGGATATTCCGCACGCCGAAACGCACCGCGGCATCCTCACAGTCGTCCACATTGCACTTGGCGACAACCGCCTTGCCCGCATACTCGCCCGCAAGTTCTTCGATAGTAGGAGAAAGCATCCGGCAGGGACCGCACCAGGTCGCCCAAAAATCAATGACCACCAGCTGGTCCGTCGCCAGCACCTGATCGATATTGTTATTCGTAATAATTGTTTCCATTTTGCAAATATATTAATTCTTTTTGACTTGGTTTTATACTAACTAAAAAATAGTTAAACCAAGTCCGTTACCTGCCACGCGAAGGCGCGAAGCCCCAGGTCGGGCGAAGCCGCGTCCATCGCCTTCAGCCCGGAAAGCAGCGTCGCCGCCAACGCATCCTCGACAAAGGTCAGCAACGCGTGATTCATCTCCGGCCAGGCGTGATTCCCCATATGCGGGGTACCGTCCACGCCGCCGCGCCCCTGCACGTCCATCCAGCGCGTAAAACCCCGCTGGCCGTGCTTCTCCAGCAACTCCACGACTTCCTCGTTAAACGCCTGGTTATAAGTTACAAACAACGCTTTCATACCTTCTTCAATTTACGTTTTTCCTGCCTCGTGGCAAACACACAATAGACGGTAGGAATCAGGACCAGGGTCACCAGCGTCGACACGGTCAGACCCCAGCACACCGTCATACCCAGGGACACCCACATCTCCGCGCCCTCGCCCGTACCGAGCGCCATCGGGAGCATACCGAGCACCGTCGTGAGCGTAGTCATCAAAATCGGGCGCAGACGGCTCCGGGCCGCCGTAACGGAGGCCTCAAGCACGCTCATCCCGCGTTCCCGGCAGAGGATGGTATAGTCGATGAGCACGATACCGTTCTTCACCACGATACCCAGCAGGATGATTACGCCGATCAGGGCCATCACCCCCAGCGGCGTCCCCGTCAGCAGGCAGCCCAGGATGACACCCACGAGGGCGAAGGGCAGCGAGAACATAATCACGAACGGGCTCATGAACGACTCGAACTGCGACGCCATCACCATATACACCAGGATGACGATCAGCACAATCAGCACGATCAGGTCCGCGAACATATCCTTCTGGTCCTCATAGTCACCGGCGATGACGGGGGTAATCTCCTGCGGAATCGGCGTCGCGTCGAGAATACGCTGCGACGAAGCCACCGCATCACTGAGCGCCGCCCCGCGCGCCACGATCCCCTTCACGGAAATCAGACGCTCGCGGTCCTTGCGCTCGATGGTCGGCGGAACGCGCGTCTCGACGATATCGCCGAGTTCCTTCATCCGCACCGGCTTGCCGAAGGCGTTGTATATCACAATGTTTTCCATATCCGCAACGCTCGTGCGGAATTCCGGCGCATAGCGCACGCGGATGTCGTACTCCTCGCCGTCCTCGCGGTAGTGCGAAGCGAGGGTACCGCTCATCGCCGCGCTGAAGGCCGCGCCCGCCGTACTGGAATTCAGCCCGTTGAGGGCGAGTTTGGTGCGGTCGAAGTCGAACTGGTATTCCGGGGTGTACTCGTCGCGACTGAGCGTCACCTGCGAGAAGACCGGATCCTTGAGCATCTCGGCCTGCAGGGCCTTGGCCACGCGGTCGGTCGCCTCGAAATCATAGCCGTACACCTCGATGGTCACCGCCGAAGCCGCCCCCATACCGCCGCCGCCTTCCGTAACGGTACCGCGGCGGATTTCCGGATAACGCGCCATAATGGAACGGATGATGTCCGACATCTCGAAAACGGTTCGTTCGCGGTTCTCGATACTGCCCACATTGATATTCATCTGGATGATGTGGGTACCGTTCGCCCGCAGGTTGGCAAAGGCATTGTCGGAATCCGCCTGGCCGAAGGTCACGTTACAGATGCGGATTTCCGGAATGGCCTCCACGAGATCCGCATAGAAGCGCTGCGAAAAGTCGCGCGTAACCTCCTGCGCCGTTCCCATCGG
>CACYHC010000047.1 GCA_902774145.1 uncultured Bacteroidia bacterium
GAATCAAGTCCCTATATTTGTAAAAATTTTACAAAAACCGCACTAAAATGCTCCTCAAAATCGAATTAGAGAACTTCTTTTCCATCAAAGAGAAGGTTTGCATCGACTTCCGCGCGGCCGGTATGAACTCCGCGAAAGCAAGAGAACTTTCAGACAATGTATTCGAGTGGAACGGGGCGAAGATTCTTAAATGTGTCGGCCTCTTTGGCCCCAATGCTTCAGGCAAATCGAATATTGTCAAGGCAATTCAGTTTTGCTGCTTTATGATTATCGAGTCCCATACACACAACGAGGGGACGATCTTCAACTTTCAGCCATTCAAGTTTGATGGCTACGACCAGAAACCTAGCCGTTTTTTGGTTGACTTCGTGTGCGATGATATTGAGTATGAGTATTCTTTTTCTTTGACAAGGACTAAGATTGTCACGGAGAGTCTCTACCACTACCCTAATGGGAAAAGGGCGAAGATTTATACAAGGGACGAAAACCTTGAGGAACCTTATTCATTCAGCCCAGGCATTATAGCAAAGCCCAAGGACATCGTGTTGAATACCAGCCAGAAGAATCTCTTCTTGAGCAGAGCAAGCTCTATGAACCGTGAACTAGCGCAGAAGCTTTACAAGTATTTCTTGGAAACATTCCTGCTTCGCATGGTTGAAATTAATTCAATAACAGCGGAACAGAATTTCAACCAGTACAAGAAAGTAATTCTGGAGGCTTTGTCCGTATGTGATACTGATATCTGCGATATTAATGCGAGACACGATAAAGTATCAGTTCCAGCAGGTTTCCCGTTCCCAGGCGGTCAGCCAGGAATGCAAATGGTGGATATCTTGCGCTTCCAGACCACGCATACACTAGCCAAGAATGTAACTTTCGACATGGACGCAGAAGAGTCTAGCGGCACTAGGAATATGTTCGCCATTTTGCTTCGTCTTTTGGATGTCGTTAAGAACAAGAAATCCTGGATGCTTGATGAGTTTGACGCAAATCTCCACTCCAGGTTGTCGGAATTCATCATCGACCTTGTGCATGCTTCTGAACGTTCGCAGCTTCTCTTTACATCTCACAACACTAACCTGATTTCCATGAATCGCTTCAGGAAGGATCAGATAGTGCTTGTCCAGAAGAAAAAAGATGGCTCCACTGAGGTCTACACCCTCTATGATTTCAAGGACTTCAGGGAAACGATGGATGCGGAGAAAGGATACTTGCAGGGACGTTTCGATGCAGTTCCAATCGTGGACACTTCAGTTGCACGACTGAAACAGCTGTTGGAGGATTAAGTATGGGAAAGACTCGGGAAAAGCAGCCATCCAGATCGATGAAGCCCGTCTTCGTAGTTTTCTGCGAAGGCGAGACAGAGGAGGCTTATCTGGACTTCATCAAACAGACATATCGCTCTCCTTTCAAGATCATTCCAAAAGTGGAGGGAGGTAAGATAACCCAGCATCTCATACGGACCCGCTGTAGAGAAGTTAAGATCTCGAGAAACGAGAAGATCCAAGTGTTTCTGATGTATGACATGGATAAGCCTGACATTACCGCCAAGCTTCTTCAGTTAAAGGCCCACTTGCTTCTCTCCAATCCGTGTATAGAGTTGTGGTTCCTGCTGCATCGCAAAGATCAGAAGGCCGAGATTAGTACAGAAGACACGCAAAAAGCACTTAAGCATTGCGGCGCTCCCTGGAATCGTTACAAGAAACCGGAAATTAGTTTTCAGCAAAAAGAGTATCTGAAACAGCACGTCCAAGAAGCTATACAAAGAGCAGCTGACTTACCTTCTCATGGTAATCCGTCTTCGGATCTTCATCACCTTCTCAATAGCGTTTTCAAATCTTTGAAGTAATCCAAGCGGTAGAAACGAATATTTTCTATAAGACCTCCACGGCGCCATCAGCTACCTAGGAGGTCTTTTAATATCCTTTGCGGTCGCGCCGAGGTCTCCGGCGAGCGCTCACAACTTCAAACAAACGCTAAAAAACACGAAAAATGCAGGTTTTTCATCATTTTTCTTGCTTTGTTTTTGTACCACGATTCTTTGCGATTTCCTGGACCACATTTGGACCAAGGCGCGCGTAAGTCATTGATTATCAATAATCGGCATTTTCTGCATCGGAAAATAAGAAACGAAAAGAAACGGAAAGCCGTGGACAGATATGAAAAGCAAATTCTCTTGTAACTACTTGTATATCAGTATAGTTTTAGCGAGTTAGGCTCAAATCACCTATCCGTTGCTTTACGATACAATCCGAGTTCGGGGACAAAATCTTTTGGTTTTGTCCCCCGTTTTTCTTATTTTTGTATCGTTAACAATAGAAGTAATTATGGCATCATTAACATTCACCCTATCCACGGTCCCGAACAAGGAAACCAACAAGGTTGAGATCCTTGCCCGCTACCGCAACACCCGCAAGGTCGCCCAGCGAGCCCACACCCGAATCTTCATTCTTCCGGAGTACTGGGAGAACGAAGACATTGTCGTCACCAAGCGCAAGAATACCCTGGAAGTCCAGGAGCATAAAGCTGCCGAGGCGAAGTTCAAGGCCCTCAAGACCGAGATCACCGAGAAGGGCAACAGCACCCTCCCCGACGACATGTCCCCCGACTGGCTGCAGGACACCATCGACCGCTTCCTTTTCCCCGAGAACTACGCCAAGCCCGACAAGGGCGAGCTCTGCTTCCAGGACAAGACCAAAGAGTTCCTGAAGTACAAGAAAGTCTCTCAGGAACGAGTCCACACCTATGGCGCAGTCTTCCGTATCATTCATCGCTTCGAACTCTACACCGGCAAGGAAATCATCCTTGACAAGGCCTCGGCCAATACCCTCCTGGCGCTGGAAGACTTCTTCCGCACTGAGCACACGCTCTTTGAGCCCGTCAAGCTAAAGTATCGCACCGGCCTCAAGCCCGTCAAAAAGTACAAGTACGCCTGGGACCATTCCGAACACGAACGCGCACCCCGTGAACGCAGTGACAATGCCATCGTCGGCTATATGAGTGCCGTCCGTGCCTACTGGCGCTGGTGCATCGACATGGGCTACACCAACAACGATCCCTTCCGCAAATACTCTGTTGGCTCCCAGAAGTATGGTACCCCCTACTACCTCACTACCGAGGAACGGGACATCCTGTACAAGACGGATATGGGTGACGATAAGGATCTACGCGCTGCCCGAGACATCTTCGTCTTCCAATGCTACATCGGCTGCCGCATCAGCGACCTTCTGTCCTTCACCTCCGACAACATCGTCACCAGCGACAACGGCATCTCCGTGCAATACGTGCCCTCCAAGACAAAAGAGGAACGCCCGCGCGTAGTCAAGGTATATCTGGCCCCCACTGCCATCGAGATTCTGGAGCGCTATCAGGGCAAGAAGACCGGCACCATCTTCCCCTTCTACAGCACCGGCAAACTCAACGACCTGATCCGCCAGGCCCTCAAGAAAGCCGAAATCACCCGCGTAGTCAGCATCGTCAACCCCAGGACCAAGCAGTCCGAGCAGCATCCCATCTGCGACATCGCCAGCTCTCATATGGCCCGCCGTACCTTCATCGGCAACCTGTATAAGAAGGTCAAAGACCCGAACCTCGTCGGCAAGCTCTCCGGCCACTGCGAAGGCTCCAAGGCATTCGCCCGGTACCGTGACATCGACGACGATATGATCAAGGAGATGACCACCCTGCTGGACTGATTGCCAACAATCTGAGCAATAGCTTCCTGCATAGCGCGATTTTTAGTAAATTTGCGCTATTGATTGAAGATGCGAGACCACATGCATAAGTTACTGACATCCTTGAAAGACCTCTCCGGAGCGGCAGCAGAAGCCCTGCCGCTTCTGGAGAAATATAACTACCGCAAGGAGGCCAGGACCGACATGGACAAACATCTTTCGATGGACGTACTGCCCAAGCCCCTGCGGGAGATCGTGGACAGCGTCCTCGTCTACTGCACTCCCCTGATCGACCACGACGACAATATTCCTTCCGATACGCTGCTCTCCAAGAAGAACATGCAGATCTTCATAGAGAATCTGAATGTCACCGGCGACTCCGACCTGATCCATTGCTGCCAGTTCATCGAGCTGGAGCCCATCATGGACGTGGCTCACAGCCTGAACGAGCTGGGGCTGACCACGCAGGGACGGCTGCTCTCCAACGCCTACGAATTCGGCGTCAAGCTCCGCTCCTGCAGCCGCACCAGCGCCTTCCGGCCATACGACGGCAGCCAGCCGCCCATTCAGGTCAACTTCACCGTACCAGCCGAGGAACTCAGCGACGACGAAAAACTCCAGGCCAGGCGCTATTCCGATTTCTGCGCCATCTTCAAGCCCGGCGGACTCAACAGTGCCCAGCGGAAGGCACTTTTCGACGCCTTCGGCTCCACTCTCGCCCAGGACAAGAAAAGCCACCCGCACCTGGTAGTCGTCACCGCCATTCTCCTTCTGATGAATCGGCCTGTATACGGCAAGCCGCTGACCGGCACGCTCAACAGCATCCGCACCACCGTCTTCACCACCTTCGGCTGGCCCGCCACCACGGCGAACAGTTACCCGAAGGATGCGCTCAAGAAAGGCGTCACCCAATCTCTCTACAACTACAAGGAAAAGGCAGCCCTGCTTCTTTCCACAGCTCTTGAGAACACCCGGTAAAACGGGTTTAGGAACTTTTAGGAAGAATCCTCATAAACCGCTACACCACAAGCGGTTACAATCATTGTAAATAATTCTCAAAAAAGGTGAAATAGGAACATTTCGCCCGCTTTTCATACTGATATTTTTGTAGTGCAATCCGATGGAAACGGAATTAAAGCAGTCGTTCCGGAGGATGTAGCCACTGCCTTCAATGGCAACCGCTTTTACTGCTTCGCGGGTGGCTTTACCATTAAATCATTGCACTATGAAGCACGATTTAATCCAGCTTGCCGAACAATACCCGGGACTCACCATCTCGGTATCGCTCGACGACCTTCTCACCGCCGGCAGGACACTTGCCGACGAACTCCTGGACAGCATCGTCCAGACGCACGACGAACGTCCCGCACCCGCTAAGGAAGAGGATGAACTTCTGACAAAAGAAGAAACCCGCCGCAAACTCGGCGTCTCCGTCACCACGCTGTGGCGCTGGGCGCAGGACGGCTACCTCACCCCCATCAAGGTCGGCGTTCAGGTGCGCTACCGGCTCTCGGACATCAATGCCATTCTCGTCAAGAAAGGAGGTGCCTTATGAGCCAGCCCAAACACATCAGCGAAGTCCTGCACCAGCTCGTTCTCAATAACCCGAACGACCCCTATGCACAGATTCTTCGCCACTGCCCCTTTATGCAGATCGAGCTGCTCAAGGAAGGCTACATGACCCTCGACGAACTCACGCCTGAGGAAAAGGAACGTCTGTCACACTACATCGACCTGGAGGACCTGCCCAATGACTAAGGAATATCTTCTCTCCAAGACCTTGTACGGTGTGGACATCATCCAGCACCTCATCCGCAAGGAATTTCCCGACTTCGTGATGCGCGTCTCCGGCACCGACTGCGGGCAATGCCCCGACCCCGTCTGGGCCGACGGCAGCATCATCGAAGTGACGATGGACCGTATTCCCGTCGAAGGCCGGCGCCTCCCTGACTACAAGGCACGATTCCACTACCCCGACGGCCAGCTGCTCGACGGTGACGCCCTCGCCCTCGCTACCGCTTATTATCACGAGCGCGGAGAGGATCTCGCCCAGGAACAGCTCATCGCCCGCCTGGCGGAAGAACTCTACATCAAGGAGCCCCCGAAGCCATTCTTCCACGAAGAAGAGCCGGAGCAGCCGGAAACTCAGGAGCCGGCAAAACCGACTCTCCCGCCCTGCCCGCGCATGAGCTTCTTCCGGCGTCCCATCCGCAACACCAGGCCCTGCCGTGATGCTTCCCCGCAGGACATCTTCAAGTACGTCACATCGGACTACGCGAAGGCCCACACCGAGCATCTCCGCACCCTGAAGGACAGCAAGGTGCGCAGCCGCTACAAGGCAGAGCACTTCGACTACGTGACCCCCGGCGGTCTCTTCCGCTCCCGCAAGGAATCCGACCTCATCCAGGCCAGCGGCTATATGGTCATCGACTTCGACCATATCTCCGACCCCGACGGGCTGGTCCTCCTGCTGGCCAACGAAGAGAACTTCGAGACCGTCCTGGCTTTCCGAAGCCCTTCAGGTGACGGCGTCAAATGGTTTGTCAATCTGCCGGTTGGGCAGACCAAGCCCGATGGCACGCCCTTCACCTACGGCGAGTTCTTCACCATCCTTTCCAACTACGTCCGCCAGGCCTACGGCTACGAGGCAGACCCCTCCGGCAAAGACATCTGCCGGGCCTGCTTCCTCCCCTACGACCCGGACGCATTCCTGAATCCTTTTTTCATCGACGACGATTTTGACTATGACATCTCCAGATTTCTTAATGGATCTGCTGAATGAGGGCGACAAGCCCTCCCAGCAACCGCAGCAGCCTGCACGCACCGCAGGCTCGCCTGCTCCGGTCACGGACACCGCAACCAGGGTCGAGGCCCTCATTGCGGCGCTCCGTGCCGCCGGAGTTGACATCACCGCCGACTACAACGACTGGCTGAAGGTAGGCTTCGCGCTGGCCGGAGAGTTCGGCGAAGGAGGCCGCGGATACTTCCACGACATCTCCTCTCTCTACCCCGGGTACGACCAGGCCGAAAGTGACACCAAGTACACCGAGTGCTTGAAATCCGACTCCGGAAGGACAGATATAAGTACCCTATTCTATCTCGCGAAGAATCAAGGTGTTACCCTCGAACGACCCGCGAACGCGGCGGGAACGATGCAAGTGGCACCACGTACAAAAGGTCAAAGTGACAAAAATGTCCCTTTGTCCCTTTCCGAAGATGACCCCGAGGAAATGCCGATACTTCCGCTGTTCCCCGCGTCCATCTACCCCGCCCTTCCCGGACTGCTGAAAGACGTTACGGACCTGATGCACACGGAGCAGGAAAAGAGCCTCGTTCTCATCGGCAGCATCGTTACCCTCAGTTCCGCGATGGTACCCGTTATGACCATCTATTTCGGCAAGACCATCTACCCGAACATGTATCTATTCGTGCCGGGACCGGCGGGTGCGGGCAAAGGAAAACTCGACTTCTGCTTCCGGCTGGTCAAGCCCATTCACAAGGAGAAGCTGGACCGCTGGAACACCGCCAAGGACGAGTACAAGAAGGAATACGCCCGTTACAAGCGGCAGAAGAAGGGTGAGAACATCGACCCGCCCGAGAAGCCTCCCATCCAGCTGCTGCGCGTCCCGGCCAACTCCAGCTCGACCTCGTTCCAGCAGGCAATGGCCGAGAATGGGAACCTGCTGATGTTCGAGACCGAGGGCGACACCGTAGTCAACGCATTCTCAAGCGATTACGGCGACTACAGCGATGCATTCCGGAAGGCTTTCGCACACGAGAGTTTCGGTTACCTGCGCCGCGGGGATGACGGAGAAGAGCGCGAGATAGACAACCCCAGGCTGGCCACCGTTCTGTCAGGCACGCCGGAGCAAGTGAAATCGCTGATACGAGATTCTGAAAACGGACTGCTGTCCCGCTTCATGTTCTTCTGCATCAACGCTACGCCCGAGTGGCTCGATGGATTCGACTCCTACGGTAGCGACGAGCCCCTGGAGGAAACCTTCGACGCCCTCGGAGCCAGATTCACGGCCTTCACCAAACTGCTCGAGGAGAAACCAAAGGTCATCTTCCGGCTCTCGCTCCCGCAGACTGGCAAGTTCAACGAATTCTTCACCGCCGAGAAGGACAGGATGCAGGAACTCAACGGCGACCGCTACTCCGCCAGCACGCACCGCCTTGCCTGGTGCTTCCTCCGCATCGCGATGGTGCTGACGACCCTGAGGCTGATGGATGCCGGTACGATCAAGGAGAGCGTAGAATGTTCCGATGCCGACTTCGATATGACGATGGAAATCATCCGCGTCATATCCGAGCACAACGACTACATCTTCAACGTTCTGGACCGGGAGCGACCGGAGGGCATCGCCGTGGCCGATTCCTACTCCTCGGCGACACGCAAGACCATCCTGGCGGCGCTGCCCGGCTACTTCAAGACCGACGATATGAAGACGGTGGCGAAGAACGTCGGGAAAAGTCTGCGTACTGTACGGCGGCAGGTGGCGAGAGCGATCCAGGCCGGCGAGATACAGCAGGTGAAGCACGGAGAATACAAAAAGTTATAGCTGGAAGGCGCCCCGGGCCACGGTTCGGGGCAAGCCTTTTGGCTTGATTGTGTGAGTGTTACGTATTGGATAACGATAAATTGGAAGAAAATGTGTAAATTTGTTGGTTTTATGGGGTTTTATGCCCCGGAAAAAAGCAAGTTACTTAATAGCAGAAATTCATATTACCAGGAGATAATCCGAATGAGTAAAGCTGATAAAACCTATAAGATTGCGTCGTTTTTTGCCGGGATTGGAGGCTTCGATGTGGCATTTGAGAGAAATGGCTTTGAGACAGTATACCTCTGCGAAATCAATCCGTTCTGCCAGGGCATTTTGAATTCTCATTGGCCAGATGTGAAGAAAGGCGGAGACATAAACGCAATTCAGCTTGATGACATTCCCCGCGCCGATGTATGGTGTGGCGGTTTCCCTTGTCAGGATATATCTGTTGCCCGCGGAAAATCTCAGCGCCTTGGCCTTTCCGGTACGAGGTCAGGATTGTTCTATCGTTATGCTGAATTGATTGAACAAGCCAAGCCGAAGGTGGTTATAATAGAAAATGTCGAAGGACTTTTCACCTCTAACGGCGGACGTGATTTCGGTGTCATACTGCAAACTATGACATCTATGGGATATGCTGTTGGCTGGAGATTATTCAATAGCCGGTATTTCGGTGTCCCCCAGTCCCGTACACGTGTTTACCTTTGTTGCTGGCTGAATCAGCCAGGAAAGGCTCTTCAGGTGATGTTTGATAGGTCTGGAGCCGAAAAACCCACGCATAGTCGTACAGACTTCATTACGGAATCCAATAGCCCTGGCGAGTTTCCTAAAGTTCCCCGAGTTTCTTATTGCCTTGCCGCAACCTCCGGTCGGCATACTGGCACTGACTGGAGCAGAACATACGTCGTATGCAAGAATGGTGTGAGAAGGATGACTCCACTCGAGTCAGAAAGGCTTCAGGGATTCCCTGACCACTGGACAGCACCGATTGATTTTCACGGAGATGCTGACGATATTGATTCCCTCAGATACACCGCGATAGGAAACGCCGTATCTGTTCCAGTTGTTGAATGGGTCGCGAGCCGTGTTTACAAAGAGCTTGGAAAGAAACCGAGTGACTCGTGGAATATTGACAGTATCAACAGATTGGTCCCCGAGTTCAAAAAGGCTTCTTGGGTTAACAATTTGAACGAAATCGATTTTTCCGACGAGGAGATCAAGCACAAGTGGGAACGTGGTGGTATTGCTTGGGGTAATTCATTTATCCAGTGCTCTATTAACCCGACTCCAGCAAGCATAGTTGCTTCATCTTTGATTGACTTGATTGAAAGAGGTGACGTTGCACCTGTTTATTACCTCTCCCCCAACGCCGCAGAAGGCATTCTTCGCAGGGTTGACCACCAGGGAAGGACTTTGTTTGCTCCGCTAAGAACCGCATTAGAAGAACTAAAAAATCAGAATAACCATGAGTAGTATTTCAATCGCATCACTCAGGTTGGGAAAGACCAGTGTTCAGGCTATAAAAGACCTGAATCAGATTCCGGCCGGGATTACAACGCCGTTCGAGATCACTGTAAAATGTACCCAGGTTCCCTCAGAATTCAACAAGGGGGCTTATGTGCTCATATGGCTGGGATCAGATAACAGTAAAGGAATGCCCACCGAATGGAAACAGGGTTACAAGGCTTTTGGCCGGACAAAGTCAATTGCACGGGGTAAGCAGTTCAATGACGAATCTACGACTGTTGTAGAGATTCTTTACGGTTTCGGCGAGGCTATCAATCGTCTTGACTTCCTGAAGTATGCATCTGAAGCTTACTACGACTGTTCTTCATTACCCATCATCGGTATTGATGACCATTCCAACCAGACTATCAGAATGCTTCAGGATGCTGGTGAGCGCAGTTCCATAGGGGCAATGTTCTATGCGCTTAATGTCATTGATCGTTCATACAAAACTTCACTGTTGCAGATAGACCCCGGCTTTGCTGCTTTTTTCTCCTACCTGCCTCAGTCGTTGAGATCATCTTCGGTTTCCTTATCTGGGATGTCCACCAATAATGTTGCTATACAGAAGATATATTACGGTTGTCCGGGAACTGGCAAATCCTACAAGGTCAAGGGTCTGACCGAGGGAACGAATGGTGAAAAAATTGTCTATTTCGATGAGAAGGGTACCAAAATCGATGATATTAGTGCCATTGAAGATAAATCAAAAATCACCAGCAATATTTTCAGGACCACATTCCACCCCGACTACGATTACTCTTCCTTTGTCGGTTCATATAAACCGGTTATGCTTCCAGTGCCCAGCGATAAAGACACTGTAGTTGAAAGAGAGGAACTGGCATACGAGTTCGTCCCGCAGGTCTTCACCAATGCATATGTCCGTGCATGGAAATCGTTGGGTGACCAGAATCTTACGACCGACGAGAAGCAGGTTTATCTCATCATCGAAGAAATTAATCGTGGAAACTGTGCCCAAATCTTCGGTGACCTGTTCCAGCTTCTTGACCGCAGAGACGGCCGTTCAGAGTTCGCCATCATTCCTGATGCCGAAATCCGGAAATACCTTGAGAAGCAAGGTCTCGAGAGCAATAAACTCGTTCTTCCCGAGAATCTTCATATTTTGGCCACAATGAATACGTCTGACCAGAGCCTATTCCCTATGGACTCTGCATTCAAACGTCGTTGGGCGATGGAATATGTTCCTATCAACCTTGAGCAGGACAGAGCAAAAGGATTCATTTTTACCGTAAAAGGAAAGGAATACTTGTGGGTTGAATTCTTGGGAAAAGTCAACCAGCTTATTCGCAAAGCCACAGACAGCGAAGACAAGCAGATGGGAGAATTCTTCATAAAGAACGACATGTCTGAGGCGGATTTCGTAAATAAAGTTATGTTCTACATCTGGAATGATGTCTGCAAAGACCTCTATTCCGCCAGCCGTATCTCGCCGCTGTATTTTATGCGTAGTGAAGCTGGAGATAACAAGAAGGATGTGTTCACATTTGCAGAGCTGTTCGGCAGAGGACGATACGACGAGGAAGATAATAAGTATACCGACCCGAAAGACCTTCTTGAAGGCTTCATAACGAAGTACCTGGAGCTTACTCCCAAAGCAGCTACGCAGTCTGAATAGCACGTCTGGCCGATGCGCATCTATTTCGAAGGATACCAGTACCCGCAGGACGCTATAGTTCCTTGCCTCACTGACAAGGAGACCGGCAACCTGATTGTTCCCGTGAAGTATGGGGACAAGGGACGGTATGTCGAGCACATCGGTTATCTCTTCGTGACCGGAAAGGACTACAGCGGGCCGTTGTTCCTGCTGCCGAAGTCCTTCCTGCAGATTGACCAGTCTGACCCGGAAGGCAAGCTGACGCTGCTGGGCATGCCCGGCATTGCTCCGGAAGGCATCATCGACACAGAAGACCCCGACAACATCCTTACGGCCCAGGGACGTGAAACCTTCCTCCCCGAGCTGAGCCTGTGGCTCTTCCGCGCCATGACGCGCTATCGCGAGGACTGCATCAAGGAGAACGACGAAGACAGCCTGGAGGATCTGAACTACATCACGCCGGACAACAACTCACGTGACCGCGACTTCCTGAGCACGGCAGTTCGCCTGATCGACTACCTCTCCGACCACCGTAACCTCTTCACGCAGATCAACAAGATAAACAACTCCGGCCGCGCTGCAGTGGACTGGCACAAGACCATCCAGCAGCATCCGTTCATCAAGGACGGCAAGCCCTACTATCTCGACCTGCGCATCAAGGACAAGGCCGTGAACATCGACGAGGAACTCATCGTCCTCTACTACTCGGTGCTCAAATACCTCCGCGACAAGTTCCACTTCCCCATCGTCCTGGGCGACATACCCTACGACCTCAAGTCCCCGTCCGAGATCCAGCGCTACCTGGACACCGGCGTCGGCAAGCGCAAGATGCGCGATATGAAGGGAAAATACTTCCGCGACGACCTCAAGAACCTCTGGTACCTGCTGGACGCATTCTTCACCTTCAATACCAGCCGTGATGACAAGTCCCCCATCAAGGAAGCCCTGGTCGTCACAGACTTTGAAAAGGTCTTCGAGAAGATGGTGGACCACCTCATAGGAGATGCCGGCAAACTCGCCGACCTCAAGAACCAGAAGGACGGCAAGTTGGTGGACCATATCTACCTGGACAAATCCCTCATCGGCAAGCAATACAACATCTACTACATCGGCGACAGCAAATACTACCAGGACGGCTCACACCCGGAAGGCGTCTCGCTCTACAAGCAGTTCACCTACGCCCGCAACGCCATCCAGTACAACATCGACCAGTTCTATCTCAAGCACAAGAAGAACCCCAACGCCATCCGCTATCGCGACGAGGAGACCGACGGCTACAACATCACGCCCAACTTCTTCATCAGCCCCCGGATAGAAGTCGGCAACCTCGACTTCACCACCCCGTCCTTCGGCCCCACGGACTGGCTCCCCAAGCCCAACAAACACTTCGAGGACCGTCTGTTTGACCGCGACACCCTCCTGCTGCGCGAATACAACATCAACCTCATCTTCCTCATCGCAGCATACGGCGCATACGAAGACTGCTGGACATCCACCCTCCGCACCACCATCCGCGAAGACATGATCGCTCTCCTGAACAAGCTCTACGTCTTCTTCGAAGTGGTACCGGAACCCATCCCCCTCTACTCCGGCAACAACAAAGTCGGCGAGATCCCCTTCATCAACTACCACTACAACCGCCTCCGCGGCAAAATCTACAAAGTTGATGACGACTCCAAATCCCTCCTCATCGCCTTCGAACGCGAAACACGCACCGGCAAAGACGACCTGGCCGACGCCCTCGAGAACGTCCCTTCCTCAGTTGCCGGCGAGACTCTCGGCGACCCCATCAAGCTAAAGCCATAGTGACATGTCTGACACTATGACCCCATCCCAGCGGTCGTACAACATGTCCCGCATCCGTTCCAGGAACACAAGCCCGGAGCGGGCTGTCAGGCACGCATTGTGGCACAAAGGCTACCGGTACCGGCTCAATGACAAGCGCCTCCCCGGCTCCCCCGACCTCGTCCTGCCCAAGTACCGCGCCGTCATCTTCATCAACGGCTGCTTCTGGCACGGCCACCGAGGTTGCACCAAGTACGTCGAACCAAAGACGAACGCCGGATTCTGGAAAGAAAAGATAGCCCGCAACATCGCCCGCGACGAACTCAACGCCCAGCGCCTCGACACCCTCGCCTGGACCGTCATCACCGTCTGGGAATGCGAACTCGGCAAGAATATAGATGCCACTATCGCCCGC
>CACYHC010000048.1 GCA_902774145.1 uncultured Bacteroidia bacterium
GGTACAGGTCCGTGGGGTATTGGCGGTTGAAGCAGGCCCTGCAGAGGTCTGTCCGGCGGCCGGCTCGCAGGAGGCCTTCCTCGGAAAGGAAGGACAGGGAGTCCGCCCCGATGGCCCGGCAGGCCTCGTCCAAAGTGCATCGCGCACAAAGCAGTTCCGCCTCCGAGGAAATATCGATGCCGTAAAAACAGGGGGACAGCAGCATCGGGCTGGAGATTTTCATATGCACCTCGGCGGCTCCGGCCTTGCGCAGCATCCGCACGATCTTGCGCGAGGTGGTCCCGCGGACGATGGAATCGTCAATCACCACGACGCGCTTCCCGCGGACGACCTGCCGCACGGGACTGAGTTTCATCAGCACCCCCGCCTCCCGCATTTCCTGGGCGGGCTGGATGAAGGTCCGGCCCACATAGGCGTTCTTCACCAGACCGGTTTCCAGCGGAAGCCCCGCGGCCCGGGCGTAACCCATCGCCGCACTGAGGCCCGAATCCGGCACGCCGATGACGATGTCCGCCGCCACGGGGTTTTCTTCATAGAGGATGCGCCCGGATTCCCGGCGGAACGCGTGCACGTTCACCCCCTCGATATCGCTGTCCGGACGCGCGAAATAAATGTACTCCATTGCACAGAGCGCGTGGCGTATGCTCCGTGAAAAGCGGTAACTCTCCATCCCCGCCGCGCCGACGGCGACGATTTCGCCCGGCTCAATGTCCCGCAAGAACACCGCCCCCACCGCGTCCAGGGCGCAGGACTCGCTGGCCACCACATAGCCCTCCCCCAGTTTACCGATGCACAGGGGCCGGAAGCCGTAGCGGTCCCGGCAGGCATACAGGCGGTTCCCCATCATCACGAGCAGGCCGAATGCCCCGTCCACGCGGTTCAGCGCCGCGCCGATGCCCCGCAAATCCGGCACGCCGGCAAAGAGGTGCGCGAAAACCTCGCTGTCCGAACTGGAATGAAAGAGCGCACCGGCACGTGACGCGCGGTCTTTCAGCAGTTCCGCGTTGACCAGGTTCCCGTTATGGGCCAGGGCGAAATACGCCCCCGCCGAACGGAAAAGAAAGGGCTGGATATTGTCCGTGTCGCCGCCGCCGGAAGTGGCGTAGCGCACGTGCCCGATGGCGCAGGCCCCGGGGAGCGCCTCTTCCTCCGCATCCAACACGCTCCAGACCAGCCCGGCCCCTTTGCGCACACGGGGCATACCCTCCGGCGGGAAGGTGACGATGCCGCAGGCCTCCTGCCCCCGGTGCTGCAGGGACAAAAGCCCGGTACAGACCGCCCGGTAAGCGTTTCCGACATTCCAAACCCCGAAAACGCCACATTCCTCGTGCAGGGTCCCGAACATTTACCGACGCTTCAACGCCTCGGCGACAAAGGCCGTAAACAGCGGATGCGGGGTCTCGGGGGTGCTGCTGTATTCCGGATGGAACTGCACGCCGACGTAGAAGGGGTGCGCGGGAATCTCCACGATTTCCACCAGCCCCGTCTGCGGATTGTGCCCGGACGCCGTCATCCCCGCCTTCTCGAACTCATCGGCATAGGCCGCATTGAATTCATAGCGGTGCCGATGCCTTTCCACGATACGCCCCCTCCCGTAAATGCGCCAGGCCAGGGAATCCTTCTTCAGGTCGCATTCATAGCCGCCGAGCCGCATCGTACCGCCTTTCATCACCACTTTTTTCTGCTCCTCCATCATACAGATGACGGGATGCGGCGATTCGGGATTCACTTCCGCCGATGCGGCATCGGTATAGCCGAGCACGTTCCGCGCAAACTCCACCACGCACATCTGCATCCCCAGGCAAATGCCGAAGAAAGGAACGCCCTTTTCCCGCGCATAGCGGGCCGCGACGATTTTCCCTTCCAGCCCGCGCTCCCCGAAACCCGGGGCCACGAGGATGCCCTGCACGCCGCCCAGCAGGGACGCCACCGTATCGGCGGTCACATCCTCGCTGTTCACCAGCAGGACCTTTACGTGACAGGAATTGGCCGCCCCCGCATGCACGAAGGCCTCCTGGATGGACTTGTAGGCATCCGGCAGGGACACATACTTCCCCACCAGCGCAATCTTCACCTCCCCGTTCTCCGGATGTTTCAGGCGGCCCAGGAACTGCTTCCAACCCGCCAGGTCCGGTTCGTTGAAATTCTCGATACCGAGTTTGCGCACCACCAGTTCATCCAGGTGCTCGGCGTGCATATTCAGGGGCACCTGGTAGATGCTCCAGGCGTCGATGCTCTCGATTACGTGCCCCGGCTTGACATTGCAGAACAGGGCCACTTTGCGCCGGATATCTTCCGACAGCGGATGCTCCGTGCGGCAGATGATCACGTCCGGCTGCACGCCGCTCTGCTGGAGCATCTTTACCGAGTGCTGGGTGGGCTTGGTCTTGATTTCCCCGGCCGCGCTCAGGAAGGGCACGAGCGTGAGGTGGATGGACATACAGTCATCCTCCGGCAGTTCCCACTGGAGTTGCCGCACGGCCTCCACAAAGGGCTGGGATTCCATATCGCCGACGGTCCCGCCGACCTCGGTAATCACCACGTCATACTTTCCCGTCTGGCCCAGGAGCAGCATCCGGCGCTTGATTTCGTCGGTAATGTGCGGCACGATCTGCACGGTCTTCCCCAGATAGGCGCCCTCCCGCTCCTTGGTGATGACGGTCTGGTAAATCCGCCCGGTAGTGACATTGTTCGCCTGCGAGGTATGCCCGCCGAGAAAGCGCTCGTAGTGCCCGAGGTCCAGGTCCGTCTCGGCGCCGTCTTCGGTGACGAAGCACTCGCCGTGCTCGTAGGGATTGAGCGTCCCCGGGTCGATGTTGATATAAGGGTCAAACTTCTGGATGGTGACGCGCAAGCCCCGCGCCTTCAGTAATTTTGCCAGGGATGCGGCGATGATTCCCTTTCCCAGGGAAGACACGACGCCGCCGGTAATAAAAACATACTTTGTATCCATACTAGTATTCATTCCAGGAACGCAACTGAAGCCCCTCCACGCCTACGCGGCACAGCGAATAGATGAACGCGCTCGCCAGGCGCGCGTTGGTAATCAGGGGGACATTATGGTCGATGGCGGAGCGCCGGATGGCAAAGCCGTTCGCCAGTTCCCGCTCCGTAAAGTTCTTCGGGATATTGATTACCAGGTCCACCCGGTGCTGCGCGATATAATCCAGCACGTTCGGCTGCTTGCCGCTGTCCGGCCAGTGCAGGACCGTGGAGGGAATCCCGTTCTCCGCAAGGAAAGCCGCCGTGCCCGCGGTGGCATACAGCGGGTAGCCGTAGTCGTGCAGCATCCTGCAAGCCTCCAGCAGGTCCACCTTGGAATGGGCCGCACCGGAGGAAACCAGGATGCCCCTGTCCTTCTGCGGCACGGTATAGCCCACCGAGAGCATACTCGCCAGCAGGGCCTCGTGGTAATTGTCCCCCAGGCAGGCCACCTCTCCGGTCGAAGCCATATCCACCCCGTGCACCGGATCCGAATGGAGCAGGCGGGCAAAGGAGAACTGGGAGCACTTGACCCCCACATAATCGATATCGGCAAAGTTCTTCCCGTAGGGCTCCACTTCCTTGCCGAGGATAATCTCCGTCGCCATCCCGATAAAATTGAACTTCGTCACCTTGGAGACAAAGGGGAAACTGCGCGAAGCCCGCAGGTTGCATTCAATCACCCGCAACTGGTTGTCCTTTGCCAGGAACTGGATGTTGAACGGCCCGGAAATCTCCAGGGCCGCGGCAATCTGCGCGGAAATTTTCCGGATGCGCCGGATGGTCTCGTAATAGAGTTTCTGCGCCGGGAAAACCACCGTGGCGTCGCCGGAATGGACACCTGCGAATTCGATATGCTCGCTGATGGCGGAGCACATCATACGGCCGCGGCTGGCCACCGCATCGATTTCCACCTCCTTGGCCCGCTGCAGGAATTCCGTGGCCACGACGGGGTGCTCCCGGCTGACGACGGCTGCGTTGCGCAGCGATTCTTCCAGTTCCTGCCGGCTGTAAACGACCTTCATCGCCGCACCGGACAGCACATAGGAAGGCCGGATCATAATGGGGAAGCCCACCTCGTCCACGAACGCGTTCACGTCCGCGATGCTGGAGAGTTCCTTCCATTTGGGCTGGTCGATGCCCAGGTCATCGCACATCTTGGAGAATTTCTCCCGATCTTCGGCCCGGTCGATGGCATCCGCCGATGTACCCAGGATCGGCACGCCGCTCCAGTGTAGCGGAAGGGCCAGGTTGTTGGGAATCTGGCCGCCCATCGACAGGATAACGCCCTTGGGGGCCTCCAGGTCGCAGATATCCAGCACCCGCTCCAGCGACAGTTCCTCGAAGAACAGCCGGTCGCAAATATCGTAGTCCGTGCTGACGGTCTCGGGATTGTAATTGATCATCACCCCGCGGTAGCCGGATGCCTGGACCTTTTTCAGGGCCGTCACCCCGCACCAGTCGAACTCCACGCTGCTGCCGATACGGTACGCGCCGCTGCCCAGGACGATGACCGACTTCCCGTCCCGCTCGAAGGCCAGGTCGTTCTCGGCCCCGCCGTAGGTCATATACAGATAATTGGTGAATGCGGGATACTCCCCCGCCAGCGTATCAATCTGCTTGACGCAGGGTAGCACGCCGAGGGCCTTCCGCTGCGCCCGCACGGCCATTTCCCGCCGATAGGCACTGTCCCCTTCCACGCCGAGCAGCGCAGCGATCTGGGCATCGGAAAAGCCCAGCCGCTTCGCCTCCGCGAGGGTTTCCCGGTCAAGTCCTTCCAGCGGACCGGCCTCCCGGAGCCGCTGCGCAAAATCCACGATGTTCTTCAGCCGGTACAGGAACCAGCGGTCGATTTTCGTAAGGGCGTGCAGCCGGTCCACGTCGTAGCCTGTTTCCAGGGCCCTGGCGAGCGCCAGGATGCGCGTATCCGTGGGATGTTCCAACTGTTCGTCCAGGTGCTCCGCCTCGAAGGCATTGCCCACCAGACCGGCCATCCCCTGCCCCACCATCCGCAGCCCCTTCTGCAGGGCTTCTTCGAAGGAGCGGCCGATGGCCATCACCTCGCCCACGGACTTCATCGAAGAGCCGAGTTCGCGGGACACCCCCTCGAATTTTCCGAGGTCCCAGCGCGGAATCTTGCAGACGATGTAATCCAGCGCCGGCTCGAAGAAGGCGGAAGTGACCCGCGTCACCGCATTGGGAATCTCATCCAGGCCGTAGCCCAGGCCCAGTTTGGCCGCCACGGCCGCCAGCGGATAGCCCGTCGCCTTGGACGCCAGGGCGGAAGAACGGCTCAGGCGCGCATTCACCTCGATGACGCGGTAGTCGTCCGAAAGCGGGTCCAGCGCAAACTGCACGTTGCATTCGCCCACGATGCCCACGTGCCGGACAATCCGGATGGCAATCTGCCGCAGCCGATGGTATTCGTGGTCGCTGAGCGTCTGCGACGGCGCCACGACGATACTCTCCCCCGTATGGATGCCCAGCGGGTCGAAGTTTTCCATATTGCAAACGGTGATGCAGTTGTCGTAGCGGTCACGCACCACCTCGTATTCGATTTCCTTCCAGCCCCGCAGGGACTCCTCCACCAGGATCTGCGAAGAGTAGTCGAAGGCGGAAGCGGCGAGTTCCCGCAGTTGCGCGTCGTCCGAGCAAAAGCCGGAGCCCAGCCCGCCAAGCGTATAGGCGGCCCGCACGATCACGGGATAACCGATTTCCCGCACCACTTTCAGGGCATCGTCCAGGGAATCCACGGCCTCGCTCCGCGGCGTCTTGACGCCGATTTCGCGCATCATTTCCGCAAAACGCCTGCGGTCTTCGGTTTTTTCTATCGCCTCGACGGGCGTTCCCAGCACGGTCATCCCGAACTTCTCGAAAATGCCTTTCCGGTACAGTTCCACCCCGCAATTGAGCGCCGTCTGGCCGCCGAAGGAAAGCATAACGGCATCCGGCCGCTCCTTCTCGATGACCTTCTCCACGAATTCCGCCGTAACGGGCAGGAAATAGGTCGTATCGGCGATTCCCTCGCTGGTCTGCACCGTCGCCACGTTGGGGTTGATCAGCACCGTGCGCTTCCCCTCCTCCCGCAGGGCCTTGAGCGCCTGCGATCCGGAATAGTCAAATTCGCCGGACTGGCCTATCTTCAGGGCGCCCGAGCCCAGGACCAGTACTTTCTCTATTCGTTTTTCCATCGCTTCATATTTTCCAGAAAACGGCCGAAAAGGGATTCCGTATCCACGGGACCGCCGGAAGCCTCCGGGTGGAACTGGGTGGCGAAGAACGGCTTGCTGCGGTGCGCAATGCCTTCCACCGTCGCATCGTCGATATTTTCGAACAGCACTTCCCAGTCCTCGGGTAAAGTCTTCCCGTCGACGGCAAAGCCGTGGTTCTGGGAGGTGATGTAACAGGTATGCGTCCCGGGAATGCGCACCGGCTGGTTGTGCCCCCGGTGGCCGTATTTGAGTTTGTAGGTCTTCGCCCCGGCGGCGAGGGCCAGCAACTGGTTCCCCAGGCAAATCCCCATAATGGGACGCCCGCCGGAAAGCGCCTGGCGCAGATGCGCAATCAGCGGACCGCACATTTCCGGGTTGCCGGGACCGTTGGAAATGAAGAGCCCGTCGTAGTCCTCGCCGGTAAAGTCATAGTCCCAGGGAACCCGCTTGATGCGCAGGTCATAATGCAGCAGGCAGCGCAGGATGTTGTTTTTCATCCCGCAGTCCACCAGCAGCACGCGGTACTTCCCGCTACCGTATTCGCGGATTTCCCGCGTCGAAACTTCCGCCACGAGGTTTTCCCGGTTCGGATCGCGGAAGGGAACGTCGCCGCCCTCCGGGAATACGATTTTTCCCAGCATCGCGCCCTGCTCGCGCAGTTTTTTGGTCAGCGCGCGGGTGTCGATGCCGCAGAGCCCCGGTACGCCGCCCTGCTTCAGCCAGGCTCCCAGGCTGCGGGCGGAATCCCAGTGGCTGTAGTCCCGGGAATAGTCCGAAATGACCAGGGCCGTACACTGGATTTTCCCGGATTCGAAAAAGCGGGACACACCGCCCTCGACGGCATCGTCCGGCACCCCGTAATTGCCGATCATCGGATAGGTGGGGACCAGGATCTGCCCCCGGTAAGAAGGGTCTGTCAGGCTTTCGGGGTAGCCTGTCATCGCCGTATAAAAGACCAGTTCCCCCGACACGCTTTTCTCGCTGCCGAAGGAAAAGGCCTCGTACTCGGAACCGTCTTCAAGGATCAGTTTTGCTTTTGTCATAGTGCTTTCAATCGCTGCATCGCTTCGCATACATTGTCGCGGCTGTTGAAGGCCGTGATGCGGAAATACCCCTCGCCGCCCCGGCCGAAGCCGCAACCGGGCGTAATGACCACCCCGGCTTTCTCCAGGCAAAGGTCGAAGAATTTCCACGAATCCATCCCCTCCGGCGTCCGGGCCCAGATATACGGGGCATTCTCGCCGCCCGTCGCGTGCAGGCCGATGGCCTCCAGGCCGCTGCGGATCAGCGCGGCATTTTCCAGATAAGCGTCGATATCGGCGCGCACCTGCCGCCTGCCTTCCGGCGTATAGATTGCCGCGGCGCCCCGCTGGGAAATGTAGGAAGCGCCGTTGAACTTGCAGCCCTGGCGCCGCTCCCACATCGCCCCGAGGGGCCCGAGTTCCTTCGGAATGACCGTATAGCCGCAGCGGATGCCGGTAAAGCCCGCGGTCTTGGAGTAACTGCGCACCTCGATGGCGCATTCCTTCGCGCCCTCGATTTCAAAAATCGAATGCGGCAGCGACGGCTCCCGGATAAAGGCCTCGTAGGCGGAATCGTAGATGATGACGCTGCCGTTGGCGTGGGCATAGTCCACCCAGGCGGAGAGTTTCTCGCGGGAGATGGCCGCACCGGTGGGGTTGTTCGGATAGCAGAGGTAGAGGATATCCACCGGGAAATCCGGAATCTGCCCGGTAAAGCCGTCGGCCTCCGTGCAGTCGATATAGCGGATTGTGCGTCCGCGCATCAGGTTGGTGTCCACATAGACGGGATACACCGGCGTGGGGATGCCGATGACGTTCCGGTCGTCAAAGAGGTCCACGAGGTTCCCGAGGTCGCTTTTCGCCCCGTCGCTGATGAAGATCTCATCGGGCCCGATGCCCAATCCGGCATAGTCCTGCTGCGCAATGCGTTCCCGCAGGAAGGCATAGCCGTGTTCGGGACCGTAGCCGTGGAAGGTCTCCGGCCGGGCGCAGTCGTCCACCGCCCGGTGCATCGCCTCGATGACGGCCGGCGCCAGGGGCCGCGTCACATCGCCTATCCCCATCCGGATGATCTTCACCTCCGGATGCGCCGCCGAAAATACTTTTTGCCGGGCCGCAATCTCCGAGAAGAGATAGCTGGGCACCAGGCGCGAAAAATTGTCGTTCAATGCCGGTCTCATCACGCCACCTCCATCTTTCCTTCAAAAACCGTATGCGCAGGGCCCGTCATCCGGACCCGGCCCGCTTCCGTATCGCAAAGGACACGCAGGTCCCCGCCGTCCATCCGGACGATGCATTCGCCGCTCACCAGCCCCTTCAGGGTGGCCGCCACCGCGGTGGCGCAGGCGCCGGTCCCGCAGGCCATCGTCATCCCGCTGCCCCGCTCCCATACCCGCATCCGGATGAGTCCGGGCGCGACAAGGCAGGCAAACTCCACGTTGGCCCGGTCCGGGAAAAGGGGATGACACTCCAGCGCACGGCCGTAACGGGCGATTTCGTCCGGGAAGTCCCTGTCGCCGAAAACGACGAAATGCGGATTGCCCACACTGACCGCCGTTCCCGCAAAGACGCGCCCTTCAGCCTCCACGATTTGCAGGTTTCCGTCCACGGCGTAAGGCCCCATATCCACCGTCACCGAGGAAATCTTTCCGTCCGCCCCGGGTTCGAGCCGGAGGGTGCGGATGCCCGCACCGGTCTCCAGCGTCAATTCCGTCCGGGCGGTCAGGCCCTTGTCATAGACGTATTTGCCCACGCAGCGGGCGCCGTTCCCGCACATCCGGGCCTCGGAGCCGTCCGCGTTGAAGATCCGCATCCGGAAATCCGCCACCGCGCTGCCGTCGATCAGGATGAGCCCGTCCGAGCCAATGCCCGTATGCCGGTCGCTGACCCGGATGGACAGCGCGACGGGATCCTCCACGGGAAAGCGCCGGGCATCGACATAGACATAGTCGTTGCCCAGGCCTTCCATCTTGGTAAATTCCATCGTGCGCGCCATCTTATTTCCCGCTCAGATACGCGTGTACCTGCGCCGCCGTCTCGCGGCCGGAAGCGATGGCCCGTACCACCAGGCTCGCGCCGTTTTTGGCATCGCCGCAAAGGAACACGTTGTCCGGATATTCAGGCTGGACCGGTTTGAGGAAGCCCATCGCCAACAGCACCATATCGCATTCGATGATTTCCTTCTCGCCGGTGGGCTTCATCACGGGACGGCCGCCGCCTTCCGCGGGCAGCCACTCCACGCGTTCCACCTCCACGCCGGCCACACGGCCGTGACCGTCGTCCAGGAAGCGGTTGGACGTGAGGCACCAGCGCCGCACGCAACCTTCCTCGTGGCTGGTCGAAGTCCGCAGGACCTGGGGCCAGGCGGGCCAGGGCGTCGCAGGGTTGTATCCCTCGGGCGGTTTGGGCATAATTTCGATTTGGGTCACGCTCACGGCACCGTGCCGGTGGCAGGTACCGATGCAGTCGCTTCCGGTATCGCCGCCGCCGATCACCAGCACCTTCCGGCCTCTGGCATTAACCAGCGCTTCCGCGGGGAATTCCCGGCCTTCGAGGATTTCGTTCTGCTGCGTAAGCATCTGCAGGGCGAAGTAAATGCCGTCGAGTTCCCGGCCCGGGATGGGCAGGTCGCGCGCAACGGGCGTTCCGGTGGCGATGACGCAGGCATCGAAGCCCTCCGGCACCGTCCCCGGCTCCACGAAGGTATCGCAGCGGAAGCTAATCCCCTCGTCCTGCATAAAGCGGATCCGGCGGTCGATGATGAACTTGTCCAGTTTGAAATTGGGGATGCCGTAGCGCACCAGGCCGCCGGCCTTCTGCATCTTGTCAAAGACCGTCACGGCATAGCCGAGGCAATTGAGCCGCGTGGCGACGGACAGGCCCGAAGGCCCCGCGCCCACCACGGCGACTTTCTTCCCGTTCCGGGGATACTGCCTGGGCTGGATATATCCCTCCGCGAAGGCCTTCTCGATGATGGCACATTCGTTCTCCCGCGTAGTGACCGGCGCATCGATGGTATGGTTCAGCACGCAACTCTTCTCGCAGAGCGCCGGGCAGATACGGCCCGTGAACTCCGGGAAATCGTTGGTCTGGCTGAGCAGCCGGAACGCGTACTTCCAGTCCCCCTTCCAGACGGCATCCTGCCATTCCGGCGGGCGGTTGCCCAGCGGGCAGGCCCAGTGGCAGAAGGGAATCCCGCAGTCCATGCAGCGGGAGGCCTGGCGACGCCGCTCGGATTCGTTCAGCACCTGTTCCACCTCGCTGAAATCAAAGATTCTTTCGTGTATCGGCCGGTGTCCCGCCTCCTGGCGAGGCACCGTCAAAAATGCTTTAGGGTCTCCCATCTTACTGATAATCTGCTTGGACTGTGTCAATCTTGTTCTGGATACGCTTCAGGGCTTCTTCCTGCAGGACGCGCTTGTATTCGACCGGCGTCACCTGGATGAATTCCTCCAGGCGCTCGTTCCACTCCGCAAGGAGTTTCGCGGCCAGGGCGGAACCCGTCCTGCGCTGATGCTCTTCGATGAGGGCCCGCAGTTCGCGCCGGCGTTCCGTCTCCTCGATGAGCCCCAGTTCAATCATATCCATATTGCAGTAATAATCGAACTTGTGCTCCGGATCCCAGACATAGGCGAGTCCGCCGGACATACCGGCGGCGAAGTTCCAGCCCACGGGGCCCAGCACCACGACGCGGCCGCCCGTCATATACTCGCAGCAATGGTCTCCGGCGCCCTCCACCACGGCAATCGCACCGGAATTGCGGACGGCAAAACGCTCCCCGGCCTTTCCGTTCACAAAGAGGCGTCCGGAGGTGGCACCGTAGAGGATGGTATTCCCGGCGATTACATTGTCCGCTGCACCCGCGGCGAGCGCCGGAGGCGGAAGGATGGAAATAATGCCGCCGGAAAGGCCCTTGGCTACATAGTCGTTGGCTTCCCCTTCGAGCGTAAACTCCACGCCCTTCATCAGGAACGCCCCGAAACTCTGGCCCGCGGAGCCCTTGAACTGCACCTTCACCGTCCCGTCGGGCAGGCCGTCGTCGCCATACTTGCGGGCAATCTGCCCGGAAACGAGCGCGCCCACGCTGCGGTCGGTATTGACGATGTCGAACGACAGGGAGACGCCCTGGCCGGGCGCCAGGCCCTGTACCGCTTCCAGGATTTTCCTGTCCGGAACAGAAGGCGTCCGGGGCGACATCCGGTGCACGTGGCACTCGAAGGCGGGATGGAAGAGCAGTTTGTGCAGGTCCAGCCCGGAAATCTTCTCTCCCGCGGCACCGAGATCGGGCTCGATGAGGTCGCTGCGGCCGATGATTTCGTCAAAGCGACGGAAGCCCATCGCCGCCAGATGCTCCCGCACCTCGCGGGCAAGGAAGGTGAAGTAGTTGATCAGATAGTCGCTGCTGCCGCGGAAGCGTTCCCGCAGGCGTTCATCCTGGGTGGCAACGCCGACAGGGCAGGTGTTGGAGTGGCATTTGCGCATCAGCACGCAGCCCAGCACGATCAGTTGCGCCGTCCCGAAGCCGAATTCCCCGGCCCCGAGCAGGGCCATCGAGACGATGTCCAGGCCGGTCTTCAACTGTCCGTCCACCTGGAGTTCCACCTTGTCCCTGAGGTTGTTGATCACCAGGGTCTGGTGGGTTTCCGCCAGGCCGATCTCGGGCGGGATGCCCGCATAACGGACCGACGACACCGGAGACGCTCCCGTGCCGCCTTCCGCGCCGGAGATGACGATGATGTCCGCCCCGGCCTTGGCGACGCCGGCCGCGATGGTGCCCACGCCGCTCTCCGCGACCAGTTTCACGCTGACCTTCGCGGACGGATTCACGTCCTTGAGGTCGTAGATCAACTGCGCCAGGTCCTCGATGGAATAGATATCGTGGTGCGGTGGCGGGGAAATCAGGGAAATCCCCGGAATGGCGTGCCGCGTCCGCGCGATGATCTCATTGACCTTGAAACCCGCCAACTGGCCGCCCTCGCCTGGCTTGGCGCCCTGGGCGATCTTGATCTGGATTTCCGTCGCGTTCACCAGGTAATTGGCGGTCACGCCGAAGCGTCCGGAGGCAATCTGCTTGATCTTGCTGCACAGGCTCACGCCGTCCACATCGGCGTGGAAGCGTGCGGCATCCTCGCCGCCCTCGCCGGTATTGCTCCGGCTTCCCAGTTTGTTCAGGGCCAGGGCAATCGCCTCGTGCGCCTCCTTGCTGAGTGCGCCGAAGGACATCGCCGCCCCGATGAAGCGCTTCACGATGGCCTCTTCCGGCTCCACTTCCCCGATGGGGATGGGGTTCCGCTTCAGGCGGAACAGGTTCCGGATGAACATCGGCTCTTTTCGGCCGTCAATGATGGAAGTAAACTCCTTGAATTTGGCGTAACTGCCCGTCCGCGTGGCCAGTTGCAGCGCAGCGACGGCTTCGGGGGTCCAGGCGTGCAGGATCCCGTCCTTGCGGAAGGCATACTGCCCCACCATCGGCAGCACGGGAGAAGGCTCCTGCGCAAACCCCTGTTCACACATCCGCACGGCGTCCTTCGCCACCGTTTCCAGCCCGATGCCGCCAATCGAAGAAGCCTGTCCGCCGAAGTATTTGTTCAGCAGCGCTTCCCCGATGCCCACGGACTCGAAGAGCCGGGCGCCGCGGTAAGAACGGATGGTGCTGATGCCCATTTTGCTCATGATCTTGAGCAAGCCCTTGTCCACGGCCTTGATGTAATTGTGCCGGGCGGTGATTTCATCCATCTGCAGTTCCCCCTTCGCCACGAGCTCGTGGATGACCGCGAAGGCCATATAGGGGTTAACGGCACTGGCGCCGTAGCCCAGCAGCAGGGCCGCGTGCATCACCTCGCGGATTTCGCCGCTTTCCACGATCAGGGCCGTCTGCACCCGCTTCTTGGCCTTGACCAGGTAGTGGTGGATGGCGCTCACCGCCAGCAGGGACGGAATGGCGGCGTG
>CACYHC010000049.1 GCA_902774145.1 uncultured Bacteroidia bacterium
GAGCGCAATAAATATCTACAAACTACACCGCTGAATCGAAGTGATGACCTATAGCCCAACTTCTGTCCGAATCATTTGGAAAATCCATAAGAATATATATGCAGATTTTTCGTAAATTTGCAGGATTGCTCGAAACGACAAACAAAAATATACGCATTATGCAACAGTTCATCGACTCTTACGATTTCAAAGGCAAAAAGGCCATCGTCCGCGTGGACTTCAACGTCCCCCTCGACGAAAACTTCAACATTACCGACGATACCCGCATCCGTGCGGCGATGCCGACCCTGAAGAAGGTGCTCGCCGGCGGCGGCTCGCTCATCATTATGTCGCACCTTGGCCGTCCCAAGAAAGTGGACCCGAAGTACTCCCTGAAGCACATCGTCGCACACGTGAGCGAGTGCCTCGGCGTTCCCGTGGCCTTTGCCGAAGACTGCCAGAAGGCCGATGCGGAGGTCGCCGCGCTCAAGCCCGGACAGGCCTTGCTGCTCGAGAACCTGCGCTACTACGCCGAGGAAGAGGGCAAGCCCCGCGGACTCGCCGAGGATGCGACCGACGAGGAGAAGAAAGCCGCCAAGGCAGCCGTCAAGGAGAGCCAGAAGGCCTTCGTGAAGAAACTCGCCTCCTACGCCGACTGCTACATCAACGATGCTTTCGGCACCGCACACCGCGCCCACGCCTCCACCGCCCTCATCGCCGATTATTTCCCCAATGACAAGATGTTCGGCTACCTGATGGAAGGTGAGATCAAGGCCATCGACAACGTGCTGAAGAACGCGCAGCGTCCCTTCACCGCGATTATCGGCGGTTCCAAGGTGTCTTCCAAGCTCGCCGTGCTGGAGAATATGCTCGAGAAGGTGGACAACCTGATCATCGGCGGCGGCATGGGCTATACCTTCGTGAAGGCCCAGGGCGGAAAGATCGGCAACTCCCTGCACGAGGACGACCTCATCCCGCAGGCGCTGGAGATTCTCGCCAAGGCAAAGGAGAAGGGCGTGAATATTTATGTGTCGCAGGACACCGTCATTGCGGACGCCTTCGACAACAACGCCAATACGAAGACCGTCCCCTCCGGCGAGATTCCCGACGGTTGGGAAGGCATGGATGCCGGCGCGGCTTCCCTCGCCACCTGGGAGAAGGTGATTCTCGCTTCCAGGACCCTGCTCTGGAACGGCCCCGTGGGCGTGTTCGAAATGCCGACCTTCGCCAAGGGGACCCTGAAGATCGCCGAACTGCTGGCCAAGGCCACGGAAGGCGGCGCCTATTCCCTCGTGGGCGGCGGCGATTCCGTCGCGGCTGTCACGCAGATGGGTTTTGCGAAGAAAGTCAGCTATGTTTCCACCGGCGGCGGCGCGATGCTCGAAGCCCTCGAGGGCAAGGAGCTCCCCGGTATCGCCGCGGTGCGCAAATAGGAAGTTTTTCTTTATGATGGGGATGCTGCGGACTTGTGTGTGTCCGCATAGTCTGAGGGAGAGCAACCGTACCGGGCCTTGAAGCAGCGGCTGAAGTAGGACGGGGAGCTGAACCCCACATCATAACACACCTCGGAGACCCGCCGCTTGCCTTCCCTGAGCGAGCGGGCCGCTTCGGCTAGCCGGGAATCCCGGATATAATTGATGGGAACTTTTCCGGTAATGCGCTTGATGCGCCGGGTGAGCGTGCTGCGGGAACAGTTCAATTCCTTTTCCAGGACACCGACGCCAAAATCGCTTTCTCCCATCCGGGAGGATACCAGCGCCTCCACCTTCCGCAGGAAGACCGCATCGGGAGATTCGCTTTCTTCCGGAGCCCCGCGCTTTTCCAGAACGTAGAGGATTCCCGAAGCTGCGGCGATGGCCGACAGGCCGAGGGTCAGGATGATCCAGCCAGGAAGAGACCGGGAAGGCTGGGACAGCGGCTCGCCCAGAGCAGCGGCCTCCGCCGGAGAAAAGCAGACAAACCCGTCTTTGAAGCCAAAATATATACTCCCGTCCGGGGCTTTTCCGGCAGCCTTCCGGAACAAGTCTGCGGCAAGACCGTCCTTTCTGTCGTAGTGGCGCCAGCTGTCTGTAGAAGGAGCGTAACGGAATATCCCCGCATCGGAGGAAAACCACATATTTCCATCGGCATCCTCTTCAGCTGCATAAAAGACATTCGTCGGAAGCGGAGAATTCTCCGGTGTATAACAGGCAAAATGCGCTTCACCCCTCCGGTGAAGGGCAAGGCCGGATGTGAATCCTACCGCCCAGACGCTGCCGTCCCGCCCTGTTTGGACCGATGAAATCAGCCGAAAATTATTCACGCCGGTCTGCGGATTCCACCAGGTCTCCACCGTGTCGCGCACGGGGTCATAGCAACAGATGCCGGAAGAATAAGTGGCGAGCCACAGCTTCCCGTCCCCGTCCTCCCGGACATAGCCGATTTGGTTGCGTGGTCGTCCGTCCGGGTCTGGATTTCCGAGCGGTTCGGCGTGAGGGATATTCACGGGAAGAAACGCCTTCTGCTGCGGAGAGAACCGGCACAAAGCATCATATACGCCCGCCCAGACCGTTCCGTCGCGGGATACGAACAGCGAATAGAACTGCCATCCGGGATGGAACCACCGGACTTCTCCGGTATCCGGATGAAGCAGCAGCGCTCCCCGGAGCGTTGCAAGAAACAGGCCCTCATCCACCGCTGCAACGGCGGTCAGGGAATCCGGCAGGGATTTTTCCGCCTTGCAGAGGGAAAGCCGGCGGGCCTGGGGATCATAGGCCAAAAGTCCTCTTCGCCCCGTTGCGATATACATTTTCCCGTTCCAGAACGCAAACCCGTTCACCTGCACGCCTTCCAGGGACGTTCCATCCTCCGTTTCCGTAACATTGCGCATCGCACCCTCGCCAAGCCGGCAATGGATAAGACCCAGTTTTGGCGCGGCGAAAATATCTCCGCTCCGGGCCTGAATCATGGCGTGCGGCGCCTCTCCCTGATACGGGACGCTTCTCAGGACCTTCCCTTCCGGAGACACAAGGATGAAGCCCTCCGGCGTGGAGAGCCAGATGCCGGAACCGTCTCCGGAAGGACAACCCGTCCCCAGGTGACGGCTTCCCAGCACCAAAACGGGAGCGGTTTCATCGCCGTCATAGCGCCAGAGTCCGTCACTTGCCAGCAGAAACAGCGCTTCCCCCACCGGAAATATCTCCCGGACGGAGAGGCTGGGAAAAGGTTCGTCCCACTGCTCGTCCGTCAGGTGATACACCTTTCCGGAAAACGAGGTCATATACACTTCGTCCCCGACGGGATAAATCCGGTGAATGTGACTGACCTCCGTGTAACGGCGCATCTGTTTCCCTTTCCAGACGAACAACCCTTCGGCACGGGAACTCATCCAGATGGCGCCCTTCCCGTCCGCGACGATGTGATACACCCGGTTCGTGGGAACTTCGCAGTGGCGACAGAGCGTTTTCAGAGGGACGAAGCGGTTTCGCGCGTCGTTGTATTCATAGACGCCGTCGTCCGTGCCGACGAGCAGCCGGCCGGACGCATCGGTGTAAATGGAGGAAATGTAATATCCGTTGTAACTGAGCCCCTTCAGGGGAAAAGCCTCAATGTCGCGTCCGTCCCAACGGTTCAGCCCCTTGCAGGTACCGATCAGTACTTCGCCTGCCGGCGTTTCCGCGAAGGAAAGTACGCCGTCGTACGACAGGGCGGACGACGCTGAACTGATGATCCGGATGACGGCAAGCAGCGTAAAGAGCATGGGGCAAAGTTACTACTTCAAGAGCGCATCCGCAACGGCGTTGCAAACTTTCGCGCGGTCTGCATTGAGCGCGGCGTAGCCCGTATCCTTGGGATGACAGCGGTTGGCCAGCAAGACGATGGCCAGGTCGTTGTCAAAATCCACCAGGATAAAGGTGCCGGAATAACCTGTATGGCAGATCAGGTTGTCGGAGAGTTTGGTGCCTTTGACCGTGGAGGCCGTGCTGGAGTTGTCCCAGCCCAGGGTGCGTCCGTAAGCGACGGGCGCCGCCATTTGCCGCACGGTCGCCTCCTGCAGGATACGTGCGCCCTTCCACTCGCCGCCATTGAGCAGGGCGATGGCCAGGGTCGAAAGGTCCGTCACCGTCGAGAAGAGTCCGGCGTTGCCGGCATTGCCGCCGCATACCACCCGCGCGAGCGCATCCTGTGCGTCCCCCGTGATGGTCGCCGCGCCGGGTGCCATCCGCGAAAAATACGCCTCCGGAAGCTCCTCGCCGGCTGGATGATAGCGGGTATCCGTCATTCCCAGCGGCAGGAAAATATGCGCAGGTGCATAGTCGCAGATGCGCTGTCCGGACACCGCTTCCACGACCTGCTGGCAAAGGAAGAAGTTCAGGCAGCTGTAGCGGTAGGATTTGTCCAGGCGCGGATGTTCCGTGGCCATATAAACCAGCAGGGAATCCGGCCTTCCGGCATAACCTGCGGTGGAAATATAGTTCTGGTAGTTCGGAAAGCCGCTGGTATGCGTAAGCAACTGCGTGAGGGTGATGTCCTCTTCCGGATCAAAGGCGGAAAGATAAGTGCCGATGGGGGCGTTGAGGTCCACAAGGCCCTGCTCGGCGAGTTGCATCACGGAGAGGGCCGTGCCGACAGGCTTGGTCACGGAGGCAAGGTCATATACCGTATCCTCCGTCGTCGCTTCCGCCTGCGGGTTCACCCGCCGCAGGCCGAAGGCCTTCTTATAGACTACTTCGCGGCCTTTGACCACACTCAGTACCGCACCGGGAATGGTTTCCGCCGCTATCGAGGCGCGGATCACATCGTCCGCCGCCCAGATATAGAGCGGCGCGTCCGTCCAGACGGCCCCCCGGTCCGGACAGTCCAGTACCTTGTTTTTATTGCGCTTGAAGGCATAGGAGGACAGGGCGACCGACGCCTTTTTGTCTGTTTTGCGCAGTGTGAGGGTAAAGCTCGTCTGCGTACCGGGCAGCACGGCCACATAGTACCATTCTCCGGCACGGAAGGTTCCGGAAGAAGGTTCGAAGACAATGCTGTCCGAAGCTTCGCTGACCGCGCCGGCTACAGGGGTGTCCCCGTCAAAGCTGAAACTTACTTTTCCGGCGAGCGGAACGCCCCCCGCCGAACGGAGCACGAGGGAACGGATATCGTCGCTCTCCAGGCGGAACTTCAATGCGCCGCAGGCATTGCGGAACAAAAGGTCTTTGTCCGCCGACATAGCCAGCCTGATGTTGCGTGAATAATCGCCGGCAACAGCTGTCTGCGTAGAAGGCAGGAGGGTGGAAACCGATGTGCCGTCAAAGGTGGCCTCCTTGTCATAGGGATACAGTCCCACATAGGCGGAAGATACGCCGCTTTCTTCAATCGTGCCGGTAAATGTGGCCGGCATACCGCCGTAGCGGGTGGTAAATTCCGACATTTTCCCGCCGTAAAAGATACTGACCGCATCCCCGGCATTAAAGGCGGAGTGTCCCTCCGCGTCGATGGAAAGGCGGGATTGCTGGAGCGAGGCGGTAATTTCAACGGCAGGATTCACACTCTCCGGCTGTACGGCCGCGCAGGACATGGCCGGCAGCAGGATCATCAGCAGGACTTTGTTATTCATCTTCAGGTTCCTCCAGATTTGATTCACTGTTTACTTTTGCATCTTCCTTGCGACAGCGCACGGTGCAACCCGATGCACGGCCCTGGTTGGTTGAGGTCTGTACGGAAATCGCGGCGCTATAGCCAAAGAAACGCAGGGAATAGTTCAGGTTGGAACTTGCCGTCCAGGTATAGACGCGGTAGCCCCGGTACTGGACATCGGCGGCATTGTGCAGAAAGATGCCGGAGGGCGGCCAGTAATTGTCATTGACGCCGTCGTACCGGATATTGTAGCCGGGGTTGGCGAAAAATGCGTTTACATCCTTGACGAAATTCATGAATTTCGCTTCCGCCACCTTGTAACCGGCGGGGCAGGGGTCATAGACCGTTTTGACGCCATTCGGCTCTTCTGCGGCTGCGTCCGCCGTTTCCCAGGTCCTTTTGACACGGCTGCCCCAGAAGGCGGCCTCCTCACCGGTATTCGTCCCCTGTGCGCCCACGTACCAGCGGTAGGGCGTTGCCGAGGCAATCAGGCGCTCGGTGGGATGCGCGACGCCGTAGGCGATATTGCCGTTGGCGGCGTCTGTCGTGGTCTGCGTCACCAGTGCCGAAGTCATTTTGTATGAGCCGCTCTTCGCGGAAGAAGGCAGGGCTGCGAGCGATATCGCAAACGGGTCCTTCCGCCCCCATTGATAATACAGGCCGATGCAGTCCAGGTTCGTGCTGACATTGCATTTTTCGGTGTTGGTCGCGCCGAGGTTGCGGTCCTGCAGGATCCCCCCGCCGATTGCACTGTAGGAAAGTTCAGCCGGGGTATCCGTCACCCAGATATGGAAGCTCCAGAGAATGTTCCCGTCGCCGTCTTTCAGCGCGACGAGCGCATTGCCCTTTGCCGTACCGGCGGTGACGCGCAGGGTGGTGCCGTCGAGCGTGCAGGCGCTGAGTACGGATCCGGAGGCGGAGGCGGAGGCCGCTGCGGCAAGTTCCCAAAGGGTTTCGATGTGCAGGCCGGTGGGGAGCCAGTTGCTGCCGTCTTCCGCCTTCACGCGCTTGTTCTCGTAGCTATAATCCGAGGCGAAGGTGTAATACGGCGCCACGTCCAGCGTTGCGGCTGAGGAAGGGGTCATCATCAGGCAGTTGGCTTCGCCCCAATAGGGTGTGAACTGAAGCGTGGGATAGGATTTGTTGATGCCCCCCTCAACACTGACGCTCCGGTTGGAGGACATTTCGAACACCCGCCCGTCCATCATCGTAACCTCGAAGCGAAGCGAGTTGTAGGTGGTTGCGGGAAGCAGGAAGACCACGCCTTTGGAGGCATTTACCGTGGCGGGGGAAGCTGTAATGCTCTGGCCTGTCGCGCTCACGGCGGTCGCCGTTACACTGTAGGAGGCAGCGCCGTTTTCGACGAGCGTAATGCTGCCGTCCCCGCCGATGATGCCCTGTCCGCTGACCGGTTTGTCCGCAGTGAGTTTTACCTTCTTTATCTTGTCGCCCGTACCCGTGTAGTCGTTGAGTTTCAGCGTTACACTGCCGCAGAGATTGCCGAAGACAAAGTAATCTTCGCCCGCCTCTGCCGTGGCATAGAGCGGGGCCAGTTTGATGTTGGGCCAGTTGTTGGCGAGCGTAGTGTGAATCTGCTGGGCGCGCAGCCCCGAAAAATCTACGCTGACATCTCCCTCGTCCAGCGACAGGGCGGCCGCAGCCGGATATACCGCATAGCGTTTCATCGTCCCTGGGACGGAAGCGGCCTGCGGGGCGAATGCGGCTGTCTGGGAATTGTCGTCCAGGGCAGTGGCGTAAACGGCGCCGGAGGGGACATCGGCGGAAAAGAGCCGGATGGCATCTCCGTCCTGCCAGACGACGGGATATGCGCCGTCCACGGCCGTTCCTAGCGTGGTGCGTGCCGCATCGATCTTGCAATAAACGGCTTCTCCTTCCGTTACGGGAGGCTGTACGGAGGGGTCTGTATCCTTTTTGGAGCAGGCTGCTACCGAAAGCAGCGCCCACAGCATCATCATTTTTGTTTTCATAGGGCAGCTACCATGAAAGGGTTTCAGAATCGTCGGACCACCAGGCGCCGGAGGAATTTTCGTCGTCGGCGGTGGAGCCGTTAATGTTACTCAGGCAAAGCGGCCTTCGGAGCGGGATGTCGGGCTTGCGACAGGCCGGAGGAATGTACAGATGCTTTTTCATGGATGCAAAAGTACCGGGCGGGATGCAAAAAAAATGAAAGCCTCTCGCCAAAGGCTTTCATTTTCTCGTCAAAAGGGCGTTGCTGCCCGGATACGTTTATTTCCCCGCTTTTGCGGGGATTTTTTTGCGTAGGACCAGAGGAGGATGCCGATGCCGCCGAGGATGCAGGGGATGGACAGGAGCTGACCCATATCCAGGAGCATCGCGTTCTCGAACTCTACCTGCGGTTCCTTGATGAATTCAATGAGGAAACGCACCCCGAAGATGCTCAGCAGGAAAAAGCCGAAGAAGAAGCCGCGGTAGACCTTGTCCAGTTTTTTGGTGTAAATCCACAGCATCGTAAGACCGATGAGCAGGTAGGAGAGCGCCTCGTAAATCTGGGTGGGGTGCTTGGGCTCGGTCTCCCCGCGCAGGTCGAAGATGAACCCCCAGGGGAGGGTCGTGACGTCACCGTAAATCTCTGAATTGAAGAGGTTTCCAATGCGGATCAGGCAGCCGGCGAAGGCGATGGTGATGCAGAGCCGGTCGATGATCCACCAGAAGTCGAAGTTGTATTTCGGGCCGTATTTGCGGGCGAACCAGATCATCGCCAGGATGATGGCAATCGTGGCGCCGTGGCTGGCGAGCCCGCCCTTCCACGGCATGAAAATCTCCCAGAAACCTTCCCAGCTGCCCAGGTAGTAATCCGGCTGATAGAAGAGACAGTGACCGAGCCGGGCTCCCACGATGGTGGAGAGCAACAGGGTGTAGAGCAGCGGGTCCAGCAGCTTCTCGGAGATGCCTTCCCGCTTGAAAAACCACAGGAAAAGGTAGGAGCCGAGAATGAAACCGGAGATGAAAAGCAGGGAATACCAGCGGATTTCCAGGGCCCCGATGTGGAAGAGGCAGGGGTCGACGTGCCAGTGTATGTAAAGCAATGCGTTCATTAGCTAAAATTTATGCTGCAAATATATGAAAAAAAACGGTCTTATGGAACGGTTTTTGTTGTAAAAATCCGGTTACGGCCCTTGTGCCGGTTTGATTTTTATGAAAGGATTTTTGCTCACTTGTATGCTGGCGGCTGCGCCCGCGGATTCGCTTCCGCAGCAGCCTCTGGTCATTACGCTGGAAGATGCGGTCAAGATCGCGCTCAGCGAGAATGTGTCCGTGAAGGTGGCGGACCAGGAGATTGAACGGACAAAATATGCCAAAAGAGGCACTTACGCCGCTCTTTTTCCGCAGATTGACGGGTCTGCGTCCTACCAGCGCACCATCCGGAAACAGATGATGTATATGGACGTCCCCATCCCCGGAATGGCAAGCGAAGGTTTTGAGGTGGGGCGTTGGAATACCTGGAACGTGGGTGTCACCGCGGCGATGCCGCTCGTGAACGCGGCCCTGTGGAAAAGCATCCAGATTTCCGGCGACGATGTGGAACTGGCCGTCGAGAAGGCCCGCGGTTCGCGGCTCGAGACGGTGGGGCAGGTGAAGAGCGCCTACTACGGCGTACTGCTCGCCAAGGAACTCTCCGTCGTCTATCAGCAGGTCTACGAAAACGCCGTGCAGAACCTGGACAAGACGCAGAAACGCTGCAATGCGCAGAAGGCGTCGGAGCTGGACCTGGTGCGCGCCAAGACCGCCGTCGCCAACGCCATTCCCAACCTCTATGATTCCCAGAATACCATCTACCTCGCCCTCTGGCGCCTGAAAGCCGTAATGGGGGTGGATCTCGAAAAGGAAATGGATGTAGCGGGCCGCCTCGCCGATTACGCCGATGCGATGCTGCTCGACGCCCTGGCCTACGACGATGCGGACCTCTCCGCCAATTCCACGCTCAAGCAACTGGAAATCCAGGCGGACCAGCTCGCAAAGACCGTCCAGCTCCAGACACTCGCCTATGTGCCGACCCTTTCGCTCGCCTATTCCTATTCGCTGAGCGCCTTGCAGAACGACTTCAATTTCAGCGCATATAAGTGGTCCCCTTATTCCTATGTGGGCCTGTCGCTCCAGATTCCCATTTTCTCGGGCGGCAAGCGCTACTACAACCTCAAGCAGGCGAAGGTGCGCAGCGCGGAAATGGACCTGCAGCGTGAAGAGACCGAACGGCAGTTGCGTATTTCCATCCGCAGCGCCGTCAATTCGATGGAGACGGCGGTGAAGACCTACAGCTCGGCGCTCACGGCGCAGGAATCGGCGCAGAAGGCGTATGACATCGCCGCGAAATCCTACGAACTGGGCCGCAGCACGCTGACGGACCTCAGCGATGCGCAGTTGGCGCTTGTCCAGGCGCAACTCAATGTGAACCAGGCGGTTTACAGCTATGTGTCGGCAAAGGCGACGCTCGAACAAATCCTCGGAAAAGAATAATCGACTATGAATACATTTGGAAAGATTGCAATGGTCGCGGCGGCCGCACTGGCTTGCGGTTGCGGCGCCAAAAAGACGGAACAGGCCGCCACGGAAGAAAAGGTCCTGCTGGTCAAGACGGAGACGGTAGAGCGCCGCGACGTGGCGCACAGCGAGGTCTATTCCTCGACGGTGCTGGCGAACATCACCAACAACATCGCGCCGCAGGCGGGTTCCCGCATCCAGAAGATTTTTGTGGAGGTCGGCGATTTCGTCTCCGCCGGACAGGTGCTCGCGGAAATGGACCGCGTACAGCTGGACCAGGCGCGGCTCAAGCTGGTGAACGACTCCACCGAACTGGTGCGCCTGCGCGGACTCTACGAGGCCGGCGGCCTGTCGCAGTCGGATTACGATGCGGCGGAACTCGGCTACAAGGTGAGCCGCACCAGTTATGCCAACCTGCTGGAAAACACGATTCTGCGCGCTCCGGTGAGCGGCGTCGTCACGGCCCGCAACTATGACCGCGGCGATATGTACACGATGACGCAGCCCATCTTCACGGTGCAGCAGATTACTCCCGTCAAGCTGCTCGTCGGCATCTCCGAGAGCGATTACAGCCGCATTCACCGCGGGGACAAGGTAGCGATCGATGCGGATGCGCTGCCCGGGCGCGTCTTCCGCGGGACCGTCAACCGCATTTATCCGACGATGGACGCGGCTTCGCATACCTTCAATGCGGAAATCATCGTGCCCAACACCGACAGGGCCCTGCGTCCCGGCATGTTCGCGCGGGTGACGGTCACCTTCGACGTGGAAAACAACGTGATGGTGCCGGATATCGCCGTGCTCAAGCTCCAGGGCTCCGGCCAGCGGATGGCCTATGTCGTGAATGAAGAGGGCGTGGCGGAGTTGCGCATCGTCAAGCTCGGCGTGCATATCGGCAAGGAATATGAAGTGCTTTCCGGCCTGGAAGCGGGGGACCGGGTGGTCGTCAAGGGCCAGTCTTCCCTGCAGGACGGCGTTAAAGTGAAGGTGGAGCAATGAGCATCTACAGGAAAGCCGTCAACAACCCGGTGACCACCGCCCTGGTGTTCATCGCGTTTATGATTCTGGGTATCTTCTCGCTTTCGAAGACGAGCATCGCCCTGTTCCCGGAGTTCGATTCCAATGTCATTATGGTGATGTCCTCGTATCCCGGCGCGAGTGCCGCGGATATCGAGACCAATCTGACCAAGGTGCTGGAAAACTCCCTGAACGGCGTGGCGAACCTCAAGAAGCTGAATTCCCAGTCTAAGGAAAACATCAGTATGCTGACCCTCGAATTCGAGTACGGCATCGATATCGAGGAGGCGACGAACGACGTCCGCGACAAGTTGGATATGGTGAACTCGATGTTGCCGGACGGCGCGTCCGTCCCCATCATCTTCAAGTTCAGCGCGGACGATATGCCCATTATGATTCTCTCCGCCACGGCGGAAGAGAGTCTTCCGGGCCTGGACAAGATCCTGGACGACAAGGTGGCGACGCCTCTGGCGCGTATCTCCGGCGTGGGTACCGTTTCCGTGGTGGGCGCCCCCACGCGTGAAATCCAGGTCTATTGCGATCCGGAGCGGCTCCAGGGCTACGGGCTCTCCGTGAGCGGTATCGCGCAGATTGTCGCCGCCGAGAACCGGAACATTCCTTCCGGGAATGTCGATATCGGCTCGGAAACCTATACCCTGCGCGTGCAGAAAGAATTTTCCGACCCTTCCGAGTTGCTGGACATCGTCGTGGGAACTTCGGGCGGAAAGACCGTTTACCTGCGCGACGTGGCGCGGGTGCGGGACGGCAGCGAGGAGCGGGAACAGGAGTCCTACACCAACGGCGTCCGTTCGGCCCGCATCATCATCCAGAAGCAGTCCGGCGCCAATGCCGTCAATGTCATCCGGAACGTCAAGAAAACGCTGGCCCGGGTGGAGCCCACCCTGCCTTCCGACATCGAGATCAAGACGGTGGTGGATACTTCGGACAACATCATCAACACCATCAATTCCCTCAAGGAGACCATCATCATTACCTTTATCGTGGTGATGCTGGTGGTGTTCATCTTCCTCGGCCGGTGGCGGGCGACCTTCATCATCATCCTCTCCATCCCGATGGCCCTGCTGGCCTCGCTGATTTATCTCTTTGCGACGGGGAACACCCTGAATATCATTTCGATGTCCGCCCTTTCCATTGCCATCGGTATGGTGGTGGACGATGCTATCGTGGTGCTGGAGAACGTGACCTCGCATCTGGAAAAGGGAGAAAAGCCCAAAGAGGCGGCGGTGCTCGCGACCTCCGAGGTGGCCATTTCCGTCATCGCCTCTACGCTCACGATGCTCTGCGTGTTCCTGCCGCTGACGATGATCCAGGGAATGGCCGGCATCATGTTCCG
>CACYHC010000050.1 GCA_902774145.1 uncultured Bacteroidia bacterium
TCTTCGTTTTCCCACGCCTCGGTCGAAGCGCCGGAATTCACGGCTTGCGCGAAGGCGATGAAATCCTCGGCATTGCGGATGCCGCGGGGATGGAACGCAATTTCAGGCATTGCCCGCAGCTGCCCCGCTTCAAAGACCCTCGCGCCCGTTTCCAATTGCATCGAATTGTCCTCCGCGTCAAACAGATTCACCTTAAACCCGGAAGGATAACTGCCCCCGGGCACGGGGATGTACAGGTTGAGCGGCGTCGCGGACAGGACGGCATCGCATTGCAGGGCCACCTCGGAAGAGGTCTCCTCCAGCGCGGACAGGGAACCGCTCTGCCAGTTCATTGAAAAATCTCCGCTCACGGCTTCACCGCCCTTCGCGGACAGGACCACCCGGTGCAGGGTTTCTCCATTTCCGGTCACCTGCAGGCGCATCACCGCGGTCAGCGGGGAAAAAAGCAGCGACTCCCCTCCGGTAACATAGGCGTAAAGGGGCACTTGCGTGAGGCCCGCTTCCCAGGAAGACGGCAGGGTTACGGCCGAGGCACTCTTCCAGAGTCCGGCGGGATACACCGCACGGTAAGGGAAGGAAAGCGCATCGGAAAAGCTGAAATAGGCCACCTCCGTATCTTCGGAAAGCGGATAGGAGCAGCTCCCGTTGACGGCGATGTCGTCCCCCTTGCGCCAAGCGAGTTTCACCCCGTCGACCGTTGTTTTTCCCATTTCGGGCAGATACGCGCTCACAACTGTATTTACGGGCCCCTGCGTAACATCAGGAGCTTCCGGAACTTCCGCGACGCAAGCGGAAAATGCGGCAAGCGCGGCGGCTGCATACAATAATTTTCTCATCACTTACAACTTAATGACCATCCATACGGGATAATGGTCGGAGGGATGGCAGAAATTGTGAATCTCTTTCCCGCGGGGGTCCCGGACGGCATTGGCAAAACCGTCATACAGGATGTCCGCGAACTTCACTTTGGCAAAGAGGGCGGGCGTGACATAAAGCATATCGATTCGCCGGCCCGACAGGGTGCTTTTGCGGAATTCTCCGGGATAAAGGCGCTCGATCACATCGATGTACGGCGTATGGGCCCGGATATAATCGTGCACGAGAAAGGCCGGATCCGCCGGGTCCAGTTCATAGTGGAAGTTATCCACACTGGAGATGGCATTGAAATCCCCGCACATCAGCCAGAGTTGCCTGGCCGCATCCGGGACCGTTCCGATGGTCTGCTTGCAGATGTACTCCATCTCGACGGCACGGAAACGGTCTCCGCCCTGAGCGGCCGCATCCTCCTTCTGGTTCTCCGCCTTGTAGGCATATTTCATCGGCCAGGTATGGAGCGTAACCAGATTCAGTTCCCGTCCTTTCCCCAAATCCACCTGTGCCCAGCCGGCGCCGTGTACGACGATGATATCTTCCCCGTCACCGGTCACCCGTTTGGCGATTTTCAAGGGATACTTAGAGGTAATCACCTGGGGGAAGGTGTCGCGTTTGCCGCAGACCAGCGTGTACTTGTGCCCGTAACGGGCGGCGAGCACATCCCAGTTCCAGGGCAGGTACTGCTCTTCCGGCATCTGCATTTTGACGGCAGTATCCGTCAGGTAACGGGACTCCGCTTCGCACCAGATGCAAATATCGGGATCCAGGCTTTGGACATACGCGACGAAGTTGTCATAATGGTTCCCCTGGTCGGACCACATCCCGTTCTGGATATTCCAGTAGAGAACCTTCAACTCCTTCCCTGACCCGCCGAAGCAGGACAGGGAAAAGAGGAAGGCCGCAACAATGACCGCCAATGCGGCTCTTTGCTTCCGCGCACACATATCAGTTCCAGGAATCTTCTACCAAGGTCAGGTCACCAATCTGGCTGGAAGTGTCCAGCAGCGCCTGCGCTTCTTCCACGATGACCAGCAAAATCCGGGGCTGCAGATAATCTTTTCGTTCCATAATCTTATTCTGTCGGTGCAACATAGGTAATATTGGTAACCTTTTCCTTATAGGCATCCGCAACGTAGCCGATGTAGTCCATCACGTTGGCCGCGGTCACATCATACATTTCGTGGTTACCGTCCGCCTTGTAGACACCAATGCGGCCGCTCAGGACAAAGTCTTTGATGCCGCCGGTCTTGGTGGTATTGGCCACAATCAGGCCCAGATACTTGGGCGTGCAGCCGAGGATGGTACCGGTATTGGCAATCCGCTCACCGCCCTCTACGACAATCGAGTCGTCCGCCACCAGGGCAACCAAAGCCGCCGTCGTGGTCGATTCACCTGTGGTCGTCAGGTTACCGTTGTTCTGGCAGTCGGAAACTTTGGAGTTGACGCTCAGGTTGCAGACAATCTGGCCGATACGTCCGTTCGTGATGTCGTTCACCTGGCTGGCGTTGTTGGTACAGCCCGTTATAATCGTACCGTAATTGGCGGTGGCCAGGATACCGCTGCAGCGGCCCAGCGTTACCGTCATCGACCCGCTGTTCGTACAGTTGGTGATATGGATCTGCGACTCATCCTTGACATTGGTGGCAAAAGCGGCGATACCGCCGTACATCGCACAGCCGGCACCGTTGGCCAGATTGGCGCCACCCACGGCCTCTACCGTCATATCAACACTGCAATCGGTGACGAAGGTATCATAGGCGACGCCTTCTCCCGTATTGTAGACGCTGAAGAGGAAGCCGGCGATACCGCCGATAGCGAAGCGGGTGGTGGCCGAAGTTCCGGTAGACTTGATCTTTCCCGTCACGTGCACATTCTCGATGGTGGAGCAATAGGCGGTACCCGCCACGATACCTGCATCCGACACACCCTTGGCGCTAAGGACCACGTCCGCTTCTACCTTGAGGTTCTTGACCGTCGCGTTCTCCAGATAGCCGAAGAGACCCCAGGTCTCGTTCGCCTCCAGTTCCTGCACGACCTTGAAGTTCTTGATCGTAAAGTTGTTGCCGTTGAATTTGTCGGAGAATGTATTGCCCTCGGCTTTGGACGCGTTGTTTCCATTGCCGCTCTTCTTGACATTTCCAATCGGCGTCCAGGAAGTGAATTCATTGAGGTCGATATCGGTCAGCAGGGCCACTTCCCCGGCGTCATTGCGCCAGCGGTCAAGCGCGGCTCCTTCGTTGACGGCATTCACGAAGTCCATAAATTCATCCATATCCGGAATACCGCCGATGCTGACGGACGGGTCAACAGACGCCTGATGGCCGAGCTGACTGACCGGGACAATCAGGGAGGTCATTCCGCCGGAGAACTTGATTTCTCCGCTGCGGGGATTCGTGGTGGTGGATTCGTTCTTGTAATTGGGCAAGATATTTACGGTCACGATCGCGCTCTTGCCTCCGCCGGGGGCGGTAACGGGATCCACCGAAATCCAGTCGTCACTGGTAGTAACAATCCAATACGGGGCATCCGTCTCGACAAGGATGACCTCCGGAGCGGGATTGTTGGCCGCCACCTCCAGGATGGCCGCCCGGTCAGCGGTAATGCTGTATTTGACCTCCTGCTTCTGGTTGCAGGCGCCCAGCAGTGCCGCAAGGGCGAGGACTGATAAAAATGTAGCAATCCGTTTCATAGTTTATCTTTTATTTTTCTCTGACTAAAACATAGGTCATATCACTGCGCTCCCCTTTGGAGTCGCAGGGTTTGTTGACGAGGCTGCCGGCGCCCTTGGCGGAATCCCAGATCCAGATGGCGGAAGAACCGCCGCCATCCATACCCGTCGTCCACCAGCCGCCCAGTTTCTCGGCAATCCGGTAGATTTCATATCCCTTGACGCCCAGCGAATACCAAAGCTGGCGACCGTCCACCTCCACGAGCCAGACCTTCTTGCGGTCCCGGCTGATGACGGGGAAGGTTTTGGGGTCATACTTGGTGTACAGGCTGGCGGACGAACCGGGCGTGTTCGATGCATCCTTCCCGTCATCCATCAGCATATACATCGTGGAATCCAGCGAATAAATCGGCTTGGAGGCATCACCGTCGATGGAAATGTCGCAGCGCACCTCAAGGGGATCCCCCGCTTTCAGAGCGGCAAAGGCCGTCCTTTCCTCTCCGCAAACGGCGATTCCGAATCGCTTCGGATCCGTAATGAACACGGGCGAGAGATTACGCACCTCTACGACCTTTGCGGCCGCATAACCCGCATTGACGCTCATCTCCTCTCCGGTCCACTCACAGATGACGTACAGGGCATCGGAAGCCAGGCGGTTGGTAATCGCCGGTTTCTGGGGATGCGGCGTCTCCACGTAACGGGAATTATACAGATTCACCGTTGCAATGGCGGGGGAACAGTGCCGCAGAATGGTGTCGTTGAGACTCCCCCAGGCATATTCCTCCCCGCTCATACGGATTTTTCCGTTGAACTTCTTGACGCCACAGGATGCCGTACGGTCCTTGAAAACCGTAAAGGACCAGACGTGGTTCACCAGATTTTTGGCCACCTGCGGGTTGTTGATGAAGACGGGATGGCCCTCTTCCACATGGAACCCGCGCGGGAACCCGTCATTGGAATCAAAGAAGGAGCAGTTCACGCCTGCGAGAATCTTCTGGCCGGCGGAACGCTTGCGGGCACATAGCTGCGAAAGCGTCTCGCGCAGGTTGAAGCCGTTGTTGTTGTTGCCGTTTCCGTTGGGATTGGGGACGATATCGTCTGCGATGGCGTTCGTAATTTCCACCGCAGGGTTCGTCAGATCTACTTCCACGATGTACAGGTGCCTCGGCACGTTCGTACAGGAGAGGTGGTAATAGACCGCCCCGGCATTCAGTTGCCGCCGCTCGAGTTCCGTCCAGTCGTAGTAGGAATCCTTCGTCCAGTCCACGGTGTTGTTCTCGATGTCATAACCTTCGGTATAGGTCCGCATGGCATTGAGCAGGGCATCGGCAGGCGCGGCCGCAGGATTATTGATATAGGTATCATAATCCCCGGTACGGCCATAGCCGTAGTTGGAGGTGAAATTTTCCTTGTTCTTGTTATAAGAACAGGCCCAGCCGGGACCGTAGTCCCCTTCCACCTTTCCGAGGATAGTGCCGTTGTTGGTACAGTTGGTCACCTTCCCGGACAAATAGCCCAGGATACCGCCTTGCTGCGCAGGGACTTTCACGAACACGTCGCCGTTGTTGACGCAACCCTTGCTGCGGGTTTCCCCGCCCAGGACGCTGTTCTTGTCCGCGTAGCCCGCGATTCCGCCGATAATCAAGTTGTTACCGGTGGCGGAAGTGCCTTCGACGATAAGGTCCGCGTTATTAGTGACGCACTCCATCGTTACGCCCAGCGCATAGCCCAGGACACCCGCGGCACGCACTTTCCCGGTAGAATTACCGATAAAACGCACACGGCTTCCTTCATCACCGAAGGTCAGTTTTTCAACGGTCACGTCCTTGGCATAACCCATCAGGCCCGAATGGGGATATTTGGTCACATCCACCGTCCAGTGCACATTCTTGATGGTGTGCCCGCCACCGTCGAAGTTGACGTTCAGCGGAGACAATTCACTGCCGATCGGCACCCATTCCGTAATCGAGGAAGCGTCGATGTCACAAAGCAGCGTCGCAACACCGTTCACGAGATAAGGACCGATGGAACCTTCTCCGTTCACCGCCTTCGCAAAGCCCACCAGGTCCTCCGCAGAAGCAATGCCGTAGGTAAGCGGCGTATCGGAAGCACCGGCCTGCCGCACGCTCACCTCCACGGACTCGCCGTCCAGGTTGGCAACGGTAAAAGTGCCGCTGCGCTCCGCTTCATCCTTGTTTTCCAGGATATTGACGATGAACGGAACGGCAGTTTCCGAAGCCTTTCCGCTGGCGGTCGGAAGTTTGATCCAACTGGCAGAAGAACGGACGTACCAGTCTTTCGACGAAAGAATGGAAAAAGTCCGGGTTTCCCCCAAGGCAACCACCTGCACGGAAGCAGGCGTAACTTTCAGCGGCTGCGGCTCCGGCTCCGGTTGCGGTTTCTCCCCGCAGGAAAGCGCCAGGGCTGCAAAAAAGGCGACAAAATACAATGCTTTGGGAAATCGTTTCATTACACAAAGAGGTTATACACCGTCATCCCAGCCCGGGTTCTGCGACAGGGCACCGTGCGTAGCCTGGCGCTGGTCCGCAGGAATGGGCCAGAGATAATCGCGGTTCTCGTTCCAGAGATAATCTTCCGCCGCCCAGTAGGTCAGGAAGCCTCTTGTTCCCTCGGAAAGAGTATAGGCCCCACCGATTTCAATCTGGTTAACCGCAGGGGCGGTCGTCGACGGCTTGGTCCCCTGATAGAGACAGAGATCCACCTTTCCGTCTCCGTCCAGGTCGATATCGCCCAAATTGGCGATATAAATCCCCTGTACACCCTGGGTAGCGCGCGGTGTGAGCCATTTGCCTTCACCCCAGCGAAGCATATCCCACTGGCGGAAGCCTTCGCAGACGAGTTCTACGGTACGCTCGCGGCGGACTTCCAGAATCGCGGCAAGCTGCGATCCCTTGGCATTGGGATAGTATTCCTGCATCAAGGGATCCGCGGTCGCGGGGACATCGCCCAGCGCGGGCATACCTACACGGGCGCGAATCACATCGATGGTCCGGTTCACGTCCTCCTTGGTCAGCTGACCGAGTTCGGCCTTGGCCTCCGCGTAGTTCAGCAGCACCTCGGCATAACGCAGCACGGGATAATCCGTCGTGGAGGTCGTCGCCGTCTCGTGGCTGGTATCGGAGATGTACTTGATAATCCGATAGCCGTTGAAGGTGCGTTCGAAGCTCAGCTGCTCGGGTTTATCGGCGCCCAGCGCTACATAAGAAGGTCCGTGAAGGGTTTGCGCCATACGCGGGTCGCGGCGGGTAAAGGCCTCCCGGTAAGAAAGCTGCTGCCAGCCGGAACGCGTCTGGATGGGCGTCCCGTCCAGTTGCAGGTAGTGGTTCACGAAACGCGCGGTCGCGCTGCGCCGCTGGTTCTTGTAATCGAACTGAATACCGTGACGCACCAGCACATCCACGCTGTAACGACGGGAAAGGATGGTCTCGTCGGTTTCCGCATCCTCCAGGAGAAAATATTCGCGGTAGGACGCTTCCGTCGCCTTCTTCGCAATGCCGAGCGTATTGCCCGTATAGAGGGAACGCTTGCCCAGCATCTGCGCTGCGGCATCGGCGGCCTGCTGCAGGAACCATTCGGAAGAAACGGTCACGCCGTCGAAGGTCTGCGCATCCTGCGGAACGTATTCCGTCCCGGCGTGATACTTGCGGAATGTACCCTCAAAGAGGGCGGCACGGGACTTGAGCGCCAGGGCGGCATCCTTGGAAACGTGATAGACGGGGGTCTCGGCCCATTTTTCAGGCAAAAGTTCGCAGGCCTTGTCCAGGTCCTGGAGCACCTTGAGCATCACGTAACCGCGGGGGTCGCGGGGCTTGTTGAGATCCTCCTTGTCGGAGGAACCGATCACGTGGTCGTACCAGGGAATATCGCCGTACTGGCGCACCTTGTTAAAATAGAACCAGGCGCGGAAGAAATACGCCACGCCGTCATACATGCTCTTGACCGAAGCATCTTTGCAACGGTTGTTCTCGAGCATATAGTTGATGTTGCGCAACGGCGCCCAGGTGTCGGAAGTCCAGGCCTTCGAGGAAGGATTGAGTGTTCCCCGCTGGATGGCGGAAAGCGATGACGATGACGAGTTTTCGTCCGCATTCAGTTCGGCCAGATCGCCCGCCTCGGGCATCAGAGTGTTGTAGATATCGTTCGCCCAGAGGTCGAGTTCCGCCCGGGTCGAGAAATAGGAACCCGGGGAAAGGGCCGACTCCGGATATTTGGTCAGGAAATCGCTGCAGGCGGACAGGAGAAGCGCCGCTGCGAGAACCGGAAGCAGGAGAAATATATTCTTTTTCATAATCGTCAGAATGTAATGTCGACACCAATAGTAAAGGTCTTGGAGTAAGGATAGGTCATATCGTAGGTGGAAGCGGCCGTCGCCACTTCGGGATCTACGTACTTGGTGGCCCGCTGCATCGGAGAGAGATAGAAGAGGTTCTCGCCGGAGAAGTAGATGCGGGCCTTTTCAATGGCCTTACTCTTGAACGGAATCGAATAGCCGAGCGTGATGTTCTTCAAACGCACGTAGGCGGCATTCTGGAGATAGAAATCCGAGGTAACGAGGTTGGAACTGGTGGCCAGGCAGCCTCGCTGACGGGGATAGACGATATGGCTGTTGTCGGCTCCCTCGGCGTCAGACCAGCATTTGCTCAGGAAGTCCGTCGGAATAAAGGTGGGACGCTGGTAGCCGTACGGGCCCCAGAAGTAGGAACTCTTGGCATTGGGCATCCAGTCCATCTGGCCCACGCCCTGGAAGAAGATGCTCAGGTCAAAGCCGTACCAGCTGAAGTCTCCCTTGAGGGCGAAGTTGTAGCGCGGGCGGCTGTTGCCGATTACCTCGCGGTCGCCGGGCTTGTCCAGGGTATTGGAGCCGGTATTGATGACCCCGTCGCCATTCAGGTCCTTGTAGATGACATCGCCAGCACGAAGGTGGTTGTACGGTGCAACCGAGTTGAAAACGCCCTTGTTTACTACGGAGGAATTGATGGCTGCCTCATAGGCAGCAGCCGCCTCGTCAGAAGCGAAGACGCCGTCGGTACGATAGCCCCAGATATCTCCGATACGCTTCCCTACATAGTTGTCGCTCAGGAGTTTATCATCGTTGGCGTAGCGGGTGATATAAGTAACATAGTCGCCCAGGGTGGCGGTAATTCCGTAATAGAGCGGCTTGCCGGCCGCAACCGTGTGGTCCTTCCAGCTCAGGGCGAGTTCGTAACCCCAGGTGCGCAGGTCGGCGGCATTTTCCTTCGGCGCGCCGGCACCATACACCGCGGGGAGCGTCATTGCCGTGGTGAGCATGTTCTTGGTATCGCGGATGAAGAAGTCCGCATTGAGGGTCAGGCGGTCGCGCAGGAAGCCCATATCCAGACCGAGGTTCTTGGTAATCACGGTTTCCCAGGTCAGGTTGCTGGAGACCGGATCGTCAATATACGCACGGCTGGCATTGGTGATGCCGTCGAAGGTGTATCCTTTCAACTGCCCCGTCTTGATGGTTTCCCAATAGTAGTAATTGTCCACCTGCTGGTTCCCCAGGGTACCATAAGAGAAGCGGAGTTTGAAATTGTTTACATACTGCTTGGCGCCGGCCCAGAAAGGCTCTTCAGAAATACGCCAGCCCGCGGAAGCCGAGGGGAAGAAACCCCAGCGGTGATTGGCGGGGAAGCGCGAAGAACCGTCATAACGGCCGGAGACCTCGACAAGATAACGACCTTTCCAGTCGTAGTTTACCCTGCCGAAGAAGCCCAGCGTCCGGTAGGAGGAGATGGACTGGGAGGCCTTCTCGATTTCTCCGTTCGCCATATTGATATAGGAAAGGGCGTCGCTCAGGGAACCTTTCTGGACGATGGTGACGGAACTTCCGTAATAATCGTCATAGTTGGCGCCGAGCGTGGCGGAAACGTGATGTCCGTTTCCAAAGGTGCCGTCATAGGAGAAGTACGCATTGGCAATATTGCCATCCTGGTAGTAGCGGTACTCGCGGGTGAAATCATAGACCGATCCGTTGGAGAAGTATCCGCCGGTCAGGCCGTTGCCCACATACATCTGCTGCTGGATATTATTGTAGCAGTTGGCGGTCGGGAGGCTGCGGTTGTTCACCCTGCGGTCCCTTCTGCGGTAGGCGTAATCGACGATGAAGTTCAACCCCTTGACGATGTGAAAGGTCAGTCGGTTGGTCCAGGTCCAGTAGTTGTTGGCGTTGGTATTCCGGTTCTTGCCGTCCATGAACACGCCGCCACGGCCGGACATGATGGGCGAGGTGGCGTCGGCCATATAGCCGGGCACCATGGCAATCGTCCCATCGGGATTGTAGGGCACATAATTGGGGCCGACATTCTGCGTCAGGTTCCAGATGATACCGTATTTTTCATCTTCCTTAAGGCTCTGGTAGTTGGTGGAACCGTCAATCTCCCAGAATCCGCCCCAGTCATAGCTGTTGCGCTCGAGACTGACGTTGGAGGAGAAATCCAGCCATTTGGTAATCTTCGCATCCACCTTGCCGCGCAGGCCCAGGCTGTTGAAACTGTCCGATGCATAACCGGCAAAGGCGCCCTTGCGGTAGAGATAGCGGGCGGAAGCGTAGTACTTCACCTTGTCGGTCCCTCCGCGCACGGAGATATTGTGCTCGGTTTCAGGGCGATACTCGTTAAAGATGTAGTTATACCAGTCGAAGTTGCCCAGGTAGACATAGGTGTACTGCCCCGTCTCGTCCGGCACCACCCAGGGACGTTCGGGATTCTCGGTGACGTCGTTGCGACGGTCGTAGAGCATCTGGATCTGTTCGTCGGAATAGGTCCAGGCCCCGTGGCCCTTGTAAGTCTGGTAGAAACTGTTGGTCAGCGTGACGTAGTCATAGCCGTTGGTAATGAAGTCCGTGCTGGTGGTATTGGAGGACATGGAGAAACGGCCGTTGTAGTTGATTTTGGCCGCCCCTTCCGCGCCGTTCTTGGTGGTGATGAGGATGACGCCGGCGGAAGCCTTGGCGCCGTACACCGCGCAGGCGGATGCATCCTTGAGCACGGACACACTCTCGATATCATTGTGGTTCACCTGCGTCAGGGAACCTTCCACGCCGTCGACGAGCACCAGCGGGGAGCCGCTGTTCAGGGACAACTTGCCGCGGATGTTCACGCTATAGCCGGTACCGTCAATGGCACCGGTCGTATTGGTGATGATCAGCGAAGGGTCGGCACCCTGCAGGGCCATGGCCGTATTGGTGACGGGGCGGGCATTGAGTTCCTTGCCGTCCACGACGCCCACGGCGCCCGTCAGGTTTACGCGCTTCTGCGTACCGTAACCCACGACCACGATTTCATCGAGCATCATGCCGTTGCTGTCCATGACGATGGTGTAGGGAGAAGTCTCACTGCCGTTCAGGGTCAGTGTGTAGTCCTTGAGCCCGACGAAGGAGATCGTAATCTCCGCGGGAAAACTCAGGTTTTCAAGCACGTACGCACCCTTGCTGTCCGTCAGGGCATACTTTCCAGTGCTGCTCACGAGGAGCGATGCACCGACGAGGGGCTCGCCGTCCTGATCGACGACCGTTCCCCTGAGGGTTTTGGCGGCGTCTGCCTCCGGAGCTGCCACAGCGGAAACACCCGCTCCGGCAGGGAGCAACAGCGCCAGGAATAGGATTAATTTTCTCATAGTGCCATAATATTGGTTAGATACGATTTACAGTCCGTCCAGCGGTACCACGGACCGGAGACGGGGGTGAGGGGAAGCGTGGCCTCGTCGCCGTTGAGCACCAGCTTGAAGAGCACGTCTCCCTGCTTGTTCTTGCAAAAGAGCAGATAAAGGGTGGCGGCCATAGGGGAACGGAAATTCCACCAGTGCGCCGAAATCCCGTCGGCGTTTTCCGGAACAATGCCGTAGCCGTCGGCTCCCATCATAGAAAGGAGGGCCAGTACGACGGTATCGTGCCCGAACCGGAGCTTCACGGCCGGAGCGCCCGCGGAAAGCGCCGCATCGGCATCCGCCACCAGGTGACGGAGGACCGGAGCGTCCCGTAGCGTGGCGGGGGTAGCCGCACCCATATAGTAACGGTAGTTGTCAATTTCCCAGAGGGGATAGATTTCTTCCTCCCGGAACACCCACAGGAGACTGCGCGAAGTGCCCGTGCACTGCATATTGAAGACCAGGTCAAAGAGATCCGCCACAAAAGCCCGGGTTCCGCGGAAGCGTACCGTGAAATCCGGATCCTTGAACCAGCGCGCACACATGGCCTTGTGGTCGATCCGCCGGTCCGTGAATTCCTTGAGTCCGGTCCCCCAGGGATCCTTGCGCTTATAGCGGCCCTCCGTTTCAGGGGGAACGGTATGGCGGGGATTTTCCTTGGCCCGGGGATTGAGGGCGTCCAGTTCGGCACTGGAGGCCTCCGTATAGATCTCCAGTTTCGGCTCCATCTTGAGAAGCCCCTGGCAAAATGCCGTCATGGAGACGATGCACCGGGGCACCTGCGTAGCGCCCGCGCGAACGGACGGTCTTTTCTTAAAGAAACTCCGGTTGTCCCGGTAAATCTCCTGCGCAATCTTGTAATGTTGTTCCCAGCCCAGTGGCGTGAGGTCTCCCGCCCGGTAAAGGCAGGTTTCTTCGTAATACGCCGAAGCCTCCTGCCAAAGACGCTCTCCCGCCTCGGTCAGGGCATTCGCTTCGCGGGCCGCCCGCAACGGCTCCAGAACACGCTCATACTGAATCTCTTTCTCCAGGTACCGCGCCCCATGCCGGCCGTAATGGCTCAGGTACACGGGCGTATACCCCCGGGGAGGCGGAGT
>CACYHC010000051.1 GCA_902774145.1 uncultured Bacteroidia bacterium
TGCTGGGTGGAAACGCCCTTTGCCAGCAGTTCCGTGCCGATCTGGGATTCGGTCTTGCCGGCCGAGACCCCTTCCATAATGTACTTGACGATGGCCGAATCGCTCATCTGCGCGCGAACGGCAGGAGCGGCCGCCAGAAGCAGCAGGGCCATCAGGAAGAAAGATATTGTCTTGCGCATAATTGTCTTTGCACTAAAGCAGACAAATATACGCTTTCTTTTGTATTAAAGCAAGAGGCGGAGCCGCTCGAAGAATTTCGCGGGAACGCGTGCCTGACCCATCTTTTCAAAGATAGCTTTCTGGTGCAGGTCCGTCGCACTGTAACTGTACATCGCGTTCTCCAGCAGCCATTCGGCCTTTTTCTGCGCCGTCTGCCCGTACAGCCCCACCATCGACGGGAGATTGAGCTGGAAAAGAATGCCTTCCCGGTTGAGGCTGCGGTAATCCTCCTCCTTCATATAGCGATAGCGCTCGGGGTGCGCCAGCACGGGCTCCCAGCCTGCCTGGCGGATTTTGCGCAGCATTTCGCGGAAACCCAGGGGCGGATTGTAGTAGGAGGTTTCCACGAGCAGGCGGCCATTCTCGTCGAGCGGCAGCAGGTCGCCCGCTTCCAGGCGGGCCGCAAAGAGGCTGTCGAGCATGTTTTCCGAGGCCAGGGACAGGTCTATGGAGCCCGTGTACGCCGCTTTCAGCTCCGCGAAACGCGCCCGCAGTTCATCGGGCGTATTGGGCACATCCTCCATAATGTGGGGTGTGAAATGCACCCGCAACACCCCCGCCTGCTCATAGCCGGAAAGGATATCCAGACTCTCTTCCATCGTCCGGAAGCCGTCGTCCACCCCGGGCAGGATATGGCAATGCCAGTCCGTAAAATCCTCGAAAAGCGGAGCGAGGGGAACCTTCTTGGAAAAATCGAACCAGCGCATCAGTGCCTGAAATTTTTGAGGCGGGCGGCGAGCGACCCGTCCATCGCCGACTTCATCATCCGCCGCGTGCCCTCGAACTGCTTGAGCAGCTTGTTCACATCGGCGAGCGTCGTCCCGGATCCGGCCGCAATACGCCGCCTGCGGCTGCCGTTGATGGCCTCCGGATGCGTCTTTTCATAAGGTGTCATCGACAGGATGATGGCCTCGGTGGACTTGAAAGCGTCGTCGGGAATATCCACATCCTTCATCGCCTTGTCCATTCCGGGCAGCATCCCCGCCAGGTCCTTGAGATTGCCCATCTTCTTGACCTGCTGGATCTGGTCATAGAAATCCACCAGGGTAAACTGGTTGCGGGCCAGCTTCTTATGGAGCTCACGCGCCTGTTTCTCGTCATATTGTTCCTGGGCCTTTTCCACGAGGGAGACCACATCTCCCATGCCGAGAATGCGGTCCGCTACGCGGGAAGGATGGAAAATATCCAGCGCCTCCATCTTCTCTCCGGTACTGACGAACTTGATGGGCTTGCCGGTAACGGCCTTGACGGAAAGGGCCGCACCGCCGCGGGTGTCGCCGTCCATCTTCGTCAGGACAACGCCTTCGTAATCAATGGCTTCGTTGAAGGCCTTGGCGGAAAGCACGGCATCCTGACCGGTCATCGCGTCCACGACGAACAGGGACTCCGTGGGCTGCAGCGCATCGTGCATCTCGCGGATTTCGGCCATCAGTTCTTCGTCGACGGTCAGGCGGCCCGCCGTATCGACGATGACCACGCTGTAGCCTTCGGCTTTCGCCGCGGCGACGGCCGCGCGCGCCACTTTCACCGGATTGCTCTCCCCTTCCAGGGTAAACACGGGGACCTCCACCTGGGCGCCGAGCGTCTTGAGCTGCTCGATGGCCGCGGGACGGAAGGTATCGCAGGCGGCGAGCAGGACCTTCATCCCTTTCTTGCTCTTGAGATGAAGCGCCAGTTTGCCGCAGAAGGTCGTCTTACCCGAACCGTTGAGGCCCGCCACCAGCACCACCGCCGGGGAGCCCTTGACATTGAGTTCGGAGGCATCGCTGCCCATAAACTCCGCCAGCGCATCGTGCACGATCTTGACCATCATCTGCTGCGGACGCACGGCCGTCAGCACGTTCGCGCCCATCGCACGGGTCTTCACGTCGTCGCAGAATTCCTTGGCCACCTTATAGCTCACATCCGCGTCGAGCAGAGCCCGACGGACATCTTTCAGTGTCTCGGCGACATTGATTTCAGTAATTTTGCCTTCGCCCTTCAGGATCTTGAAAGAGCGTTCCAGTCTTTCGGATAAATTCTCAAACATGGGGAAACAGCTTCTTAAAGTCTTCGTCGATTTTCTGTTGCGCCGATGCCGGGACAAAGCGCCAGCTTCCCAGCAGCGCAGGATTGGCGTACCAGGCCGGCGTCAGCGTCCCTTGTTCCTGCAACGCCTTGAAAATCAGCATCCTTACCTCTTCCTGCCGATTCAGAATCCGCTCCGCTACGGAGGCGCTCGTCACCGGAAGGCCGGAAGCACGCAGGAAGGAACCGGAGGCCGCCCGGTAGGAATTCATCGCCACGCGGTAGGTCCGCGCAGGATCGAAGCGGCTTCCGTCCGCCATCGACGTAATGCGGACGCGCTGCCCTTGCGGACGGGTGGGATCGACGGTATAACAAATGCCGGCCGCCGAATCGAAATTGTAACTGCGGTTGACGAAAGACCAGCCCTTCGTGCCGCTCCGGGGATCGTCGCGCGGAATGATATTCAGCATACGGCCGTCACGTCCGCCCACCCACTGGTTGTAGGAATATTCGAGGTAATTGCGGATCTCTTCCCCGCTCATCGCCACCGTATAGAGCGTATTTTCATACGCATACAGCGCGAACATATCGTTGAAAAGCAACTGACCCCCACGAATCGTCCGATTATAGCTCAGGGGCGCGGCGATGGAAACGTCGGCGCCGGACGCACGCAGCTGCACGGTATGAATCAAATCCATATACGGACTCTGTCCGCGGAACGCGTCGCGCGTGTGCATCGTCCGGTCCAGCACCGCCACGGGCTTCAGGGTAAAGGCGCGGACCGCCTCGAACTCCGCGCGGAACGCGGCACGCAGCGCGGTATCGGGTCTCGCGGGATCGACGCGCAGCAAGTCCGCCGACAGCGTCCTCCCCCGCCGGCCGTGACGGCCTCCGCCTTCTACCACGGCGCGCGCGACACAGCGCATCCTCGCACCGGAATTGACCAGGCAGATGCTATCACGCACTTCGGTAAAAGGCCGGTGATCGTGCCCACAGATCAGCACGTCCACGTTTCGCAGGCCGGCGATCAGGTCCAGCCCCTGGTTTTCCAGCACGCGACCGCTCCCGTCACCGGTTCCGGAATGCACCGCAACCACCGTCACGTCGGGTCGCAGGCGCTGCTGCAGTTGGTCCACTTCCTCCTGCACGAACGGCAGGAGCGAGCGGAATTCCATTCCCTCCCAGAGGGAAGGCGCCAGCCACGCGCGGATATTGGCATTGGTGCAGCCCAGCACCAGGACTTTCAGTCCCGCCTTTTTCAAGAGCGCATATTCTTTGAAATAAGGTTTGCCGTCCTCCTGAAGCGCATTGGCCGCCAGGAAAGGAACGCCCAGCGAGTCGAACTGCGCCGCAATGCGGTCATACACCCGATGACCCGGCTCGATGTCGTGGTTGCCCACGACCACCGCGTCATAACCCATCGCCGCAAAGACGCGGGGACAGAGGTGGGGCGAGAGGGTATCTACATAATTGTAATAGTAAACGCAATTGTCCCCCTGCAGGAAATCGCCGGCATCGAGCAGCAGGACGTTGTCCGCCCCTTCCGCCGCCCGGACGGAGTCGATAAGGGTGGCGGCCCCGATCATCGAGGGATGGATCTTGTCGCCGACATACGCAGAGTCGAAGACGGCGCCGTGGATATCGCCGGTGGCAAGAATGGTCAGCCGGTGCTTGCCGCCCGAACAGGAGAAAAGTGCGAGCAGCGCCGGCAGCAGAAGGAACTTTGCGTTCATTTCCGAAGAAGTTTGTCAAGGTTGAACCGGAGGGCCAGGATCTGCTGCCATCCCCGGAAGGCGGAATAGTAGCGCGTCGGATTGCCCAGGTGGCAAACGATGGCCACTTTCAAATCCAGCCAAGGGAAAATCCGGGGCTCATAGAAAGCCTCGATCCGGTCGTAAAACGAAAAACCGTTGATGTGGGTATGATAAAAAATCTCGCCGAAATAGAGGTCGCGCGCATACGGCGCACCATAATCGGACACGCCGTAGAAAGGCATCAGGTCCTGTCCGTAATAGAAACTGTTGTGGATGCCGGCGTTCCACATCCGTGCCGTCTGGTCGCTCTGGAACCCGAAAGGAAAGGTACGGCTCTCCCGCACCGCGCGGTCCCACTGGTAGGTGGCGATGGCACCGAGCGTCACGTCCAGCTGCTGGAGCGGCGTGAAAGGCGACCATTTCCCGTACAGGTGCAGCATGTGGTTGTCCACCACGTTGTTGGCCGTCTCGGAGCAGGCGAAATGATAGAACTGCGCCGCCCAGCCGGCGGAAATCCCGTAGGGGAACTTGTATTCCCCCGCCGAGAGAATGCGGAAACGTTCGCGGCTCGTGCCGGATTTGATACCCAGCCAGTCCAGCCCCAGTTCCGCATAGAGATTCGGCATCCGGTATTTGAAGAACAGGCCTTCCAGGGAGCAGTCCGCCACCACATTGCGCGTGGAGAAAAACGCCCCGATATACTCCCCTTCCATAAACTCGCGCGGGAACCAGCCGGCAATGCCGGAAAATTCGCCAGGCCCCAGTTTCGCGTCCACGCGGTAAAAGAGGTTTGCCTCGTCAAAGAGCTGCAGGATATTAAAGCCCGGCACGCCGAAATCGTGGTGCACGATCAGCGAACCGTAGAGCGTATGGCGGAATTTTCCGTCACCCTGGTCCACCCGAAGTCCCAGACCCGGCCGGAAGTGCAGCATATGCATCGTGGAAGACGCTTCGTAGTATCCCTTGCTGTGGTCGTATTCGGCATTGTCGAACACATACTCGAAGTCCACGTCATAGATAAACTTCACCTTTGGACGCGACAGGCTGTCCGCCGGCCCGGCCGCAGCGGAGCGCGCGGCAAGCGCCAGCAGAAGCACCAGGATCAATTTCCGCATAGGATCAGTTGGGCGTCTTGATGCTGCCGATGCCGTTCACGGAAGAACTGATGTTCTTGCAGTCAAGCTGACGGACATCGATACCGCCGGCACCGTTGATCTTGAGTTTGGCGCTGTCGCTGCGGCCCTCGAAAGAGGCGCCGCCCACACCGTTCACGCTGCAGTCCAGCAGACCGGCACAATTGATGGCGGTCACATCCAGCGACCCGGCGCCGGAGACCATCGACTTCACGCTCTTGCAGCGGGCCCCGGTCACGGCAAGATGGCCGGCCCCGTTCAATTTGATCGTCATCGCATCCGCTTCGATATCAAATACTTCCGCCGATCCTGCGCCGGAAAGCGACAGGGAGAAATCGCCGTTAGAGCGGATATCGCCGTGCGAACGGAAATCCACTGCGCCCGGAAGGTCGATGCGGGAAATTTTCCGCGAACCCACGCGCACGCGGATGCGGCTGACATTCCGGAGGGATTCGCCCTTCTTCATTCCGATGGACAGGACACCGTCCTTCTCCACGATTTCCACGGCATCCAGCAGTTTCTTGCCGGCTCCGCTCAGTTCCAGGTACGGTTCCGTACTGCACTGATAATCGATTTTCGCGGACAGGGAAACGACCAGCACGTCGAAATCCTTGATATCTACGGCCCGCACCTCGTTTTCCTCGATGGCAAAAACGGGCAGGCTCAGCGCCAGGGCGGCGAAAAATGCAAACAGCCTATTCATCGGCGGGCTTCATTGTAGTATAGACATTGGTCACGTCCTCATCGTCCTCCAGCAGGCCGGTGAGCTTGTCGAGCGTCGCCCGCTGCTCGGGCGTCACTTCCTTGAGGTCCACGTTGGGAATCTGCTCGAAACCGCCGGAAACCAGTTCGAAACCGTTCTCTTCGATGTATTTCTGGATCTGGCCGTACGCGGAGTACTCACCGTAAATCACGATGACCTTGTACTCGTTGCCTTCCTTGTCCTCTTCCGTCTGTTCGAAGAGTTCCTCCACGCCGTAGTCGATCATCTCGAGTTCCAGCTCTTCCAGGTCCATCCCTTCCTTCTCCTTGATGGTGAAGGTGCATTTGCGGTCGAACATAAAGCCCACGGAACCGGTGGTCCCCAGCGACCCGCCGCACTTATTGAAATAGGAACGGACGTTGGCCACGGTACGGGTGTTGTTGTCAGTGGCCGCTTCCACGAGGTACGCGATACCGAAGGGACCGAAGCCCTCGTAGATAATCTCCTTGAAATCACCCTGCTTGCTCTCGGTGGCCTTTTTGATGGCGCGCTCGATGTTCTCCTTGGGCATCTGCTCGCTGCGGGCTTCGGCCATCAGGGCACGCAGACGCGGGTTGCCCGTCACGTCGGGACCGCCCTGCTTCACGGCGATGGTGATTTCCTTGCCGAGTTTGGTGAAGGTACGGGCCATATGGCCCCAGCGCTTCATCTTCCTTTCCTTGCGGAATTCAAACGCTCTTCCCATAGCCTACTCCTCCGTCGAAGTGATGTACTTGTCGATATCGTAGGCCTCGATGGACATCGGATACTTGTCCTTGATGGTCTCGAAGCACTTCTGCGCATCGGCGTTCTTTCCCAGTTCGCGCAGCGCAAGGCCTTCCTTCAGCAGATAGAGCGCGGCGAAGTCATTGTCGGCGGCGGCAGCGGCCTTTTCGAAAGCGGCGGCAGCGGCCTTGTAATCCTCCAGCCCGACATACGCGTCACCCAGGCAGCCCAGGGCGCGGGCGCTCATGATGGAATCCTTGCCATCATACTTCTTCAGGTAGTTCACAGCCTCGTCGTAACGCTCCAGGCGCAGGGCGCAGATGCCGGCGTACAGATAAGCCGCCTGGCCCGCCTTGGCACCGTACTCGTCGATGAGGGCGGCAAAACCGAGGGTTTCGTCATCTCCGTCCAGGGCCGCCTCCCAGTTCTCCTGCTGGAAATTGAGTTCGCAGGGATAGCACTGGGCCATCGCCTCCGCCACCTTGGGCTGCCAGATGTACTTGTAGTAACCGAGGATGCCCAGACCGAGCGCCACGACGGCGATGAAAACAGTCCAGATGGTCTTCTTGTTCTCGTTGTAGAACTGCTGTGCGGAAGAAACGGTCGCCTCAATATTCTCCTGACGGATTTCTTCCTGGGTTTTCTTGATTTTTGCCATTATTGTAAAATTTTTAGTTTTTTCGTTAGCCTGCAAATTTAGTGGTTTTTTTGTATATTTGCAAAGTATGCCGACGCTGCAGAAAATAATCATCCGCGACTTCCGGAACATCGCCCTCCAGGAACTCTCTTTCTCCCCCAATGTCAACTGCATCTGCGGCGGAAACGGGGAAGGCAAGACCAACCTGCTGGACGCCATCTGGTATCTGTCGATGACCAAGAGCGCCTTTACCGGCGGCGAGCGCTTCAACTTCCGCCACGGCTGCGAAAGCTTCGAAATCGGCGGCTGGTATGCCATGGAAGGCGGCATCAGCGCGCGCTTCTCGGTCAAGAGCAGCGCCAGCGGCGAGAAGGTATTCAAACGTGACGACAAGGCCTATGACCGCATCTCCCGCCACATCGGCGTCCTGCCGGTGGTCCTGGTCTCCCCCGCCGACATCGCTCTGGTCAGCGAATCGGGCGACGAGCGCCGCCGCTTCGTCAACGCGGTCCTTTCGCAGATGGACGCTGCCTACCTCGACGCGCTCCAGCAATACAACCGCCTGCTGCTCCAACGCAACAAACTTCTGAAGGCCGATGTGCGCGACGACGCGCTCCTGCAGGTCTTCGACGAGAAAATGGCCGCCCTCGCGCAGCCGGTTTTCGAGCGCCGGGAGCGTTTTGCCGAAGGACTGCTACCCGTCGTCAGCGACTTTTATTCGCGCATTTCCGGCGGGAAGGAACAGGTGGGCGTCGAATACCGCTCGGACCTGCGGAAAGGGCCGCTGACGGAACTGATGCGCACGCACCGGGAGCGGGATTTCATCTCGAAATACACGACCTGCGGCATCCAGCGCGACGATTTCCTCTTTACGATGGACGGCTGGCCCATCCGGCGCTGCGGCTCCCAGGGGCAGCAGAAATCCTTTCTCGTCGCCCTCAAGTTCGCTCAGTACGAGTTGATGCGGCGCGAAAGCGGAAGTTCCCCCGCCCTGCTGCTCGACGACCTCTTCGACAAGCTCGACACCGAGCGCGTGGCCAACCTGCTCTCGATGGTCTCCGGCAGCGGATTCGGGCAGATTTTCATTACCGACACCCACCGGGCGCGGCTCAGTCCCATCATCGACGCCCTGACCGGAGAACGCGCCTACTTCGAGACGGCGGGCGGCACATTCACGCGTCAGGATGGCTGATTACCGGATTCCCCTCAAGAAGACCCTGAGCATCGCCCAGGCCGTCAAGCTCTGGATGAAAAGCGAACATCTGGGGGGCACCTTCAATACGCGCCGCATTTTCAACGCCTGGGACGCCGCTTCGGGCGCGGCCCCCTATACCCTGAAACGCTATTTCCGGGACGGCACCCTGCACATCACGCTGAGTTCTTCCGTGGTGCGCAGCCAGCTCGCCTTCCAGAAAGATACCCTTATCGAAAAAATCAACCGTCTCCTGGAACAGGACGAACTCTTTGACAAAGAGAACGATACCGTTTCCCTGGTCCGAGACCTGAAACTCAAATAAACGATGAAATTCGTCATAGACAAAGACATTCCCTTTATCAAAGGTGTATTCGAGCCCTGGGCCGAGGTCGTCTACCTGGAGGGCAGCGCCATTTCCCGCGTGGACCTTCTGGACGCCGATGCCCTGATCATCCGCACCCGCACCCGCTGCGACGCCACCCTGCTCGCCGGGACGGGCGTCAAGATCATCGCCACCGCCACCATCGGCTTCGACCACATCGACCTCGACTATTGCGCCTCCAGGGGCATCTTCGTGCGCAACGCCGCCGGCTGCAATGCGGGCGCCGTGATGAATTATGTCTTTTCCGCCCTGTACGGTGCCGCCGCCCGCAAAAGCATTCCGCTGACGGGCGCGACCTTCGGCATCATCGGCGTGGGGAATGTAGGACAGCGCATCGAGCGGATGGCGCGGCTACTGGGCTTCAAGGTGCTGCTTTGCGACCCGCCGCGCGCCGAAAAGGAGAATCCCGCGCTGTTCACCTCGCTCGAAGAGACGCTCGCCGCATCGGATATCGTCTCAATGCATGTCCCCCTGAACCCGGGCACGCGCGGAATGGCCAATGCGGCTTTCTTCGCCCAAATGCGTCCCGGCGCCTTTTTCATCAATTCCGCCCGCGGGGAGGTGGTTGTCGACGAAGACCTGATTGCCGCTTCCTCCCGCCTCGGGCCCGTCATCATCGATACCTGGAACGGGGAACCGAACGTCAACCGCAAGTTGGTGGAATGTGCGGAAATTGCGACCCCGCACATCGCCGGCTACTCCTACCAGGGCAAGCAGCTGGGCACCCGGGAAGCGGTGCGCGCCGTGGCCCGCTACTTCAACATCGAGCCGCTGTACGAATTTTTTCCCGTCGCCGACGTCGAGGGCCTCGATTCCGTCAAGCTCGATTTCAACGGCAAGAATCAGGGACAGATTACCGCCATTTTCCAGTATAACTACCCCGTCTTCACCGACGACTTTATGTTCCGCACCAATCCCGGCGACTTCGAGATTCTCCGCGACAACTACAAATACCGCCGCGAATTCTTCGCGGACTGATGACCCTGCCGCCGGGCTGGGATTGGCAATCGTAACGCCGGCGGTCTGTCCGGAGAGGGCGTCCAGGCCCCGGGCAGCAGCAGGAAAAGCAGGGGAAGGAAATGTTTCATAGTTTGATTTCAAACCAGTTGTCCACCTTGTCGAGGGTGCGGAAATTGAAGCTGTCGCACATCGAGCCCTTGGTGAGCGCTGCGTTGAAGAAAATGCTTTTCCCGGCGATGGGGAGGGCGTCGCGCGGGATGCGCAGTTCAGCCACATAGCCCTCTCCGGGGTAATTTTTCACCTGGATTTCTATCTTGCCTCCGTGCTGCGCCTGTCCCGGCACGAAACTGATTTTCCGGATGCCGGACGCGTCCTTCCCGTCGGAAAAACAGAGCTCCAGCAAATCGTCCGGACGGACATCTTCGTCCAGGCAGTCGATACAGACATAGAGGAATTTCCTGTCACGGGCAAAGCGGAAATTGCACTGTGCGGGGCTGTCGCTCCCCAGGAAAAAGGCCGCGTCCACTGCCGCCCAGTCGTCGTTCAGCCCGTCGACTTTGGGGCTCAGCGCCGACGCTTCGATACGGTGGTTCAAGCGCAGCGGCACGAGGATGATTTCGCGGTTCAGGTCCACGTCGGGCTCTCCTTTGTGCACATAAGCCGAACTGGCCAGCACCGTATGGTCGTTCTCGATTTCTACATTGCCCCAGCGGGCAAAACATTTGACCGGCGAGAAAAACGGCGCCTTCGCCAATTTCCTGCCCCACTCGTCCGCGAGCCGGATGTACCAATAATTTCCGGTATAGGAATAGACGATTTCGCCCGAAGGGAACTGCGCAAGGTAAGGCGCCGATCCGCCCACGAAATGCTTGGTAATCTTTTCCGGGCCTTCGCGGTCCCCGGTCAGGGCGCCCTGCGGCCAGGCGGCGCTGTTCCAGCCCAGCGAAAGCATCAGTTTTTTGGAAGGAACCAGCCGCACGGACTCGTAGGAGGCGAGGAGGGTTTTCCCGTCGTGCAAAAGGACAGCCGTGGGCATCTGCGAGGTGAAATGCGTGGTTTCTTCCGCCCAGGGCGCGGGCATATCGACGGATTTGCGCTCGGCTTTAGACACCCCGTCGGCGAAGCGCATCGCCGGACTAATCAGGGTCCAGGTCTCCCCGTTGTCAAAGGAACGCAGCACGGTGATGTCCGTCAGCGCCTTGTCCCAGTCGTGGTTGGTGTGGGTGAGCAGGACCTGGATTTCGCCGTTGGGCAACTGCAGCGGGAAGGGTTCCCAGCAACGGTCGTGAAAGAGTTCCGTTTCTTCGCTCCAGGTCTTGCCCAGGTCCGTCGAACGCTTCATCGCCAGTCCCCAGGTCCGGCGGTATTTCATCAAACCGGTCCCCAGACGGAACTCGGCAAAGGCCAGCAGGTCGCCGTTCTGGAGAACAAGGACATCGGCGGTGGCATAATAGCGGATGTCCTCCTGTCCCTTCGGGTCGGTCACGGGGCGCTTTTCCCAGAGGGCCGGTCCGCGCTCCCAGTTCCGGCCGTCCCGGCTGAACGCGCTGAAGACGCCGTCGTGATTTTTCCCTCGTTCCTGGTCCCGCGTCTGGTAGAGCAGGTAATAACGGCCGTCGGGCAGCAACTTGATGCGGGGATAGTCGAGGAAACTGTAGCCGAGTTCCTTTTCGCCCAAATAGACGAGGCTTCGGAAATCGGCCTCCAGGGCACTCCGGTCCGTTTCTCCCGCGTGGGAGTCGATGGCTTCCGTGTGGCGGTTCAATTCGTCCGCCGTCGCAATCGGCGCGCCCTTCTTCCCCGGTACGGGAAGAATCGTCAGCAACGCCAGAAGGAGCGTGAGATGTTGCATAAGACAAGCGTGGTCAGTGTTCGTTGTAAATTTAGATAAAATCTGGCGATTTTAGGCCAGTTGAGATAAAAATCAAGACCGCTTCCTTATCTTTGTTGGCGAGCGGTCATCGCCTCCCGGCGCG
>CACYHC010000052.1 GCA_902774145.1 uncultured Bacteroidia bacterium
TGAGGCTAAAAGGAAAGAGCCCGGTGCAATACCGAGCTCTGTTCCAATCGAAGGCTTCCTAAATAATGTTAAACCGTCCAACTTTTGGGGGTCACATCATTGCATGATCCCTTTCTTGTTTATGTACTGCGAGGTTATCCGTTCATCTGGCCGACGACCATGAAGGCGGGGGTGCCGGAGGCATCGACGGTGAGGCTGTAAAGGGTGTCGTACACCTTGTAGTACAGGACGCCGTTGAGGGTCAGGGTCTCGTAGTAGTCGGGCAGCGAGTAAACGATGGCTCCGGCGGGCGGGACAACCACCTCGTAGCGGCCGTCATAGCGCTCTTTGTAGAAGCAGCCGTCGTTATAATAGTAATTTGTATTGGCGGCGCGGGCGATGGCGTTGCAGGCGGAAATCGTCGCGATGGTCTCCGCAAAGCGGCAGAGCGTGTAGGTCACGCCGGCCAGCGGACGGAAGACATAACCGACAGAATGACGGTGGGCCGGAGGCGGAGGCGTGGGCCGATGGGCCGGGCGGTACGCGGGCGGAGGCGTGGGCCGATGGGCCGGGCGGTACGCGGGCGGAGGCGTGGGCCGATGGGCCGGGCGGTAGGCGGGATTCGGACGGTGAGCCGGACGACCGGGGTTGTGCGAAGGAACGGAGTTGTGGGCGACGGCGCCGTGGCCGGCGGGTTTGTTCGACGGACGGACATCGACGGACTTGTTCGAAGGACGGGCTGCGTCTTTTCCGGGCTTCGCGCTGTTCCCGGGCTTCGCGTCCTTATGCGAAGAAGAAGAGGAGTGGCTGCTGCCGGAAATCGTCGTGTGGTGTCCGGGACGGGTGCTGCCGCCGGGGTTGTGTCCGCTGCGGGACTGTGCATTGAGGGCAGGGGCAGCGAGCATCGCTGCGATAGCAACAAGAAGGCGGATGTTCGTTTTCATGACTTCAATGATTTAATGGTTCAACTTCACCCCCCTATATGGCAAGAGCCGTGCCAATCGAAAAAAATCGTTAATTTTGCACCCGCTATGATTCGTTATTTCACGGAGGATATCCGGTTTCAATACAAAGGTAAACGGCTTACCAGCAACTGGTTAAAGAAAGTTGCAGAGCAGGAGGAAAAACGTATCGGCGGGGTAAGCATCATCTTCTGCTCCGACCCCTACCTGTTGGGCATCAACCGGGAATACCTCGGGCACGACTACTATACGGACATCATCACCTTCGATTACTGCGAGGGCAAACTGCTCGGCGGCGACCTTTTCATCAGCATCGACACGGTCCGCGACAACGCCGCCTTCTACGGCACAAGCTTCGATAACGAACTGCACCGCGTCATCGTGCACGGACTGCTGCATCTCATCGGTTACGACGACCACAGCGACGCCGATACCGCCGCAATGCGCGCCGCGGAAGACCGCGCCCTGTCCCTGCTTGCAGCAATGCGCCAAAATCCGTAATTTTGCGGCGCGATGGAACTGCGCTATGATATCATTGTGGTGGGCGGCGGACACGCCGGGTGCGAAGCGGCGATGGCCGCGGCGACGCTCGGATCTTCCGTACTGCTCGTCTCGATGGACCTGCGCGGCTTCGCGCGAATGTCTTGCAATCCAGCCGTCGGCGGAATTGCCAAAGGACAGATTGTCAGGGAGATAGACGCGCTTGGCGGCTGGAGCGGCCGCATCACCGACCGCGCCACGCTGCAGTTCCGGATGCTCAACCGTTCCAAGGGCCCGGCGATGTGGAGCCCGCGCGCCCAATGCGACAAGCAGGCGTTCTCCGCCAACTGGAGGCAAGTACTTGAAAATCAACCGAATCTCCAGCTCTACGCCGACAAGGCGACGGAATTTCTGCTGGACGGCCGCCGCATCTGCGGCATCCGCACCCTGACCGGCGCCACTTTCCGCGCCGGCGCGGTCATCCTCACCGTAGGCACCTTCCTCGGAGGGAAACTCTTCATCGGACAGCACAGCTTCGAAGGCGGCCGCATCGGAGAGCAGTCCTCGCACGGCCTGACCGAACAACTGACGGCCCTGGGTGTACGCAGCGCGCGGATGAAAACGGGCACGCCCCCGCGCATCGACATTCATTCTGTCGATACCGCGGCGCTGACGCTGCAGGAAGGAGACGAATGCCCGCAGCGCTTTTCCTATCTGGACGAACCTTCGGCCATACAACACAGCGGAAAACAGATGCCCTGCTACATCCTGCACACCAATTCGGCCGTACACGACGCACTGCGCAAGGGCTTTAACCAGTCCCCGCTCTTTACCGGGATGATCAAGGGCATCGGCCCGCGCTACTGCCCGAGCATCGAAGACAAGCTGCGGGTCTTCCCGGACAACGACGCCCACCAGCTCTTCCTGGAGCCCCAGGGTGCAGCGACCAGCGAGTACTATCTGCAGGGCTTTTCCTCCTCACTGCCGCTGGATGTACAAATGGAGGCGCTGCACCGCATCAAAGGCCTGGAAAACGTACGCATTTTCAAGCCGGCCTATGCGGTGGAATACGATTTCTTCGACCCCACGCAACTGGATGCCACCTTGCGGCTACGGGACCTGGAGGGTCTCTATCTGGCCGGGCAGGTCAACGGCACCACCGGATACGAAGAAGCCGCCGCCCAGGGCATCATCGCCGGGATCAATGCGCACCTTGCCTTGCAGGAGAAGGAACCGTTCATCCTGAAGCGCAGCGACGCCTATATCGGGGTGCTCATCGACGACCTGATGACCAAAGGCGTGGACGAACCCTACCGGATGTTTACCTCACGGGCAGAATACCGCATCCTGCTGCGCCAGGACAACGCCGACAAGCGCCTGACGGGCCTCTCGCACGCGATAGGACTGGCCACGGAAGAGCGCTATGCGCGTATGCAGCGCAAATACGAGGCGGCGGAGTCGCTGGAAACCTGGTGCAATACCACCAACCTCACCGCGGTGGCGGCGAATCCCTATCTGGAAAGCCGGGGCTCCGCGAAAATCACGGACTCCAGGAAAGTGGCCGACCTGGCTACGCGGCCGGAAGTCAATCTCTCCGACCTGCTCGAAATTGTTCCACGTGGAACAAAGGAAGCGGCGGAAGTCGTGGAGTCCGTTGAAATCAACATCAAATACCGCGGCTACATCGACCGCGAAATTCAGCTGGCGCAGAAAGTCTCCCGGCTGGAGAACCTGGTGATTCCGGAGGGATTCGATTTCGACAGCGTCAGCGGCCTGACCATCGAGTGCCGGCAAAAGCTCAAGCGCTACCGCCCCCGTACGCTCGCCCAGGCGTCGCGCATCTCCGGCGTCTCCCCGTCCGACATCGCCGTCCTCCTGGTCCGCTTCGGTAGATAAGGGTTTTCCATTGCGCTTTCATCGCCTGTGCCACCCTCGGCAACATAAGAGGGAGGGGCCCACGAAGTGGGAGGGGTCGCGTTAGCGACGGCAGGGAAAGCGCAATGGAAAACCCTTACTGTTCCACGTGGAACAATCAGAGCCTACAGCATCTGCAGGGCTGCCTTGATAATTTCCTCCACGGAGGCGGTGGGATTCTTCTTCAGAATGGCCTGGACGGCCTTGGAGACCGCCGGCTTGGAGAAACCGAGCATCTGGAGGGCAGTGGTCGCCTCGTCGGCCGCAGCATTGCGGTCGGTTCCGCCGAACATCGTGGACGGGGCGATTTCGCCGTCTCCGCGGACGATTTTGTCCTTGAGTTCCAGCACCAGTCGCTGGGCTCCCTTGAGACCGATTCCCTTGACGCTCTTGATGCGCGCAATATCCTCAGACAGAATCGCTTCCCGCAATTCTTCCGCACTCAGTGCAGAGAGTACCATACGGGCGGTGGACGCCCCCATTCCGGACACGCCGGTAATCAGGCGGAAGAGATCCCGTTCCTCCTTTTCGGCAAAGCCGTAATAGACGGTGGTTCCCTCGCGGGGATTCACCTGCTGCTGCACATAAATGGTTGCATTTTCGGCATGTTCCAGCCGGGAAAAGGTGCGGAGCGATATCTCCATTCCATATCCGATACCGCTGTTGTCAATCACCACCCGCGTCGGGGTCAATTCGGCAATCCTGCCCGATACATAGTCGTACATACCGCAAAAGTATGCAAAATTTGTTAAATTTGCAGGCTTAATATGAAGAACATGGAAAACATACGCGCACAGTTCCCGCAACTTCAGGAGAAGGTGTACGGGAAGGCGCTTGTGTATCTGGACAACGCCGCCACCTCCCTGCGCCCCCGCAGCGTCGTGGACTGCTGGCAGGAAATGGCGTTCCGCTACAATGCCAACGTGCACCGTGCCGTCCACAAAACGGCCGTCGAGGCCACCCTTCGCTATGAACAGGCGCGAAAGGCGGTGGCGGAGCACATCGGCGCGGCGTCGGAAAAGGAAATCGTATTTACCTCCGGCGATACGGCGGCGCTGAACCTGGTGGCCCGCTGCTTCGGCGAGGCGTTTGTCGGCGCGGGAGACGAAATCCTCGTCGCGCAGAGCGAACACCATTCGAACCTGGTGCCCTGGCAGATGCTTTGCGCCCAAAAAGGGGCCGTTCTGCGATGCCTTCCCGTCGACGAAAACGGACGCCTGCAGACCGAACTGCTGCCGCAGTTGCTGTCGGCGCGCACGAAGCTGCTTTGCGTCGCGGATGTTTCGAATGTGCTGGGACTGCGTAATCCCGTGCAGGAAATCGTACGGACAGCGCACGAAAAAGGCTGCCCGGTGCTCGTGGACGGCGCACAGGGCATTGTGCACGGAAGTATCGATGTACAGGCGCTAGACTGCGATTTTTATACTTTTTCCGGGCATAAGGTCTATGCCGCGCCGGGGACGGGTGTGCTGTATGCGAAGCGCAAGTGGCTGGAAGCGATGCCGCCGTTTATGGGCGGCGGGGAGATGATCGAGAGCGTGGCCTGGAAGGGTGCAACTTACGCCGCGCCGCCGTACAAGTTCGAAGCGGGAACCCCCAATATCGCCGGGGTGCCGACGCTGGTGCCTGCGCTGGAAATGGCGCAGACGCTGGGTGCGGGCGAAATCGCGCTGCAGGCGGATGCGGTACGGGATTTTGTGCTGGAAGCGCTGCGGGAAATTCCGGGGCTGCGGCTGTTCGGCGTACCGTCGGAGAAGACGGAGAAAGTGCCGATTTTCTCCTTTACCGTCGAGGGGGCGCACCACGAAGATTTGGCGCTGCTGCTCGACAAGATGGGGGTTGCGGTGCGCTCCGGGCAGATGTGCGCAGAGCCGCTGATGACGCGATTCGGCGTGACCGGTATGCTGCGGGCCTCCTTTGCGCCGTACAACACGATGCAGGAGGCGGAATATTTTGTTGCTTCGCTGAAAAAAGCGATAGATATGCTGAGGTGATGACATTACAAGATGCAAAACAGGCCGTCGTCGACGATTTTTCGCTCTATGACGAGTGGTTGGACAAATACGAATACCTGATTGAGCTCGGCAAGAGCCTGGAGCCTTTTGACGAGACGCACAAGACCGAGGACCGCCTGATCAAGGGTTGTCAGTCGCGGGTGTGGCTGGACTGGAAACTGGTGGACGGAAAGCTGTATTTTACCGCCGACAGTGACGCAATCATCACCAAGGGCATCATTTCGCTGCTCATCGGAGTGTATTCCGGACGGACACCGGCGGAAATCGCCGGGGATGATTTCGGGTTTGTCCGGGAAATCGGACTGCATGAGAACCTGTCGCCCACCCGGGTGGGCGGGCTGCGTTCGATGATAGAGACCCTTCAAAGGATTGCTAGAGAAAATGCCTGATAAAGAAGTACTTACTCCGGAAGATGTGAAAGAGCTCGCCCCACTTTACGAGATGGTGGTGATTGCGCTCAAGCAGGTTTACGACCCGGAAATTCCGGTAAATGTCTATGACCTGGGGCTGATTTACGAGTTACACATCAACAAGGAACGGGAGGTCTTCGTGAAGATGACCTTCACCGCGCCCACCTGCCCGATGGCCGACGAGGTGCTCGCCGAGGTCAAGCACTCCGTGGAACTGACACCCGGGGTGAAAAGCTGTACGGTGGAACTGACCTTCGAACCGCCCTGGGACCAGAGTCTCCTCTCCGACGAGGCGCGCGTCGCACTGGGCTTCGATCCGGATTTTGGCGGCGATGACAACGGCAGCCTCTGACCTTCCCGTCGCCACCCTGCTGCTCGGGAGCAATCTCGGGGACCGGACCGGAGCGCTCGCGGAGGCGGAGCGACGGCTCGATGCGCTTTTCGGAGAACCGCCCTTCGAACGCTCGGAAATCCTTGAAACAGAGGCCGTAGGCTTCGACGGACCGGCTTTTTTGAATGAGATTTTGCGGTATCGCTGCCGTATCGGCGCACTGGAACTACTGGACGCGTGCAAGGGCATCGAGCGCGAAATGGGGCGCACGGATCCGCCTGAGTATGCCGCCGACGGCCGCCGCATCTATCACAACCGCATCATCGACATCGACATCCTGTTCCTGGGCGACCTGACCCTGCGTTCGGAACGGCTTACCCTTCCGCATCCGCAGGTGGCGTCACGCCCTTTCGTTATCCAATTGTTACAAAAAATTGGATAATTCGAATAATAATTCCTATCTTTGGGGATGAATGTCGAAAAAACCGTTCAAAAGATATGGAAATAAAGAAGTCGGATAAAGCAAGTCTTGAGAATAAGAGGCTTCTTTTCCTGGAAATCGGGTTCGTGGTGGCGCTGGCCGCCGTCCTCTTTGCCTTCGAATGGAGCAGCAAGGAAAAGTCGGCCTCCCTGCTGGATGCCGGAAACCAGGAAATCATCGAGGAGGAAATCATCCCTATTACGCAGGAAACCCCTCCGCCCCCGCCCGAGCAGGTCAAGATTCCCGTGCTCTCGGACAACATTGACATTATCGACGACGACATCAAGGTGGACGACAATATCATCAACCTTGAGGATGCGTCCGATATGGGTGTGGAAATCCAGGACTATGTGGAAGAGGTGAAGGAGGAAGTCGTTGAGGAAGAGGCGATTCCCTTCCAGTTGGTGGAAGAGAAACCGACCTTCCAGGGCGGCGACGCCAATGCCTTCTCCGCCTGGGTGGCGCAGCATATCAACTATCCCGAGACCGCGAAGGAGAACAACGTCCAGGGTCGTGTGATGTTGCAGTTCACCGTGGAAAAGGACGGCTCCGTGACCGGTGTGAAGGTGGTCCGTGGTGTGGATCCCGAACTGGACAAGGAGGCTGTGCGCGTGGTGAAGAGCTCTCCGAAATGGAAGCCGGGACGGCAGCGTGACCGCGCGGTGAAGGTAACCTATACCTTCCCTGTTTATTTCCAGCTTCGTTAAAACTTAATTGTAACATTGTTGAAAGGCTGCCGACAGGTAGCCTTTCTTTGGAAAATATCCGTGTTCGATACGAATAAAGCTGTATTTGTAGGTATTATCCGCCCGAATGATGACGAGCGGAAGGTGATGGAGTACCTGGACGAGCTGGCGTTCCTGGCGGATACGGCGGGGGCGATCGGCGACAAGAAGTTCGTCCAGCGGGTGGACCGGCCGGACAAGGCAACCTATATCCGCAGCGGAAAACTACAGGAAATCGCCGCCTATTGCGAGGAAAACTGCATCGAGTATGTGATTTTCGACGATGAGCTGACGGGGATGCAGCAGCGCAATATCGAGAAGATTATCAAGACCTCGTCGGTGATTGACCGGACCAGCCTGATCCTGGAGATTTTCTCACAACGCGCAAAGACTTCCTATGCGAAGATGCAGGTGGAGCTGGCCCACTACAATTATATCCTGCCCCGGCTGGCAGGTATGTGGACCCACCTGGAGCGGCAGCGCGGCGGAATGGGCACGCGCGGCGGAATGGGGGAGACCCAGATTGAGATTGACCGACGGATTGTCCGGGAAAAGATTGCGAAGCTTAAGGAGCAGCTCAAGCGGGTGGACAAGCAAATGGCGACGCAGCGCGGGAACCGCGGGCAGCTGGTGCGCCTGTCGCTCGTCGGGTATACGAACGTGGGGAAGAGTACGCTGATGAACCTGTTGTCCAAATCCGATGTGTTTGCGGAGAACAAGTTGTTCGCGACGCTGGACACGACGGTCCGGAAGGTGGTCATCGGGAATTGTCCCTTCCTGCTCAGCGATACCGTCGGGTTTATCCGCAAACTGCCCACGCAGCTCATCGAGGCGTTCAAGAGTACGCTGGATGAGGTGCGCGAAGCGGACGTGCTGGTGCATGTGGTGGATGTGTCGGCGCCGGATTTCGAGGAGCAGATGGAGGTGGTGAACAAGACGCTGGAGGATATCGGCGCGGCGGGGAAACCGGTCTATATCGTGTTTAACAAGACCGATATTTATGATTATGAGGAGTATGACCCCTTCTCTATCCTGCCGCCGGACAAGCACAATACGACGCTCGACGAGCTCAAGCATCGCTGGATCGAGGAGAAGAAGGTTCCCTGTATCTTTATTTCGGCGAAGAAGAAGGAGGGGCTGACGAAACTCCGCGATGACATTTATAAAATGGTCGCGGAGATTCATGCCGGGCGTTACCCTTTCAATAATTTTCTCTGGTAATCAGTCGCTGAACTTAGCTTTCAGGAATTCCCGGTTCAAGCGGGCGATATGCGCGACGGTGATGCCTTTCGGGCATTCCAGTTCGCAGGCGCGGGTGTTGGTGCAGTTGCCGAAGCCCAGTTCGTCCATCTTGGCGACCATCGCCTTGGCGCGGCGGGCGGCCTCGGGCCGCCCCTGCGGCAGCAGTGCGAGAGAACTCACGCGCGCCGCGACAAAGAGCATCGCCGAGCCATTCTTACAGGTGGCCACGCAGGCGCCGCAGCCCACGCAGGCCGCTGCATCCATACTTTCCTCGGCCTTGTCGTGGGGAATGAGGATGTTGTTGGCATCCTGCGCCGACCCGGTGCGGACGGAGATAAAGCCGCCGGCCTGGAGAATTTTGTCGAAGGCACGGCGTTCCACCACCAGGTCCTTGATGACCGGGAAGGCGGCGCTCCGCCAGGGCTCCACGGTAATGGTGGCGCCGTCCTTGAAATGACGCATAAAGAGCTGGCAGGTGGTCACCTGGTTGTCCGGACCGTGGGCACGGCCGTCGATATACAGGGAACAGGCCCCGCAAATGCCTTCGCGGCAGTCGTGGTCGAACGAAATCGGGTCCTTTCCCTCGCGAATCAGTTGCTCATTGAGGATGTCCAGCATCTCGAGGAAGGACGCGTCCTCCTCGATTCCGGCAATCGGATAGGTTTCAAAATGGCCTTTTGCCTTGGCGTTTTTCTGACGCCATACCTTTATATTAAAGTTCATCAGTCTTTGTAATTTCTGGTTTTTACCTCAATAAACTCATACTTGAGCGGCTCCTTGTGCAGTTCGGGCTCTTTTCCTTCTCCCTTGTACTCCCAGGCCGCCACATACATAAAGTTCTTGTCGTCGCGCTTGGCCTCGCCTTCCTCGGTCTGGCTCTCCACGCGGAAGTGGCCGCCGCAGGACTCCTCGCGGTTCAGGGCGTCGCGCGCCATCAGTTCGCCGATTTCAAAGAAATCTTCGAGGCGCAGGGCTTTTTCCAGTTCCTGATTGAACTCGAACTGGCTGCCCGGCACCTTGACGCAGGCGTAGAACTTCTCCTTGAGCGCCTTGATTTCCTCGATCGCCTTTTTCAAACCGGCTTCGTCGCGCGCCATACCCACATACTCCCACATAATGTGGCCGAGCTGCTTGTGGATGGAATCGACGGTCTCGGTGCCGTTCACGGCGAAAAGTTTGTCGATACGCGCCTGTACGGCCCGCTCCGCCTCCACGAACTCGGGGGCGTTGACATCCGGACGCGGCTCGGCGAACTTGTTGGAAAGATAGTCGCCGATCGTGACGGGAACGATGAAATAGCCGTCCGCAAGCCCCTGCATCAGCGCGGAAGCGCCGAGCCGGTTGCCGCCGTGGTCGGAGAAATTGGCCTCGCCGATGGCAAAGAGGCCAGGAACGGTGGTCTGCAGGTCGTAGTCCACCCAGATGCCGCCCATCGTGTAGTGAATGGCGGGATAAATCATCATCGGCTCTTCCCAGGGGGAGGAGGCGGTGATTTTTTCGTACATGTCGAAGAGGTTGCCGTAGCGCTCCGACACCCGCTTGTGGCCCAGGCGCTTGATCGCATCGGCGAAGTCCAGGAAAACGGCCTTGCCGGTCTCATTGACGCCGAATCCTGCATCGCACCTTTCCTTCGCGGCACGCGACGCGACATCGCGGGGAACGAGGTTGCCGAAGGCGGGATACCTGCGCTCGAGGTAGTAGTCGCGGTCTTCTTCGGGAATCTGCGAGGCCTTGATTTCGTGCTTGCGCAGGCGCTCGACGTCTTCCTTCTTCTTGGGCACCCAGATGCGGCCGTCGTTGCGCAGGGACTCGGACATCAGCGTCAGTTTGCACTGCTGGTCGCCGTGAACAGGGATACAGGTCGGATGAATCTGCGCGAAACAGGGGTTGGCGAAGAAAGCGCCTTTCTTGTAGCACTGGAGGGCGGCGCTGCCGTTGCTGTTCATCGCGTTCGTGGACAGGAAATAGGTGTTTCCGTAGCCGCCGGTGGCGATAATCACCGCGTGTGCGCCGAAGCGTTCGAGCTGTCCGGTTACGAGGTTGCGGGTGATGATGCCCTTCGCCTGGCCGTTCACAAGCACAAGGTCGAGCATTTCGTGGCGGGGATACGCCGTTACCGTTCCCGCCGCAATTTCCTTATTGAGCGAGGCATAAGCGCCGAGCAGCAGCTGCTGGCCGGTTTGGCCCCGGGCGTAGAAGGTACGGCTGACCTGCACGCCGCCGAAGGAGCGGTTCGCCAGGTAGCCGCCGTATTCGCGGGCAAAGGGAATACCCTGCGCCACGCACTGGTCGATAATGGCCGCACTGACTTCCGCCAGACGGTAGACGTTCGCCTCGCGGCTGCGGTAATCGCCGCCCTTGATCGTGTCGTAAAAGAGGCGGTACACCGAGTCGTTGTCATTTTGGTAGTTCTTCGCGGCATTGATGCCTCCCTGCGCGGCAATCGAGTGCGCACGGCGGGGGGAATCGCTGATACAGAAGATTTTGACATTGTACCCCAGTTCGCCGAGCGCAGCAGCGGCGGACGCACCGCCCAGACCCGTTCCCACGACGATGATGTCGAGTTTACGCTTGTTGTTGGGGCTTACCAGATGGATTTCCGACTTTCTTTTGGTCCATTTCTCCGAAAGGGGACCTTCAGGAATTTTTGCATTCAGTTTCTCTGCCATATCGGTTTATTCAATTCAATTTGCAATTTTAATCATTTTTACGCAGGGAAAAAAATATTATCTTTCCTCTATAAATCCCCTCGGCACCATCGTTTCCTGTTGGCGAGCGGCTATCGCCGAGTGTTGGAGGTTACGAGGATATAACACCTAACACGA
>CACYHC010000053.1:0-4319 GCA_902774145.1 uncultured Bacteroidia bacterium
ATGAAAGGAACTGCAGATAAGTCATCCCCAGGTTCTTGGCAATGCTGTTGATAGTGCACCGGTTAGTCGAATTGCACTGGATGATGACAGCGAATATGATAGACTGGAACGGTGTTATGCCCAGTCTTTCCTGAAGATATGACGTTTCCACCTCAAACTTCTCCAGTTGATTGGGGTTGATGTGGATGTCGCCACCGGCGTCTGTGTACTCCTGATCAGTGATCAGGAGTACATTGTTCAATGATTCTGCTAAATTTTTTGCCATTATGCACACATTTTTAAACCTAACTTTCCCATAAAACCATTCATTCCCTCCAACTCAACCCTGAAATTCTCCACCTTCAACTTCTCACAATCCTCCTCATCCTTACCTTTTTTCTTTATCTCCCTTTCCAACACATCCAATCCAACACTCCTTTTCAGTTTATTGGTTTCAATGGATACGGCCCTTCTGAGGCTATCCTCCTTGTTGAAATCCTTAACTAAAACATCTTCAACTCTGAAAACAATAACTTTCTTCATAAGTAATGTATTAAATGGTTTATAATGAATTTTATAAGTTATGATGGCCCTGGATAAGAAACTTGAACTGCCCAATAAGGTTTGCCAGAATGTGGCAAAATAATTATATTTGCGTCATAACACTATTCTTATGGCCCACAACGATTTCAAACGCTATGTCTGGCTCATCGCCCTGTTGTATAATTCAGGCGGAGCATCCTTTAGTGCCATTGACGAGGCTTGGCAGGACGAGCCCGTACTGAATCCGGAGGGGAAACCTCTACCTAACCGGACCTTCTATAATCACTGGAAGGCCATCAAAGAAATATTCGGGCTCTCCATTGAGTATTCAACAAAGGAGGAGAAATATCATATCAGCGATGACCTATACTCCGGCAGGATGCAGCAGGCGCTTTTGCTGATGTCCTCTATTTCGCTCTGGAACAACAAGAACAATTACGAAAAGATGGCGGGACGGATTCTCTACGAGGAAGAGCCGTTCGTCTATCCCAAGTTCATGCGGCGAATCCTCTCTGCGATGGACAATAATAAAATGATTACCCTCAAATATTTGAAATATGGAGACAAAAAGGCGTCCCGCAGGAAACTTGCCCCGTATTGCCTGAAGATGTTCAAACGCCGCTGGTATCTGCTTGCCAGGGAGGGGGAGGGGGATGTGTTAAAAACCTTCTGTCTGGATAACAGGACACAGAATGTAAAGGTCCTTGATGCAAAATTCGAGTACCCGAAAGATTTTAATCCGGAGGAGTATTTTAAGGACGCGTATGGAATTCGGACGGCTCCGGCTAAAGATGTCGTACTGAAGGCATACGGCCAGGAGGCGGATTACCTGCGCTCCGCGCCGATACACCCGTCTCAAAAGGAAATCGAGAAGGGAGCCGACTATTCCATCTTCACCCTCCACGTGGGGACCAACGCCTGGGAATTCTACCAGGAAATCCTCTCCCGCGGCAACCGTCTGGAAGTCCTGGCGCCGGCATCTTTAAGAGAGGACATTGCTCAGAAAATCGAAGAAATGCGGGAACTTTATGCATAACTCTGGGATTATGATTCTATCGTTCACATTTTAATATTATCTGATATGGCTAATTATTTAGATTTCATTAAGGGCAAAAGCGCCGCCATCATCGAATGCAATGAGAGCATAAAGGGGACTAAACTTTGCGACGTATACAAGAACCTTAAAGATGCGGAAAAGAGGGTCAAAAAAATAGGCGGGGAAGTAGCTGAAACATATTGGGACACACCTCTTACAAGGGAGGAGGTGCGAGTTGCTTTTGAGAAAGATGTATATAAAGGGTTTGTCACTGCGATGTTGTGGGGCGGTTTGGGGTCGAACGGTCAGTCCTTCAATCATCTGGAAAAGGCTTTGGAAAAGAGTAAAAAAGAAGAAGTGATAAGGAAGCTGAATAGTGTAAAGGAATTAATATCTCAAGGGAAAATAGGTGACGCTTTTTTGTCGATGTGTTTTGGTGGCGACAATAAGATAGATGGCGTAGATGTTAGTTACTTCACTAAAATCCTGTTTTTTATGAGTGATATTAACTCTTCCGCCGTGATACCCCTCATATACGACAAGTGGGGCTGGCATATTCACGCCGCTATACTTTTAAGTAACGGCGACAAGGGGAAAGTCCTCCAATTCTTCAACATCCTGGCATCTTTGAAGAAGGGCAAAGAGAATCAGATAATAATCAATCCCACCGTAGTTCTTCCTTCAAGTAAGAAGATGCGCATAGATGCATATGAGGACTACATCAACGTGATTTATAGCATAAGTCAGGCAATTCCGAAGAAACCATCTCCTGGCAATCTAGAGCAGTACTTGTTTGGTTATAGTCGTGCCGTGAACGACCCGGTCAAGAATCCAAGGGTTCAGTTGGTGACATATCTAAACAATGAATTGACAAAACTGATTAAAGAGGCTGAAATAAAGGTCACGGAAGATGGCATTGATAGTATTGATAAAGTGGAATCCGAAGATGGAATCTTCCCAGTTGACGAAACCACGGGAATACTTAAGCGAAGTGGCGAGCAAGGGGGGAATCACGCATTATTTGGATATAGATTCCATTATGGGGAAGGTGATTTGTATTTATACGTCGGCGAATACAATACATCAAAAAAAATCTTCTGTCAGATATTCCAAAAAAAGAGAGAAAACGCCCCAATCTTGGTTTCACTTGATCCCGAGTTCGGGAAAAAATCTGATCCGAAGATGGAGCATAAACCCGCCCAAGCTGAAGACCGCTATATTCGGAAATTCAAGGTGGGCGAAACTGATAATGCCAAAAAATTAATGGATTCTTTGAAAGAGCCCATTGCGCGTGCCATTTGGGGCGACGAGGCAGACAAATATCTTCATCCTGAGAATTCATAACAAGACTGATAGTTTGCCGAATTTTGGCAAAAGTGAATTGGTGGTTTAAGGATTATTACTGATTATTGTGGTGTAACTTTTTTCATAATTAAACAAAATCAATATGTCCCTTACTCAATTCATCAACCATCACATCGACGACATCAACAACTACACCCAACCAGCTACTCGCTGGCGCGAGGGCCGGTTTTCCGTTCCTGTTGGAAAGGCTGAATCAACCAATGGCGACTTCGCCGATGTTATCCGGACCCTCCCCGCGGAGCTGTCGCGAGAACATGTCGTCGGATTCTTCCGCGAAGACTTGTACAAAGGTTTCGTGGCCACCATTCTGTGGGGCGGCATCAGCCGATTCCGGGCCGAAGAAATTGCTCGGAACAACGACCGCAAGACCACTATGCCCAAGTTGGAACGTCTTGTGGCGCTGCTTCGTGATAAAAAAACAGATGAGGAGAGAATTGAAAATGCCATAGCATCTCTGAAGAGAGGCAGCGAGAACTCTTTCTATGGCATCGGCCCCAGCTACTTTACCAAGCTACTCTATTTCCTTGCCTACGATATGGATCTCAATACCCGTCCTCTCATTTACGATGAGAACATGAAGCCGGTGCATTTTGCTTTGATGCCGGAAGCTGGTAAGAATCCGTTCTTCTACTATGTCCCCATCGGCAATAAGGTGACTTATGCTGAATTCACATCGTTTGAGGATGTCTATTATGATTACTGCGAGCTGATGTGTGAAACTGCCCGCGAGATAGGCGTGGACGTCAAAAACCTTGAGGCCTGGGTTTTCGGGTGGCCGGCAAATATCAATGCCCAGCAGCCCAATCCGAGGGTTATAGCCAAAACAGAGGTGGACCGTATGGCTGCTGCGGGAATTCTCAAATACAACTTCGGCATTGAAGATCTCGATGACGCCATCGGCGCATCACGCATCTTCTATGACAACAAGATTGATGTCCCGGAATTGCTTTATTCAGAAGATGGTGAGTTCCATATTGGAAATGACATGGAGCACCCCATCGTGATTACCGAGACCGATAGTTACGTCCACCTTGAGTATGTCATTACCGACATCCTGTTCCAGCTGAAAAATCTGGAGCCTAAGATGACTTCCCAGCAGTGCTTAAGTGTTGGCGACAAAAAACTGGACCGGCTTTGCTTTGAGGTGAAGTCTGTCCAAGATACGAAGCCGAGGGAGATGGATGTGTATTTCGACATAACCGCTGGATATAATGCATATTAATTTAGGGATTGTCGTTTAATGTTTTCATTTTGAGTCGCGCGGGAGCAATCCCTTGCTTGCCGTCACGCCAACTCTTTTTTCTTCGCCACACATACAACTTTCTTCTCTGAAAACGGCACCCAGATAATAATAGCTGATGAATGGATGAAGAAAGCCGTTTATGCGCAAATAACA
>CACYHC010000053.1:4344-15694 GCA_902774145.1 uncultured Bacteroidia bacterium
GTCTTTGAAATGGAAAAGAATGCTCTTCTCTTCAAGTATCCTGAATTAGACTCGTTTGCACTCGAGGGGTATGTGTTTGCGAGCCAAGATCTAATAGATAAATACTATCGACAGGCAATAGGACGGTGAAAACTCCAATTTCTTTGTCCGTAGACAATAAAATGACGATTTTTGGAAAAGCGGGTTTTTGAGCGCAGATTTTTTATAGAAAAGCGTGCAACATCCCTTCAGGTACGCCATCCCGTAAGTTTCGTGCCTATTTTGTAAGTCCCCTCAGAACAACGTCGGCTCCAACTCTTTCGGGTGGAAGCTGCGGCGGTGGTGTTCCGTCTCAAGAAGATCTATCTGGAGGTTGAGTAGGGATTTCCGTAAAAAAATTACGGAATGTTGATTTCTTTTATTATCTTTGCGCTGAAATATAGATCTATCTAGTTATGCTTGCAAAGTTTTCCGTAAAAAATTTCCGGGGATTTTCCGAAAGAATCGAACTGGACCTTACACGGCATAGCAACTACAATTTTAGCACCTATGCCATTAAAGAGGATGTCATTAAGAATGGCATTATCTATGGTCCCAATGGCTCTGGAAAGACCAATTTCGGCCTTGCCATTTTTGATATTGTGAATCATCTGACGCAGAAATGGAAGAAAGCAGACTATTACGCTAACTTCACTTATGCGGGGAGCCAGACAACGCAGGTCGAATTCGACTATACCTTTATCTTTGGTGGCATTCCCATTGAATACCGGTACACCAAAGACTACCACGGTATTCTCCGTAGTGAGGAAATGATTGTGCAAGGGAGACAAGTATTCAGACGAGAGGCCGGTAAATTCGCTATCGACCAAAAGGTTTTTCCGATGGATACGGCCATACAGAAGAATCTTGCGGACAATGCCAACAATATACCCATTGTCAACTTCCTCCTCACTTCCTATCCTCTTGCCGCAGACCACTATCTGCTCCAACTGCAGAAGTTTGTCAATGGGATGCTATGGTTCCGCAGTTTGGATATCCGGGAGTTCATTGGTCTGGAAACCAACATTTACTTGCTGGACGAGTATATCATCAAAAACAAGTTGATTGATGATTTCAGGCGGTTCCTGCTCAATGTAAGCGGCCAGGATTTCAAATTCACCGCGCCCAACGCCGGCGATAAAATCTTGTTCTGCACAATTGACAAGAAGCGAATCCCGTTCGATCTCATTGCCTCCACCGGAACACAGCACCTCAAACTCCTCTATTTCTGGATGAGCAAGATGGGGAACGCCACATTCGTTTTCATCGATGAGTTTGATGCCTTTTACCACTTCAAACTCTCCTTCGAGGTGTGCAAACGCCTGTTCGCACTTCCTTGCCAGGTTTTCACGTCCTCCCACAACACGTATCTGATGACAAACGACCTGCTGCGTCCGGACTGCAATTTCATCCTAAACGAGAACAAAATCAAGCCGCTTTGTGACTGCACGGACAAGGAACTCCGTTTCGGGCACAATATCGAGAAACTCTTTAGAGGCGACACGTTCAAGGTATGATCTTGTTTGTGTTTGAAGGCAGAAAACGGGAGCCGGACATATTCAGGACGCTTGAATACCTGTTCTTTCCGAAAGGGCAGAGCATAATCTGCTCTTTCGGGAACAACATCTATGAACTATATCGCCGGATGAATGAGCTGGAAGGCGATGGCGACATCGTTTCCCTGCTCCGGGAAATAAACAAGGACAAGCCCGATAATCCATTCACAGGCAATATGAAGTCTTCAGACTTTTCAGAAATCTTTTTGTTCTTTGACTATGATTTCCAGAACAGGAATATCACGCTCGAACAAATGAACGAACAGGTTTCCCAGATGCTTGCACTCTTTAACGACGAAACCGATCAGGGCAAACTATATATCAACTATCCTATGATAGAGGCCATCCGCTACACCAAGACTCTGCCTGACGATCATTTTTTGGAATATTGCGTTTCTCGGACTGACTGTAACGACATGGGATTCAAAGACATGGCGCGGCAATTCTCGGCCTATGCGAGCCTTGACTTCATTGTCCTCGATTTCCGAAAGGCGCCTGCAACAAAAACACTGGAAAAGCTTAGAGAGAATTGGCGGTTATTGGAAAGGCAGAACGTCATCAAGGCCAACTTCCTTTGCAATGACGCTTCCGAGCTACCCGCAAAGAAAGATTCGATTTCTCAGCAACTTATATTTGACGCGCAGCTTTCAAAATTCATTTTACCCAAGGAGGAGGTCGCAATTCTGAGTGCATTTCCGCTATTCAAATTTGATTATTTCAAAGTCTAATTGCCTATCTCCTTGCTCAAGGGCAGAAGGTCATAATCAGAACAACGTCGGTTCCAGTTCTTTCGGATGAAAACTGCGGCGGTGGTGTTCGCACAGGCCGTAGCGCCGAATCGCCTCGATGTGTTCTTTCGTGGGGTAGCCCATGTTGCGCTCCCAGCCGTACTGGGGGTAATCGGCGGCAATGCGGCGCATATATTCGTCGCGGTGCGTTTTGGCCAGCACCGATGCGGCGGCGATGCTTGCGAAGGTCGCGTCCCCGTGCACGATGCAGCGGTAGGGGAAGCCGTCGAAGGGGCGGAAGCGGTTGCCGTCGATGAGCAGGAAATCCGGCCGGACGCTCAACTGCCGTACGGCGCGCTGCATCCCCGCAATCGACGCGGCGAGGATATTGATGCGGTCGATTTCTTCTGCGCTCACGGCCTCCACCGCCCAGGCGAGGGCCTCCGCTTCGATGACGGGCCGGAGCGTCTCCCGCGCCTTTTCGCTCATCTGCTTCGAATCGTTGAGCAGCGGATGGTGGAAATCCGGCGGCAGGATTACCGCGGCGGCGAACACCGGTCCGGCGAGGGGCCCGCGGCCTGCTTCGTCGCAGCCGGCTTCGAGGCGTCCCGCTTCCAAAAAGGGCTCCAGAGAGTGTTCTTTCTTCATCGCGGGGACAAGATAGCGATTTTGCGCCGATTTCTTGCTATCTTTGCAAGGCTATGGCATCGAAAACGGGAAATATCGTCAAATACACGCTGTCCTTCCTGCTGGCGGGCGTGCTGGTCTGGTTTGCCTTCCGGGGCATCGACTGGACGGCCTTCCTGGACGGCTTGAAGGTTACGAACTGGCTCTATATCGGCCTCTTTTTCGTGCTGGCCGTCGCAGCGCTGGTCTTCCGGATGCTGCGCTGGCGCGCGATGCTCCTGCCTGTGATGCCGGCGGTGACGAACAAAAAAACCTGGGATGCGGCGAACATCGGAAACCTCATCAATGTGGTGCTGCCCGGGGCGGGGGAGTTCGTGCGCTGCGGCGTCGTCGCCGGGAAAAAGGGCGCGGGCTACGAGAAAGTGCTGGGGACCGTCGTGATGGAGCGGATTTGGGATTTTCTGGCGGTGGGCGTGCTGTTCGTGCTGTCGCTGGCGCTCAAGTGGGATACCTTCGGCGCATTTTTTATGGAACAGATTGCCGCGCCGCTGACGGGCCGCCTGCAACTGAACCTGGGCTGGGTGCTGCTGCTCGCCGTCTTGCTCTTGGCGCTCATTTTTGGGCTGATTTACCGGTTCCGGCACCGCAGCCGCTTCTGCGGACGCATCGCCGCGAGCCTGAAGGGACTGCTGCAGGGGCTGGGCAGTTTTCTCCGGATGGAGCATAAACCGCTGTTCCTGCTCTATACGGTGCTGATCTGGCTGATGTACGTGCTGATGAGTTTCGTGGTGCTCAAGGCCGTGCCGGCGCTCTCCGCGCTTTCCTTTACGGATGCGCTGTTCCTGTCGGCGGTGGGAAATATCGCTTCGGTAGTGCCCGTGCCGGGCGGCATCGGCGCCTACCATTACCTGCTGGCGCTGTCGCTATCCAGCCTTTACGCGTTCAGCTGGGAGACGGGCATCCTCTTCGCGACCCTCAGTCACGAGGCCCACGCGCTGCTCATTATCGTGCTGGGACTGGTGTCCTACTCCACCCAGGTGACGCGGGAGTAGCTGTACGCCGTCTTTTCCTGGCCGGTGATGATGTCCCTGGTGTGGATGGTTTCCTTGACGGCGTGTACGCGATCGCCCTCCAGGCTGTAAGTGAACGTCCGCTGCTCCTGGGAGAGGCTGAGTACGGGGGTGAGTCCCGCCGGCAGGTGAGCACTTACCTTCCCGAAAAAGCCCTGGCGGTAAAGCGCGTCGTCGCTGACGACATAGGGAATGGCGTTGTAGGGAACGAATCCGTGGAAGGGAACATCCGACACCGTAAAGGTATTCCAACCGTCAGAGGTAATCTCTCCGTTCTCCCAGGTCACTTTCATGCCATCCTTGATGCCGGCCAGGTGCCCGTCGGCGTCATAAATGTATTCAATGACGGTCGTGCTGCTCTCGTTCGTGCGCTCCAGTGTGCTGATGAAACCGCTCGCGCCGAGGGTGTAGCGGTCCGCCCGGGTCACCAGGGGACTGTCCTTCGAAGGCCTTACGGTCACGGTAATGCTGCCGTTTCCATAGGTATAGGCGGCATAGGACTGCGTTTTCCCGTCGTCGTAAGCGACTACGGTCACCCGCCCTTTGTTGTCATAGGAATAGGTTTCCCGCGTACAACTTGCAAACCCTTCGGTCTTGGAGCCGTACTCATAGACGCTCACCAGTTGTTTTTTGGGGAGTCCCCCGGGTTCTTTCTCACAGGAAATCAGCGCGGCGGCGCTGCAAAGCAAGGCGAAAAATAAAGAAATAGGTTTCATAGCTGAGTGATTCCGGCGCGACTCGAACGCGCGACCCACAGCTTAGAAGGCTGTTGCTCTATCCAACTGAGCTACGGAACCGTTTGCGGCTGCAAAATTACGAAAAATCGCTATCTTTGCAAACTATGAAGTTCAGACGATTTTTCGCGGGAGTTCTCCTGCTGCTCTTTACGCTGGCGGCTGGTGCGCAGGCGCCGGATACGCTGCGGATTCTTTCTATCGGCAACAGTTTTTCCGTCGATGCGGTCGAGCAGAACCTCTACGAAATCGCCGCCGACGCGGGTGCGGTCTATATCATCGGCAATATGTACATCGGCGGCTGTTCGCTGGAGCGGCACGCGTACAATGCCGAAAGCGGCGCTGCGGCTTATTCCTACCGGAAGGTAGGCGCCGACGGCGTGCGCACCGTGCGCGACCATACTGCGCTGCCCTATGCCCTTGCGGACGAAAAGTGGGACGTCATCTCCTTCCAGCAGAGCAGCCCGCTGTCGGGCAACCCTTATAGTTACGAGCCCTGGCTGACCCGCCTGATCGCCTGTGTGAAGGCGCGTGTCCCGTCCGCTTCGCGTTACCTTTTCCACCAGACCTGGGCCTATGCGAAAGATGCGCTGAATCCCAATTTCCCCAATTACGGCTGCGACCAGGCGGTGATGTATGCGTCGATTATGGAGGCGTCGCGCTGGGCGGCGGAGTCCCACGCGCTGGAAATCGTGCCCTGCGGCACGGCCATCCAGAACTACCGTGCCACCTGGTACCGGGACAATGCCACCCGGGACGGCTACCACCTGAACCTGGTCGGTCGCTACACGGCGGCCGCCACCTGGTACTGTGTCCTGAGCGGGAAGGACGTGCGTGGCAACGCCTACCGTCCGGAGCACCTGACGGAAGGGCAGGTGAAGGCGGCGCAGGCGGCAGCGGCGGCAGCGGCGGAATCCCCCTATGAGGTGACGGATTTCGGGATGCGTACGAACGATGTCAATTACGAGGAAGCGCTGATTCCCGCCTATCGTCTGCCGGAAATGCTGCGTTGCGCCGACGGGACGAAGGTACAGGGCAAAGCCCGGTGGGAAGAGAAACGCCGCGCCGAGCTCTACGCCCTTTTCGAGCGGGAAATGTTCGGCCGCGCACCGGCCGCGCCGCCATCGCTGCATACGGAATTGCTGGAAAGCGCGACGGGGGTGCTCGGCGGACTGGCGGACCGCAGGCAGGTACGCATCCATTTCGCGAAAAACCGCTATATGGACCTGCTCATTTACACGCCGGCAGGGGCCGAAAAGCCCGTTCCCGCCTTTCTGGGCATCAATTTCTATGGCAATCACAGCATTACCGACGATGAAGGGGTGCTGATGACGGAGCAGGATGCGCTGCAGCGGCGTTACGGGGTGTATCCCGGACTGGACCGCAATAAGGGCGAAAGCCGCGCCGCCCGCGGGGCACAGGCTTCCCGCTGGCCGCTGGAGCTGATTCTTTCGGCGGGCTACGGGGTGGTGACCTTCTATCGCGGGGATGTGGACCCGGATTTCGACGACGGTTTCCGCAACGGCGTACACGGCGTCTATTACCGGGAGGGGCAGCATTACCCCAAACCCGACGAGTGGGGAGCCATTGCCGCCTGGGCCTGGGGCCTGAGCCGCGCGCTGGACTATCTGGAGAAGGATCCGTCGGTGGACGCTTCCCGCGTGGCGGTGCTGGGGCATTCGCGCCTGGGAAAGACGGCGCTTTGGGCGGGCGCTTCCGATGCGCGCTTTGCGCTCGTGATTTCCAATGATTCCGGTTGCTGCGGGGCCGCCCTGTCGCGCCGCGGTATCGGCGAGACGGTGGAAATCATCAACCGCAGTTTTCCGCACTGGTTCTGCGCGAATTTCAAGAAATACGGCGGGAACGAGGATAAAATGCCCTTTGACCAGCACGAACTCCTGGCGCTTGTTGCGCCGCGCCCGCTCTATATAGCCAGCGCATCGGCGGACCAATGGGCGGACCCGAAAGGGGAGTTCCTCGCGGCGGTGGAAGCGTCGAAGGTCTGGCAACTGTACGGCTACCGGGGCCTGAAAGGCGTAAAAATGCCGGAAGCGGGCGGTGCGGTGAGCGCAGGCCGGATAGCCTATCACCTGCGTGAGGGCAAACACGACATTACCGCGTTTGACTGGCAGCACTATATTGACTTTGCAGACAATTTTTTGAAATAATATGTACGAGATTCTTAAAAAAGAAATGCTGACGCCGACGATTTGCCGGATGAAGCTTTCTGCGCCCAGGCTCGCCGCAGCGGCCCGTCCCGGGCAGTTCCTCATTGTCCGCGCGGACGAGAAAGGGGAGCGTATTCCCCTGACCATCAGCGATTATGATGCGCAGGCGGGGACGGTGACCATCGTTACCCAGAAGATCGGCGCCTCCTCTGCGGACATCATCGCCTACGAAGAAGGCGAGGGCTTTGCCGATGTCGTCGGTCCCCTGGGCCTGCCTTCGGAGTTTGTAGAGATGGCGCATGAAAAACTTGCAGGCCAGCGCTATATACTCATTGCCGGAGGCGTGGGTACGGCCCCCGTCTATCCCCAGGCCAAGTGGCTCAAGGAGCACGGGATTCCCGTCGACGTAATCATTGGTGCCAAGACCAGGGACCTGCTCATCTATGTAGAGGAGATGCGCGGGGTGTGCGACAATCTCTTCATCTGCACCGATGACGGCTCCGAGGGCTTCAAGGGCATGGGCACCCATATGCTCGAGCATGTGGTGTCCGAGGGTCACCAGTACACCCAGGCCGTAATCATCGGTCCGATGATCATGATGAAATTCACCACCATGACCTGCCGCAAACTCGGCATCCCCGCGACCGTGAGCCTGAACACCCTGATGGTGGACGGCACCGGCATGTGCGGGGCCTGCCGCGTGAGCGTGGGCGGGAAGACCCGCTTCGCCTGCGTGGAAGGGCCGGAGTTCGACGGTTATGAAGTGGACTTCGACGAGGCGATGCGCCGCCAGGGACAGTACAAGGCCGAGGAGGCCGAGGCCAATGAAAAACACGTTTGTAAAATAGGGAGGGGAAAGTAATGCCCAACAAGATTCCAAGAGTTCCCGTTCGGGAACAGGACCCGCTGGTGCGGGCAAAGAACTTCGAAGAAGTTTGTTATGGTTACAACGCGGAAGAGGCGCAGCTCGAGGCCTCCCGCTGCCTGCATTGCAAGAATCCCCGCTGCGTGGGCGCCTGCCCCGTCAGTATCAAGATTCCCGAATTCATCGGCAAGGTGCTCGCGGGAGATTTCCGCGGCGCGGCCGGCGTGATTGCCGAAGACTCTTCGCTTCCCGCCGTCTGCGGACGCGTCTGCCCGCAGGAGTCCCAGTGCGAGGGCAGCTGTATCCTCGGCATCAAGGGCGAACCGGTGGCCATCGGCAAACTGGAGCGTTTCGTGGCCGACTGGAGCCACGCGAACGGAGGTTCCGGTGCTGTCGTCCCCGCTCCCAACGGACATAAGGTGGCGGTCGTGGGCTCCGGTCCTGCCGGTCTTGCCTGCGCTTCCGACCTTGCGAAATGGGGCTACAGCGTAACGATTTTCGAGGCCCTGCACAAGGCGGGCGGCGTGCTGGAATACGGGATTCCCGAATTCCGTCTGCCCAAGGAGAAGGTGCTGGCCAAGGAACTGGAGGAAGTGAAGCGGCTGGGTGTAAAGATCGAGACCAATGTCATCATCGGCCGTACCGTGACGATTGACGCTCTGATGGACAAAGAGGGCTTCGAAGCCGTGTTTATCGGCTCCGGCGCCGGTCTGCCCAAGTTTATGGGCATTCCCGGCGAGAACCTCAACGGCGTGTTTTCCGCCAACGAATTCCTGACGCGCAACAACCTGATGAAGGCGTTCCGCGAGGATTACCTTACGCCGATTCACGCGGGGAAGAAAGTCTGCGTGGTGGGTGGCGGCAACGTGGCGATGGATGCCGCGCGTACCGCCCTGCGCCTGGGCGCCGAGGTGCACGTCGTGTACCGCCGTACCGAGGTGGAATTGCCCGCCCGCGTGGAGGAAGTGCATCACGCCAAGGAGGAGGGCATCGTCTTCGATATGCTGACGAACCCCGTGGAGGTGCTCGGTGACGAGAAGGGCTGGGTGCGTGCGCTCAGATGTGTCCGTATGCAGCTCGGTGAACCCGACGAGAGCGGGCGCCGTTCCCCGGTGGCCATTCCCGGTTCCGAGTTCGAGATTCCCACCGAGACCGTCATTATGGCGCTGGGCACGTCCCCGAACCCGCTGATTTCCAAAACGACCGCCGGGCTGGACGTGACCCGCCGCGGCTGTCTCGTCGCAGACGAGACCGGCGCCACGACCCGCAGGGGCGTGTTCGCCGGCGGTGACGCCGTCACCGGCGCCGCGACGGTCATCCTCGCCATGGGGGCCGGCCGGACCGCCGCCAAAGCCATCGACGACTACATCAAGACCTTGTAGTTGTACGAAGCCGCTTGACCGTGAGATACTGAGACTGGCCCTGCCCAGTATATTGGCGAACATCACCGTTCCGCTGGTCGGCCTGGTGGATACCGCCGTTGCCGGGCATCTTCACAGCACGGCCGGGACCAGCGCTGAATTCATCGGCGGCATCTCCGTCGGGGCGCTCATCCTCAATGTCTTCTACTGGAACTTCGCCTTCCTCCGTGCATCGACCGGCGGTTTAACCGCGCAGGCGTACGGCAGGAGGGAGGGATATATGCCGATTTTGCGGCGGGGCCTGAAACTGGCGCTGGGGATATCGGCACTGCTGCTGTTGCTGGGATGGCGCTGTTCCAAGGGTTTGCCGGTCCCTCGGGAATCTCCTCCGGGGCGGCCATCCATCTTCTGATGGCCGCTTACTTCGTGCATCTGCTTGCCAGGACGTGGTATTTGACGGAGAAGTATAAATCAACGGATCATTTGCGCTGAAAGGATTCTCATACCGGGCCATCAGGTCCGGATATTCCGTTTTCCGAACGGCGGTGATGCGTACTTTCTTCAAGGGTCCTAACGCGGCATCTGCGCGCCGTAATTGTCCACTTTCCCAAAGAGATCCGCAGCCTTCTCCCAAGGATACTTGTTGCAGTACATGCTGGGACGGACAATCTCGCTGCCCTGCTGGTTCAAACCGAAGGCGCGGTTGATCTGGTTGGCGGCGGAATTGGGGTTATAACTCTGGGAAGTCATGATCTTCAGGCTCATGAAGCCCTCCAGATAGGATTTGTCGATGGCGTTGAGGAACGCGTCGTTCCCTTCCGGCATTTCCACGTTGCCCTCGTATTTGGGTCCGATCTGTTCGGCTTCCTCGATGCGGGCGGCGGGGACGGAGATGGAGGCTGCACCCATCGCGGCAATTTCAAGATCCCGCCGGTTGGCGAAATAATAATTGTCGTACAGATTGCTGACCTTGAGTTTTTCCATCTCTTTGTTGGATTCGTAGAACACCCGCTCGACGGCGCAGTTGCTGTTGCAGCCGAAGATGTTGTTATGGACGTCGATGGTGCGGATGCCGTTCATGAAACGGAAGCCCTGTCCCATATCCTCAAAGGCCTTGGTGCGGGTCCAGGTGAAGAGCACGGTGTTGTGGTGGAACTCGAGGGAAACCTTTTCGATATCCGCATCCCGGACATTGCCTTTGACCTGGCAGGCGGCATAGCGGCAGGCGACGAAAACGTTGTTGCAGATTTCCATATGGCCTATGCCCATCAGCGCGGAGATGCCGTAGTCGCGGCAATTGACGAAAACGCAGTTGGAAATGCGGACATTGCCTTCCACATCCATATGGAGCGCATATTCATCCCCGCTGGAGTAACCCTCCGTAGGGCACTGGGGTGCAGCGTCGGGCTCGAGGAAACGGCCGGTAAGCACCCCGTCGTTGGGCGTTCCCGTAATTTCCAGATCCACGTTTTTGACGCAGTAGCGGTTGTTCTCTCCGAGGTCGAAGACAAAACCGTCGATGACGAGGTTGCCTACCGGACCGGTGTAGCCGTAGGGCCGCTTTGCGTTGATGTTCATCAGCGGAGCGGTGAATTTCTGGCTGGTGGGCTGGATCTTGGTGACGTGCTTGATGACGTCGCGCTCGCTGAAGTCCGTGGAATAACCCCCGTAGATGCTGAAAAATTTACCGCGTTCGTTCTGGGCGTTGCCGAACCTTCCGCTTTCCACATAGCCACGGTCCAGATTGCCGAGGTAGTTGCCTTCGGCCACCAGGATGACATCGTTTTCTTCCGCCGCGTCAATGGCCTTCTGCAGGTCTTTCATGGCGGTGGTCGCCGACAGGCCGTCGGCACGGGCCGATCCCGTCGTCGCGCTCACATAGAGTTTCTTTCCGCTGGCCGCCGGAACGGATGCGCTGCTTGTGGCATTGCTGCTTCCATTGGCGTTGCCGGCGCCCTGTTTGACGGCGCTTGCGGCTTTGCCGGCCAGGTTTTTCAGGTTGAACTGCGCGTGGGCGCCAGGGCCCGCCAGGAGCACCATGAGGATGGCGGCTGCGATTTTGTAGTTCTTCATCTCGATGGGTTATGCTTTGGTGATACTTATTCCAATGTCCACTCGGCGCCCTCCTTGGTGTCCTTGACGGTGATGCCGAGGGCTTTGAGGCTGTCGCGGATGTGGTCGGAGACCGTCCAGTCTTTGGCTGCCTTGGCCGCCGCCCGCTGC
>CACYHC010000054.1 GCA_902774145.1 uncultured Bacteroidia bacterium
GCGCCGGGAGGCGATGACCGCTCGCCAACAAAGATAAGGAAGCGGTCTTGATTTTTATCTCAACTGGCCTAAAATCGCCAGATTTTATCTAAATTTACGCTATGAAACTCCATGTCGACAGGCAGGACAGTATGCCGTTATACAGGCAGATCTGCGACCAGATTCATGCGCAAATCCGGGAGGGCGTCCTTCTCCCGGGACAGATGCTTCCTTCCCTGAACCAACTGGCCATTGCGCTGGACATCTCCCGTGAAACCACCAAAAAGGCCTATAACCGGCTGTTGCGGGAAAGGGTTCTGATTGCCCGGCAGGGGAAAGGGGTATTCGTTGCGGGACGCCGGTCATCCGGGCGTAAAGAAATTCTGGTGATTCTCGACAAGCAGAGTGTCTATAACCAGGTGATGATGCGGTCTTTCGGGGAGACGCTGGGAGAGGATGCCAATCTGACCATCGTATTGCACAATCAGCACCTGGATGTGCTGGAATACCACCTGGACCAGCACCTGGACCGCTATGACCATTATGTGGTCAGCCCCCATTTCCCTCTGGATGCCCAATCCCGCCTGCGGGCAGGGAAACTGCTGAAGCGCATCCCCAATCACAAGTTGATCATGGTAGACCATTGGCTGAGAGAAGTCCCCGGCAATTATGGCGTCGTCTTTCAGGATTTCCGGCATGACGCCTTTGACGGGCTGGCGCAGGGGCGGGAAGACCTGCTGCACGGTGGGGTGCTGAAAGTAATCGTGCTACCCCAGAGCCTTTACGGGAAAGTGATTCTGGAGGGGGTGAGAGAATTCGCCGAGCAGAACAATCTTGCGTTTTCCTGCTATAACACGGTGCCCGACCGGCTGGAGAAAGGGGATGTCGTATTGGTGCTTAACAGCCAACTGGACTCCGGTCTGGCTTTGCTGGCCCGCCGTATCAGCGACTGCGGACTCGTCCCCGGGCAGGATGTCCGCATCATCTCTTATAATGATTTTCCTTTGAATGAAGTCGTCCTGGGCGGACTGACTACCCTTTCAACGGATTTCCCGGCTATGGGCCGGACAGCCGCGGAAATGATTCTCTCCGGCATTCCTGCAAAGGTCCACAACCCCTTCCGCCTTGTTCGCCGCCGTACGTTCTAAGAAGCGTTGTACGCCTTGATGGCGCGGTCGAGCAGGGCCATGGCCTTTTTGAGTTCCGGAACTTCCAGGACATAGGCGATGCGCACCTGGCGCTTACCGGCGCCGGGGGTCTTGTAGAAGGAGGCGGCGGGGGTGACCATCACGGTCTGTCCGTCGCAGCGGAAATCCGTCAGCAGCCACTTCGCAAACTTCTCCGCATCATCCACGGGCAGCTCGGCGACAGTATAGAACGCCCCCATCGGCACCGGCGTATACACCCCGTCCATCGCCTGCAACGCGGCGATGGCACAGTCGCGCCGGCGGATATACTCCTCGCGCACTTCGTCGAAATAGGACTGCGGGGTGTCCAGCGCACCGAGCGCCGCCCATTGCCCGAATACGGGCGGACAAAGCCGGGACTGCGCGAACTTCATCGCCGCGGCCATTACCTCCTTGTTGTGCGAAATCATGCAGCCGATGCGCGCGCCGCAGAGGTTGTAGCGCTTGGATACGGAATCGGCGATAATGACGTTCTGCTCGCAGCCGGGGATATTGATGGCGCTGAAGTGCGGCTCGTCGGTATAGCAGAATTCGCGGTACACCTCGTCGGAAATAAGGAAAAGATCGTGCTTGCGGCAGAATTCGCCGATTTCCAGCAACTCCTCCTTGCTGAACAGCTTGCCCGAAGGATTGCAGGGGTTGCTGATGAGCACCGCCTTCGTACGCGGGGTGAGTTGCTCCTCGAACGCCTCGATGCCGGGGACACGGAAGCCCTCGCGGATATCGGTCTTCACCGCCTTGAGCGTAATGCCGTTGAGGAATGCGAAAGTATTATAATTGGTATAGAAAGGCTCCACGACGATGATTTCGTCGCCCCGGTCCGCCGCAATCTGCATCGCGACGGAAAACGCCTCGCTGCCGGCCACATCGATAAGAATCTCGCTCACATCGATGTTGATACCGATTTTCTTGTAGTACTTCTCCACCATGTCCCGGCGCAGCTCGATCAACCCCGCGGAATTGGTATAAGAAAGGTGATGCATCCCCTTGCACTTGTCCAGCAGCGCATTCACGGCACAGTCGGGGGACTTGATGTCCGGCGCACCGACATTGAGATGATACACCTTCACGCCGGCCGCCTTTGCGGCATCGGCAAACGGAACCAGTTTCCGGATGGCTGAGGCGGGCATCGCCGCCGATTTCTCAGAGATTTGTAACATGGTATACTACTGACTAATAAGATATTCTGCAATCTGTACGGCATTGAGGGCGGCACCCTTCTTGATCTGGTCCCCGGAGAGCCAGAACGTAATCCCGTTCTCGTTCGCCAGGTCCTTACGGACGCGCCCCACATACACGTCATCCTTCCCGCCGGTAAAGAGCGGCATCGGATAGGTCTTCGTTGCGGGATTATCCTGCAGCGTCACCCCGGGCGCCGCGGCGAGGGCGGCCTGCACCTCGGCGACGCTCAGCGGCTTCTCCGTCTCCACCCAGACTGCCTCGGAATGGGAGCGCAGCGACGAAATGCGCACGCACATCGCCGAGCAGCGCACGTCGGAATGCATAATCTTGCGCGTCTCGTTGAACATCTTCATCTCCTCCTTGGTATAACCGTTGTCGGTAAAGACGTCAATCTGCGGAATCACATTGTAGGCCAGCTGGTAGGCGAACTTGTCGACCGTCACCGGCTTTCCCTCGACGATTTCCCGGTACTGCTGCTGGAGTTCCGCCATCGCCTGCGCACCGGCGCCCGAGGCGGACTGATAACTCGCCACGTGGATGCGGGTAATGTGCGAAAGTTTCTCGATGGGCATCAGGCAGACGACCATCATGATGGTGGTGCAGTTGGGGTTGGCGATGATACCGCGCGGACGCACCAGGGCATCGGCGGCATTGCACTCGGGAACCACCAGCGGTACGTCGGCGTCCATACGGAAGGCGCTGGAATTGTCGATCATCACCGCGCCGAACTTCGTAATATCTTCCGCGAATTCGCGCGAAGTCCCGGCGCCGGCGGAAGCGAAGGCGATATCGACACCCTTGAAATCATCGCCGTGGCGGAGCAACTGTACTTCGTACTCCTTGCCTTTGAAGCTATATTTGCGGCCGGCGCTGCGTTCCGACCCGAAAAGCAGCAATTCATCGATGGGAAAATTCCGCTCTGCGAGCACTTTCAGGAACTCCTGACCCACGGCGCCGCTGGCACCTACGATGGCAACTTTCATAAAAGTGTATCCGTTAAATAATTTCTGAATCCTTGATAATCCTTTCCGAGCGCGACACTCTGCTTCTGGCCGCGCATAAAGGCGGCAAGCCGCTCGGGAACAAGCACTTCCGCGCCGGTAATCGCTTCCACCTTCTCCTTGAACTTCGCGGGATGCGCCGTCTCGCAGAAAATGCCCGTTTCGCCCTCCTGCAGCCCGTCCTTGAGCGCGCGGTACCCGCAAGCGCCGTGCGGATCCAGCAGATAGTGCGTCGATGCCAGGCATTCCCGGATTGTCGCAGCGATGGTCGCATCATCCACCGTACAGCCGCCGATGCGGGCGCGGATGGCGTCGACGCTCCGGCCGTACAGCTCCCAGATGCGCGCAAAATTGCTCGGGTCGCCCACGTCCATCGCATTGGCCAGCGTCTGGAGGCTCGGGCGGGGGGTATAGACCCCGTTCTGCAGAAAATCGAAAAATACGCGGTTGGCGTTGTTCGCGGCGATGAAGCGGCGCACGGGCAGCCCCATTTCCGCGCCGAAGAGCGCGGCGCACAGGTTCCCGAAATTCCCGCTCGGCACGCAGATGACCGGCTGTCCGCCGAAGCCCTGCTCCCGCAGGCGGGCATAAGCGTTGAAATAATAGAACGCCTGCGGCAGGAAACGCGCGACATTGATGCTGTTGGCCGAAGTCAGGGGCAGCGCGGCGCGCAGCGCTTCGTCCATAAACGCGTTTTTCACCAGCGCCTGGCAGTCGTCGAAGCAACCGTCGATTTCCAGCGCGGTAATGTTCCCGCCGAGGGTGGTGAACTGGCATTCCTGGATCGGGCTGACCTTTCCCTTGGGGTAGAGCACGAAGACGCGCACGCCCTCGACACCCAGGAAGCCGTTGGCTACGGCGCTGCCGGTATCGCCCGAGGTGGCCACCAGTACGTTGATTTCCCGTCCGCCGGCAAAGTGTCCCAGCATCCGGGCCATAAAACGCGCACCGACATCCTTGAAGGCGAGGGTGGGGCCGTGGAAAAGCTCCAGCGCGTAGATGCCGTCCTCCACCCTGACCACCGGACAGTCGAAGGACAGGGTATCGCACACCATTTTGTGCAGGGCGTCGGCAGGAATGTCCTCGCCGAAGAAAGCGTCCGCCACCGTGCAGCTCAGTTCCTGGAAAGTCAGGTCCTGGATCTGTTCAAAGAACGCCTGCGGCAGTTTCTTGATGCTGCGCGGCATATAGAGCCCGCGGTCTTCCGCCAGTCCGTTGACGACGGCTTTTGCGAGGGTCGCGTCCGGTGCCTTCCCGTTGGTGGAATAGTACATCATAACTCCCGGGCCCCCTTGTTGGTGATTTTGATGGCGTAGGACTCGTACCCGATGCCCAGCGCGTCAAAATGCGCGTTCATAATCTTGCGGGCGCGGTAGGCGGTTTCGTAGTGGTCCGCCAATGCAAAGACCGAAGGCCCCGACCCGGCGATATTCATCGCCAGCGCACCGGCGGCGAGCAGTTGCTTGCGCAGCTCGTCGAAGCCCGGAATAAACTGTTTGCGGTAGGGCTCGGCGACGATGTCCTTCATCGCCCGGCCCACCAGTTCCATATTGCCCGAATAGAGGCCGGCGACCATTCCGCCCACATTGCCCCACTGGCGGATGGCGTCGTGCAGGGGAATTTCGCGGGGGAGGATGCTGCGGGCTTCTTTCGTCGATACGACGATATCGGGATGGATCACCGCGCAGTAGAAGTTGCCCGGTACGGGAATCTTGATGAGGTCCAGCGGTTCGTAGCCGCGGATCAGCACGATGCCGCCCATCACCGCGGGGCCTGCGTTGTCGGCGTGATAGCCGCCGCTGGCGAGGTTTTCGCCTTCCATTGCGCAGAGCACCACATCTTCTTCCGTCAGCGGACAGTCGAAGAGCAGGTTCATGCCGTAGGCGGCAGCCGCACTCGACGCGGCGCTGGAGCCGATGCCCGAACCCGGGCTGATCTTGCGCTCGATGCGTACGTCGATATGTGCCCGTTTCCCGGTGATTTCCAGGAACTTGCGGATGACGGGGGTGATGACGTTCTTCTCCGGATCTTCCGGCAGGGGAATGTCCGTGTCGTTCGCGATACTGATGCCCTCGCCTTCGGTGGCGCTCATTTCCAGGACGTCGCCGACTTCATCGAGCGCGAGTCCGATGATATCGAATCCGCAGCCCAGGTTGGCGATGGATGCCGGCGCAAAAACCCGTACAGTGCTCATATCAGTGAATGTTTGCGATGCTCATGATGTCGGCGAACACACCGGCCGCCGTCACGCCCGCGCCTGCGCCGTAGCCCTGGATGAGCATCGGATGCTCGTGGTAGCGCTCGGTGGTCAGCAGGACGATGTTGTTCGATCCGTCCAGTACATAGAAGGAGTGCAGGCTGCCCACGGTCTGCAGCGACACGGAGAACTTCCCGCCCTCCATCTTCGCGACGAAGCGCCAGCGTTCGCCCTTGGCCTCCAGTTCCTTGCGCCGGCGTTCGAAATCCGCATCCAGCGTCGGCAGTTTGGCCCAGAACTCCTCGAGCGAGCAGTCGAAGAAATCGGCTGGAATGAACAAATGGGCTTCCACATCCTTCTGGTTGACCTCATAGCCGGCTTCGCGGGCCAGGATGACCAGCTTGCGGATGACGTCCTTGCCCGAAAGGTCGATGCGCGGGTCGGGCTCCGAGAAGCCCTGCTCCTGTGCCATCTTGACCGTGCGGCTGAAGGGGATGTCGGCGGAAATGGTGTTGAAGATGAAATTCAGCGTTCCGCTGAGCACCGCCTCGATTTTCTGGATCTTGTCGCCGCTGTTCACCAGGTCGTTGATGGTGTTGATGATCGGCAGCCCCGCGCCCACATTGGCCTCGAAGAGGTATTTGACGTTGCGCTTCAGGGCCGTTTCCTTCAGGCGGCGGTAGTTGCCGTAGTCGGAAGAGGCGGCAATTTTGTTCGCGGCCACCACCGAGATGCCCCGGTTGAAGAAATCTTCGTAGAGCGACGCGACTTCCGCACTGGCGGTGCAGTCCACGAACACGGAATTGAAGATGTTCATTCCAATCACCTCGTCGCGGAGTTTTTCGGTATTGAGCGGAATGCCTTTCTGGTCCAGCAATTCGCGGAAATGCGCCCCGTCCAGGCCTTCGCGGTCGAAGATGCCTTTCCGGCTGCGGGCGATGCCTACGATATTGAGTTTCAGGTTCCTCTCCTTCATCAGCTTTTCCCGCTGGGCGGTAATCTGCTCGATGAGCTGCCCGCCAACCGTTCCCGTACCGCAGATGAAGAGGTTGAGTTCCTGGTACTCAGAAAGGAAAAAACTGTCGTGGATGATATTGAGGGACTTGCGCAGGTACTGCTGTTCCACCACGAAGGAGATATTCCTTTCCTCCGTGCCCTGCGCCAAAGCGATGATGCTGATGCCGTTGCGCCCGAGCGTCGTGAACAATTTCCCGGCGATGCCGGAGTTCTGCCGCATGTTTTCTCCGACGATGGCGACCGTGGCCACATCGTCGCGTGCCTCCACCGGCGCCATCGAGCCTTCGGCGATTTCGTGCGCGAATTCTTTCGACAGCAACTCCACCGCCTTGGGTGCATCGCCGGCGGTGATGCCGAGCGAGATGCTCGTTTCCGAAGAGGACTGGCTGACAAGGAAGACGCTGATGCCCGCGTCGGCGAGCGTTCCGAAGATGCGGCTGTTTACGCCCACGATACCTGCCATCGACGGTGCGGAAACCGTGAGGATGGCGCTGTCGCGGATCGAAGAGATGCCGGTGACCGCCCGCCCGCCGGGGGTGTAGTGCCGCGTAATGACGGTGCCTTTCGCCTCCGGACGGAAGGTGTTGCGGATATAAATGTCAATGTCTTTGTCGCAGACGGGGTAGAGCGAGGGCGGATAAATGACCTTCGCGCCGAAGTTGCACAGTTCCATCGCTTCCTCGTAACTGAGGGAGTCAATTACGTAGGAGGTGCTGATGATGCGCGGGTCGGCGGTCATGAAGCCGTCCACGTCCGTCCAGATTTCCAGCCGGTCGGCTTCCAGGGCCGCCGCAATGATGCTGGCGGTGTAGTCCGATCCGCCACGCCCCAGGTTGGTAATCGCTCCGCTGGTGCTGTCCGTGGAGATGAATCCCGGTACGACGGCCACTTGCCCCTTTCCGAAATCCTTGAAGGCTTCGCGGACTTTCCGTTCGGTGATTTCGGAGTCCAGTACCGTGCGGCCGCTGCGCACCGTAGTCTTGATGAAGTCCAGCGCGTCGTAGTGCACGGCGTTTCCGAGCATCGACGTAACGATCAGCGAGGACATCCGTTCGCCGAAGCTGACAATCTCGCAGGCGGTCTTCTCCGGCAGGACGCGCAGGGAGAAAACGCCTTCGCAAAGGGTTTCCAGCTGGGAAAGCAGGGCGTCGATTTTGCCCGGAAGGGCCTGGTCGCTTCCGGCCACGCGGCGGGTGATTGTAAAATGCCGGTCCCGAATGGCGGAAAGGATGTCCCGGAAGGATTCGTCTCCCGCCGCGGCGAGTCGGGACGCCCCAATCAGCTGGTCCGTGATGCCGCCCAGGGCGGACACGACCACCACTACGCCCTCATGGTGTTCACTTACAATATTTTTCAAATTCTGCAGGGGCTCCACGCTCCCCACTGAACTGCCTCCGAATTTCAGTACGTTCATAGCCATGCTAATCAAACTTACAAATATGGCAATAATCGTGGAAAATTGCAACAGGGGTATGCAGCGAAGGCGTCCGCGGGAGCGCCCCTCCGCTCAATGTATAGCCCGTCGATTCGCTCCGGGGCATCTCCCGCTCCCGCTATTTTCGCCGCTCCCCGTAACAGGTCCGGCAACCCCTGAATATCAAGGCGCTTTTTGCCAGGTTGCCGGACCAGAGGTCCCGCAACCCCGAAGAATTTGCCTCATTTTTACCAGGTTGCCGGACCTTCGGATTAGTAGCGGGCAACGGCCGGGCGCGGAGCGGGCCGCCCCATCGAGCCCAGCGCAGCGCCCGTACCGTAGCCGCCGAGCCTCGTATCCGCGAGGCGGCGGTGCCGTTCATCGAAACTTAAGCGTTGAAAAAAAATTTCAACGGCACATAGCGTATTATATTTGTCGCAACAATATCAATGTAATATGGAAAGTGAAGTTATTCTTGTCCAAAACCTCATCCACGAGATTCGTGGAAAGAAGGTCATGCTGGATTTTGATCTGGCCAAGTTGTATCAAGTTGAAACCAGGTCTCTTAAGCAGGCAGTCCGCCGGAACCTGGAGAGATTTCCGGATGATTTTATGTTTGCCTTAACCCAAGAGGAGCATAAGTTGTTGAAAATCAGTATGAGATCACAAATTGTGACCTCAAAAGATTCTCGCAACGAGTATACAAGGTATGTCCCTTTTGCTTTTACGGAGCAGGGCGTAGCGATGTTATCTTCCGTATTGAAGAGCGATGTCGCCATTGCAGCAAACATCGCCATTATGCGGGCATTTGTACAGGTGCGCGAGTACCTTGTAGCTACATCGTCATTATCGGCAGAAGTAAAAGAATTGAAAGCGAAGGTCGATTTGCTGCAACTTCTACAGGAGGAGAACCTTGAAGCTATGAACGACCTCTCAGAAGACGTTCGTAAGGATATCGACTCTCTCTATCTGGCCATCGGCCAACTCGCCGAGAAGCTTGAAGAAAAGAAGAGGAAGCCTATGGCGCGTATTGGCTTCATATAATACGGATAGGTCAAAAATGGCCCAAATCTTCAGATCCGCTGTACCCGGGGTACAGCAGATCTTTCAAAATCAACCAAATACGTATCATCCACTGTACCCTTACAGGCGTCATCGTTGCAAAGGTACACGGCGTCACCGAATTTGCCGGGTTATCGGTGAGTCGGTGCCCCTTTGGGCGAGCAGGTCCGGCAACCCCTGAATATCAAGGTGTTTTTTGCCAGGTTGCCGGACCAGAGGTCCCGTAACCCCGAAGAATTTGCCTCATTTTTACCAGGTTGCCGGACCTTCGGATTAGCAGCGGGCAACGGCCGGGCGCGGAGCGGGCCGCCCCATCGAGCCCAGCGCCCGTACCGTAGCCGCCGAGCCTCGTATCCGCGAGGCGGCGGTGCCGTTCATCGAAACTTAAGCGTTGAAAAACTTTTTCAACGGCACTTTGTCCACAACCTCATCCACGAGATTCGTGGAAAGAAGATCATGCTGGATTTTGATCTGGCCAAGTTGTATCAAGTTGAAACCAGGTCTTTGAATCAGACAGTAAAAAGAAACATCAAACGGGTTCCGCCAGATTTTATGTTTCAAATTACAGCAGATGAATGGAATGCGAACTCATCACAATCTGTGATGACATCAAACAGGCCAAAAATGGCACAAAACATAAGATCCTCTGTCCCCGAGCTCCGCCTCCGCGAGGCGGCGGTGCCCGCCTCGAAGTCGCGTTTTTCGTCCATTTGCGTAAAAACGTGTACAAAACGTAAAAATCTTCGGTTCCCCCGTAACAGTCGTTTATGAAGTCCGGATTCAAGTCGTAGATTTGTAGCAAATATTTTAGTATAAAAATTTGTACTATACGAAAAATCGTACTATGTTTGCAGAACCGAAAACGACAAAAATGACTTTATCGGACCGCGAGGCGGACCTGGTTTATCCCTTTGATATCTAACGGAATACTATTATGGAAATCGTAATCAAACGCAATGACAGGGAAATGATTGCCGACGTTAAGCGGCAACTCTCCGATATTTATATGAAAATCACCTGGCGGGAGATTGCCAGCCAGTACTTCGGGAAATCTCCATCCTGGCTCTATCACAAGCTGGACGGGATAGACGGGAACGGAGGGAAGGGCGGATTCACGCGTGATGAACTCGCTACGCTCAAAATGGCGCTGACGGATCTTTCTGCGCAAATCCGCGCCGCGGCAGAGCGGCTTTAGACACAACCGGCTGGGTGCTGTTCCGGGATGCGGCTGCCTGCGGCCAGTCGGGGACTGCATCCGTCGGAACTCCGCTCACATTCGTTCGCTCCGGACCCTTCCACCGTATCCTGCGTCCTTGCTAGGCAAGAACTTGTCTCCGGCGGACCCTACCCGCTCCCCGTGGCCGCGGGTGGCCACGTCCTCCGGATGCAGCGGCTGGACGCCGCAACTAAGTAACAGGGACAGCTATCAGCCTGCTTCCCGGCATGAATGAGACTGGTCGCTGTCCTTTCACGGTGATACCATGTTAGTTGTTGTCAGATTTTTCCCCATAGGGATTGTCTGGGGAGTATTTATTATGCTTAAGTAAGTACTCCCGACAAAGATTGCTTTTCGACTCCATCTTTTCAGATGTTATCTTCGCTTTCAAGTCTCCAATAATTTTTATTGTGCTATCTATTGTGGCTTGCTGAGGATTAATGAATGTCCCTTCTATAGTTTTATAACCGCCATACTCTTTCAGAACTTGGCGAATTCGTTTAACTATATCAACGGTAGACTCATTGTACTCTGCAATAATTTCTTCAAGGTTTTGTAGTAATAGTAAATCTTGGTCTTTCATATACTTGGGTATTGATTATAAATATTTTGCCGGAAATTATTGTTCATTGGACAATGCATGTTGCATTTGGGTTACATTTATCGATAAGTTCACCTTTGTTGCTATTCACATACGGGTCTGACAGTTTGTCCTTCTTGGCGGCCACTATCGTAATACAAACGTACAAAGGTTGATTCGAAGTCTACCGCGTACGCTTTATCCGGGTAGCCCGTATAAAGGGACGAGGATCCGTAGTCACCGTAGGAACCCACATTGTTGAGGCTTGTGCCAAGCCGATTGCCGGCAGCAGGAAGGAATATCCATTTATCCGTGTATCCTTCCTTATTACTGGTTACCTTCATGCCACATACTCCGTTTAATGTTGTAAAGGTCCATGTGCATTGGGTCTTTAACTCATCAAGTTCACTGGAGGTAGGCATGCGCCATTTGTCACCCAAGTTAACGGTGGCAACATCATCCTCTGGGTCAAGAACAGTCTTGTTGTCAGTAAAACCGTTATATCCGTAATTGGAATTGGTGCAGTACTTGGTCAATGTGTTTTTCGAACCATTGCACCATTTGTATGTGGACCAAGAAAAATCCTCTTTTGGCTCAACCTCTCCATAGGCAAAATATTCGCCGTATTTTTCTGGAGATGAAGCGCCAATGTTGCAGGTGCCCCATTTGACAGAAAGACCAAGATCTACCCACTGCTCAAACTCAAAGGTTGCAACCGTGCTACTTGCACTAAATCCGCCATCAACGGTCTTTACAGTAATTTCTGCCGTGCCTTTACCGACAGCCGTGACAAGACCGTCGGCGGATACCGTTGCCACAGAAGTGTCTGAACTACTCCAGATCACTTTCTTGTCGATTGCATTGGATGGAGCAACCGTTGCAGTTAATTGTATGGACTTGCCAATCTCAACCACTGAGTTTTCTGGAGAAACCTTGACTCCGGTCACATGTAAAGATTCGGTATAGACGGGTCGGACTGATCGTCCATTGCAGCGGTCGTGGCTTCCCCAATCCACAGTGCTAGAACTGAAGTAAAATCCGTATGCATCAAACGGGTAGTCAATATCGAGCGACGAGGGCCAGTAGTCACCGTAGGAACCCGCATTGGTGCGCCCCGTGCCATACCAGCCAGCCGATGGAAGAAATATCCACTTGTCGGTATACCCTTCCTTATTGCTGGTTATTTTTCTACCGTATACTCCATTTAATGTTGTCCAGGTCCAGGTACAATTATTTATCAACTCAGTATGTTCCTCTATGGTAGGCATACGCCACTTGCCTCCCCAAATAACCGTGGCCGCATCATCTTCAGGCTCAAGAACCGTCTTGTTGTCAGTGAACCCGTTATATCCGTAATTGGAATTGGTACAGTACTTGGTTAATGTGGTTTTCGACCCCCTGCACCATTTGTATGTGTCCCAAGTATAATATGATTTTTTCACCCATTCATTAGTCTCACCCCAAGCGAAATATTCTCCGTATTCTTCAGGGGCAGAAGCGCCCACATTCCATGACGCCCACTTCACGCT
>CACYHC010000055.1 GCA_902774145.1 uncultured Bacteroidia bacterium
GACGAGACCCCAGCCCACACGCAGTTTCATCTGGGAAATCACGGGTACGTTGAACCAGTGCTCTTCATTGAGACGCCAGGCAAAGGCGAAGGAAGGGAAAACGCCCCACTTGTTGGCCCCCTGGAAGTGGCTCGAACCGTCGGCACGCAGGGTCGCCGTCAGGACGTAGCGGTCTTTCCAGCTGTAAATGGCCCGCAAGTAGAAGGAAAGAATCTGGTAGGCCGTTTCACCGTAGGTAAAGGTGCTGTAGAGGGGCAGCGCATTGCTGATGGCCTCCGTCCGGGCACCGTCCTGGTCCAACCACCAGCCCTCGTTGTACACGGTGTGCCGGTAGTTGCCGGACATCGTCATACCCAGGGTACCGGAAAGATGGTGACCGCCGGAGAAAGCCTTGTTCACCAGCAGCATATTGTCCCAGTTCCAGTTCAGGAAATCGATGCCGGTACTGTTGGAGAGTGAGCCCACCAGACGGCTGATCTGCTCCCCTTTGAAGCGGTCGAAACGGGTGCTGCGCCAGTCGCCGCCGGCAATCGTCTTGAAACTGAGCCAGGGCGTGATGTCCCACTGGAAATACATACTGGGCGTTACGCGCAGTTCTTTCTTGGTACTGGTGAAATACTTGAGCCAGCGGTCCGGACCGGCGGAGATGTTCTCGTCGTCCTCGTCCTCGTCGAAGACATCGTACTCGGAATAGGGCTGGTAGGTCAGGATACTCCGCATCCAGCTGCCCTGGGCCGTCACCTTGGAGGAGTTGGCGCCCTGGGAGAGCTGCGAGATGGAATAACCCAGGTTGAGTTTCGTTCCTATGGTAATCTTGCGGAAGAGCTGCTTGTCCAGGCTCAGGCGCATCGTGTACTGCTCGAAACCGGTGTTCTTGACGGCGCCCTGGGTATTGTTATAGCCCACGGAGAACATATAGCGCACGGCTTCGGGACGCCCGGCGATGGCAAAATAGTAGCGCTGGCCGATGGCCGTACGGAAGGAATAATCCTGCCAGTCCATCGGCGTCACCTTCAGGTTCCCCGTTTCCTTGTCGTAAATCCGGTTCAGGGCCGACTGGGCGCCGCTGGCCTCCAGGTATCCCACAAAGTCGTCAAACTGGAGCATATCGATCCGCTTGTTGACATTGGAGACGGTCACGCCCGCGTTGAACTTGACGGTCATCTTCTCCTGCCTGGCGGCCTTGGTGGTGATCAGCACCACGCCGTTGGCACCCTGGGAACCATAAATAGCCGTCGCCGAAGCATCCTTGAGGATTTCCATCGAGGCGATATCCTGCGGGTTGATACCGTTGAGACCGTTGGTCTCCTCGGCCGTTCCCGCATCGCCGCCACCCTGGGTGAATCCGCCGGCTGCTGTGGAAGCGCCGTTGATAATCACACCGTCCACCACATACAGGGGTTCGGTACTGCCGTTGAAGGAACTCAGACCACGCACGCGGATGCTCACGCCGCCGTCCGGAGAGGCGCCGTTGCTCAGGACCTGCACGCCGGAAACGCGTCCGGAGAGCAACTGGTCCAGGGAGGTGCTGCGGGCCGCATCTTCTTCATCCACCTTGACGGAGGCCACCGATCCCGTGAGGTCCGAACGCCGCATGGCGCCGTAACCCACGACCACGATTTCATCCAGCATCTGGGCGTCCTCTTCCAGGACCACGTCGATGCGGCTGCGGCCGTTCACCGGAACGGACTGCAGTTTGAAGTTCATACAGTTGAAATCCAGCACCGCCTTTTCCCGCGGCACTTTGAGGGTATATTTTCCGTCGAGGTCGGTCGTGGTATAAACGGTCGAACTGCCCTGCAGGATGACCACCGCCCCCATCAGGGGTTCTTTCTTGTTGTCCAGGACGACACCGGAGACCGTAATCAGGTCATCGGCGGCCGCAAATGCGGAAGAAGCCGCACAAAGCAAGGTGCACGCCGCAATCAGTAGGTTATGGAAAAAATGTTTCATCGTGCTGTCCTCCTAGAATTTTAAGCCTACGCCAAAGATAACGGACGGACTGAGGGAATAGGGATAGTCCCCGGCAAAGCGGCTGAGCGTAAAGAGATTGTGTCCGGAAAGCGTAAGCGACAAGCCCTTGACCGCACAGGCGGGAAGCGGAATGTCGTACGAGAGCGCCGCCCGGGAGAGGCGCAGGAAATCGCCCCGGGAAACATAACGGGCCGTGAGCACCGTGCGGTTTTCCGCACGCATCGAAGATGCGTCAATCACGTGGAAACCCGCCGCAAAATCCGCGTCCAGGTCCAGCGTAAAGCCATAGAGACGCAGCGTCGTGCCCACTCCGCCGTAGGATTCGGGAAGCAGGTTCCCGAGCGCGACGCAGTCGGATTCATTGATGACGCCGTCCTGGACGACATCTACATAATAACCGTCGGGGCCCACCTGGTAACCCATAATCGTACCCACCGGCTTTCCGACGAGGTTGGCGGCGTAATGCCCGCCCCCGATATGGCCGGAATCATACCAGGCACAGTCTCCGTCCACGCGGACCACCTGGGTGCGCGCTTCGGTGAAATTCCCCTTCAGGATCCACTCCACATTGCGCGTGCGGATGAGCGCGGCGCTCAGGCCGACCTCGAAGCCGCGGGCCGTGAAAGCGGAACTGCGCGTCGAATACAGGACGGACGCACTCTTGCGCCAAATCCCGTCCACATCCTTCACGCCGGAATCGAAGATATCGAAACTGTCATTGATAAAGCGGTTGAAGTACTTGCCTTCCAGAACGATGCGGTCCGCGAGGAAACCCATCTTCAAGCCCACGGTCCACTCGCGCATACGCTGGAGGGAACGGGCGTCGAAGTAGGTCTGCCGCGCTTTCTCCACCGCAGGAACGGACTGCGCGTCAATCACCGTATCGAAGAACGGGTAGAGCAGGCTCCTTTCGTTGCCGCTCATTCCGTAACCGCCCTCCAGGCGTAACTGGGAGACGGCCTTCGAAGATTTGAAGAACAGTTTCTGGAAATCCAGCCAGGCATCCGCCGCAGGATAATAGTCAAAGCGGCCGTCGAAGGCGCCCAGCGTCTTGTCGGCGCGGAACTTGAGATTGAGACCGGCCCCTTCGGCGAAGCTGTAGCCGAGGGCGGCAAACAGTCCGAGATGGCCGAGCGTCTCGCTATAGAGATGCGTAGGACGCACACTGTTGGAAATGGAGATGCCGCGGGCCCGGAGTTCTTCGGCCAGGTAATCGTGCGCGGCGAGCGAATTGTACACATTGTACGCGCCGTTGTAATCCACGCCCAGGTGGGCTTCCAGTCCGTGCTTGACGGCAAACCAGCGCTTGAAATTGAAGGCGCTGTTCACATTGTAAGAGAACGCGGAATTGTTCGTAATGCCGGCCAGGCCGTTCCAGGCCGCTCCGACGGAATTCTGCGTCCCGTACCAGACAAAACGGTTCTGGCTCCGGTAATCGGCGCCGGCCGTGGTGGTCCAGTCCAGCCCCCGGAACAGGTTGAAGCGCAGCCAGGCGGAAGCCGTGGCGCCGTAACGCTTGCCGTCGTCCTGGTAATCTACCAGGTTCTTTCCGGTATTGTCAAAGTTCCCCAGGCCGCCCATAAAACTGACGCCGAACCAGAGGAACTTAGCCGCCCGGGTCTCGAACGTAGTGCGGAAATTCAGGTCCTGGGACCCGATGCCGCGCGAGGAGAAGCGGTAATCCCGGTAGGAGAGCGACGCCTGGAAGGAGGTGTTCCGCTTGGCCGCCCCGAAACTCACGTAATGGTTGTGGAGCAGGCCGCCGTTCACCTCGTATCCCACATTGGAATTCAACTGGACGGCTTTTCCGTTCTCCGCGGCAAGCTTCGTCTTGACGATGATGACACCCGCCGCACCGCGCGAACCGTACAGGGCCGTCGCGCTGGCGTCCTTGAGCACCTCGATGCTCTCGATATCATAGGGAGAAAGCTGGAAGAAGGTATTGACTCCGGAAAGCTGCCCCACCTCGGGATAGTTCCAGAACGGGTTCACGTTGGTCCCGGAGACGTTCTCGATCATCACGCCGTCCACAATCCAGAGCGGCTGGTTGTCGCCGCGCAGGGTGCTGGTTCCCCGGATATCCACGTTCACGGGAGAAAGCGGACTGGTTCCGGTGCGGCTAACGTGCACGCCGGCCACTTCCCCTTCGAGAAGTTCCGCCAGGGTATGTGCCGCCGCCTGCGTCGCCCCAAGGGTATCGGGGACGACTTTCGTCGATTCGGCAAGGGCGGGCGCCGATGCTGCCAGAACGGTCAGCAGAAAGAATATCGTTCGTTTCATAGGCTTACTTCACATAAAGGAGAATCAGGTTGCGCTGCCGGGAAGAACCCGAACCCACAATCTCATAATAGGAAGTGTTGTATTCGGTGTTCTCAAACTCCCAGGCGGCGACATCGCCGGTATTGGTGGTTTTCTTCGCGCCGATGAGATCCGTCCCCTCCGGGTTGCGGGCGATGGAGAAGGTCTTGTTCGTGGCCGCCGTGGTGAATTCCACATAACCCAGACGGTATCCCTCGACGGCGGGGAGCCTGATGCTGCCGGCATTCATCCGCAGGAAGCCCAGTCCACTGGCAAAATAACGGCTGATCAGTCCGTTCTTCAGGCCGAAGAGATATTCCTTTCCGTCCGGCGCGGTGAATTTATAGAAGAAGGTCTCTCCCTGGGTATTCAGTCCGCCGCTATTGGTCGATACCCAGGGAATCGCCGGCACCGACTCGTCCGCCGGCTGCAGGGGGAAAGGAATCGATTCCTCGATGGCCGGGGTGAAATCAACGGCTATGGTGAAGCCTGTCCAGTGGGTAATGGTAAGCGTGACACTCTTCGCGGGATCCGAAGCGAGGGAAAATTTCACCTTCGCCTGCAGGCTTTCGCCGCTCTCATTGGGCGCCATCGTATAGGGAAGTTCCGTCTTCATCCCGCCTTCACCCTCGGAGGCTGACAGGGCAAAATCAATCAGATTGCTGGAAAGCACTTCCGCTTTCCAAGGGGCGTTGCAGTTGAAGCGCAGGGTGCCGGAAGTTGCATTCGGCAGGCGGAACTGGCTGACATCCACCGCATTGACGGCGATAAACGGAGTGTCAACCGTACGCGTAATAGTCACTTCCGTCGCCACTTCGTTATTCACCCGGAAGATGACCTTCGTGACGGAGCCTTCGGTACTGCTGTAATTGGGCTGGGATTTGATATTGGCCACTGCGTCGCCGCTCCCCTCCATCGGCGTCACCGTAGCGGCCCCCTCGGGAGTTACTTCTACGCTCCAATCCGTATTACTCAGGATTTTTACCTGGATTTCCGCTTCCGATTCGGCCGGCAGCGTATAGGCGGACTCGCAGTCCAGGGCAATCCGGTCGGCTTTGGCCAGCTGGGTAACGGTAATTTCGCGCTGCGCGCCGCTGCTGGTCAACAAGCGGACGGTCGCCTGACGCGGCGCGTACGCTTCGTTCAGCGCACACTCCAGACGCAGGAGGCCCGTCACGTCCGCGCCGGCGGGGTTGTTCCCGTCCTGTGCGGCAATCTGCAGCCAGGGGGCGTCGTCGGCATCCACGACCGTGGCCGACCAGTTTTCAGTACAACGGACCGGAACGTCGGTCTTCACGCTCAGGCTTCCCTTGCCGAAGGGAGCCACCTCGTCTGCAGGCACCGTCACGTCCGCCACTTCAAAGACGAACTGCGGTGCGCGCATATCCTCTATCAGGCAGGACGGGACGCAGAGCGCCGCAGCCAGCACCAGAGGAATCCATCGGAATTTCATAGGTTTATCGGTTATTGTTATAATGTGGTATCTACTTTCACGTTGTTCACCTTGACCACGTCCCCCTCGAAGATAATCTTGGGGGCGGCGCTGCCCGGTGCACGGGGACAGAGGACGGAAATCAACGTCAGCTCCTGCGCGTCACAACTCCACTGGAGCCCCTTCGCACTGCCCGGCTTACCTTCCTTGGGTCCGCCCGGGTCGTAATCACGCCCGTCCAGTCCGTGGATATACGCATCGCGGTATTCAAAGCCGCAGGGCGACGAAGCGTTCACAGCGATATAGAGTTCGGCGTTGGGCCGGAAAATGCTGATCAGGTCCCCGTTCTTCTCGATCTTCGTCTTGAAATCGTGATTGAAGATAAAGAAGCGGTGGTCAAAATGGTGCACGGCGCCGTCCTCGGGCACCAGCACGTCCTTGATGATATAAAACCGTCCCTTGGGGACATAGCGGACGGTGCGCGTCGCGTGTTTCATCGGCGTGGCATAGGCAGCGGCGGCCTCGTTGCTCAGGAGATAGCAGCCGTCCTTGAGCCGCTCGTTGCGGATGAGTTGCGCGTCCGGATAGCCAAAGCACCCCGATTCCTTAAGGTAACCGCCAGGATAAAGCTGGTCTTTGCCATCCACCTGCACCACGTTCGCCCGCCAGGTGCGAACATCGTGCTCGAAACGGATGGGGCTGCGGTATGAGGCCGAGGCGGCGTTGCAGATCAGGTATTCGCCAAAAGCCCCCAGCTGGACGGAATTGATTTCCGGACGGTTGTGGATATAGACCTGCTGTTCGTGGTTGCCGTTCATCGCCTTGAAGGCCAGCACGGCATCCTCATCCCCCCAGCCGCTGCGCAGGTAACAGTCTCCGCACTGGAAGGCGGTCATCAGGGGAACCTTCGCCTCGTCGGGCGGCAGGGCCTTCACCGGACGGCCCGGGAACTTCTGCTGCAGGAGAAAGATGTATTGGTTGGTCGCCTGCTGCCAGTTGTCGTACACCCAGGCGGAAAGGGGATCCCGGCAGACAATCCTGGCAAGCTGGACCGGTTCGTCCGTCACGCTCCACATTTTCGGCGCGCTGGGGTTGTCGCCGAAGGTCAGCCGGAAATTCCCGGGGTGTCCCTTGGCGTCCTTGCCCAAGAGGAGTCCCGACACGCGCCAGCGCTGCGATTTTGCCAGGCCGGACCCTGCCAAAAGTTCCTTGATCTGCTCCGCGCTCATCACGGAACATCCCCTGAGAATAACGGCGACCGGGTAATTGAAATATCCATATCCCTCGTAATTGGAACCGTCGGGCAGGATGGCGTTTTCGACATAATACTTAAGGCCCGCAAAGGACTTTTCCCAGCCGGCGGAATCCTTGAAATACTGTGATGCATACAGGCCGCCTACCGAAATCACGGCCTGGAAGTTTCCGAAGAACGCCTGATTGGCTTCCAGCCAGTTGAGGGCCGGAATGTAGCCCTTTTCGTACCAGGCCTTCTCGATGGTGGCGATTTCCTCGGGGCTCATATTGCGCCGCACGGCGGTGATGGCTGTGCCCAGGGCCTGGTTCACGTACGAAGTCTCGATATAGCCCTGCGGCTTTTCAGGGATGAGTTTGCGCAGTTCCGAGTGTACCCAAAAATCAATGGGCATCCCCGCCGCCTTGGCGAGATGCCCCCGGATGAAATCGGAAATCAAGTCGTTGCCGGTAAAGATATAGACCTTGGCCAGCGGCTTGAGCTGCTCCAGGGTATAGACATAGCGCCGATTCGACAACTTGCGCATATTCCAGGCCGATATGGCCTTGACGGCTTTGCCCGACAGCCCCTTCCATTCTTTCTGCCCGACGGGGTCGTCCCTGAAATACTTGTAGAGCTTGCGCAGCGTCGCCTGGTCCGCCTCCGGGATGCCGTCGGGATAGAGGTCGATGTATTTGTCGGTCAGGCGTACGTCCTCCTCCGTAATCTCCGTGGGCTTGTCCGGGCGCGGGATGGAAACATCGTTGTAGATGGGATATCCGTTCGCCGCCTTCTCAGGGACCTTCTGGGCCCCGGCAGGAGTCAGCGTGGCAAAAAGCAGGGCCAGCAAGGCCGGAATTTTCAGGGATTTCATGGTTATTTACTGGAAATCGTGTCAAATGTGGCTTCATTGGTAATCCGGATCCAGCGCCGGTAGAAGGGGTCGAAGCGCGAGTCGCGGCTCCACGCGGCGCCGGCAAAGAACTGGGCCGACGCGCCTGCGGGCAGGTCCAGGAGAACCAGTTCGTCGCTGCCGAAAGTGGCAAATCCCCTGAAGCAGGCCTTTTCCGCCACCAGGGAGGAGCCCACCTTCTCGCCGATGGATTCGACGGTCTCGATGAGGTTCAGGGAAGCGTGCGCTTCACTGCGGCGGATTTCAGGCGCGCCGAAGGCCGTAAGACCCGCAGCCAGCGTAACGCCCCTGCCGGACGCGGTCCGGGCGGTCACGCAGGCCCTGTAGTAGTAGGACCCCTGCTTCATGCTGATGGTTTCCGTGAGGACAACGCTGTCCTGCGGTATTTCGATGGCAGGATATACCACGGTGAAGCGCAGGGAATCCGGCGTACAATAGTCGATGACAAAGCTCTCATAGGGCTCCGGCACCACCAGACTGTCCGCCACCCAGAGGCCGATGCCGCCGACGCCGCGGTGTTTCCCCACGGCGTAAAAATCGCAGCCCTCGCCATCGTCCTCGTGATAGCTGCCGCCTGCGGCGTCTTTGGCATACCAGCGCCGCAGGATGGGATAGTCCACCCGCTTGGCCCAATAGTCCACGCCGCTGCTCACCTTGTGCTTCACCTGCCGGGAATAGATGCGGTACGCCGCCCGGTCGTTCTCCCAGGCGACATCCGCCTTACGGTCCTCCGCACAGAAGACGACGCACTCCGGCGTCGTTTCCCTCATCTCCGCGCCGAGTTCCGAACGGACGCGCCGGATGCCCAGCCGCAGGGCCTGTCCGAGCGCCAGCAGCGCAGGACCGAAGGCATGCTGCTCGTTGCAGAAGTATGCGTGCGAGGCATACGCCTCCTTGCTCCCGTCCTTGTAGGCCAGGCAGCCGGAACAGGTGTTCGCCACATTGCCCCGCGCGTCGATATAACGCAGCAGCCCTGCGATACCTTTCTTGAAAGGCTTCCGCCAGGCGGCGGGCAGCACGCCGGATTCGATACCGGAACCCAGGCCATAGAGCAGCAGGGCCGATCCGGAAATTTCCGTGAAACTCCCGGGCCAGGTCATTTCCTGATGCCAGAGGCCCGCCTCGTCCTGATACTTCAGCACCGCCGCGAAATAGCGGCGCGCCAGGTCGCAGACCTGACCGTAGTAGCGGTTATCCCGGGGAAGGTCCCGCATCAGGGCGCCCAGGGCCATTGCACCCCAGCCGTTGCCGCGGCTCCAGCAGTCGTCCGTAAGTTGTCCCGGAAGCATCCGGTTGATGCCGCGGGCCTGATGGGCCAGGCCGGAAGTGGTATCGGCAAGGTCGCTGAAGGTCCGGAGGGTCATCCAGGCGGCATAGTCAATCCAGTCCTGATTTTCCGCCTCCAGACCGGCGTACAGCAAATAGGGCGTTACGGCAAAAACAGGGTCCATAAAGACCCCGTTTTTCTCGATGGCCGCAGGCCAGGGCGGAAGCATGATTCCGTCCGCATTGCGCGGCTGGTGGGTAAACATACTGTCCGCCGCGGCCAAAGCCATGGTCCGGTACGCCTCAAACCCGTACCGGACCATCTCGGGGGCAGCGGTGCCTCCGACCTTATAACTTATGAACGATCCATATCCCTGCCATTCCCCGGATTGAAAGCGGTCCAGGATTGCACAGGTCTGCGCAAGCCAGGGCTCGCAGCCCGTCGTTTTGTAGAGCTCCGCCAGGGCCTGGGTGTACACGGTGCCGGCGTAGTGCCGCGGGTCCGTGTAACTCAGCGCCCGGTCCGCCACGGCAGAGGCCGTCTGCTCCAGGTCAACCTTCGGCGCACGGCCGCAGGCCACCAGCAGGCAGAGGAATGACAGGGATAGAATCGTTCGTTTCAT
>CACYHC010000056.1 GCA_902774145.1 uncultured Bacteroidia bacterium
ATTCTTTAGCAGACGGCAGGCCCTGGCGGCCTTCAGCCGAAGCAGGTAAGTCATTGGGCCGCAGCCCACCTCGGCGGAAAAAACCCGCGTCACATAGGATTCCGAATAGCCCAGATAGGCGCAGATATCCGCCAAAGTCATCTTTTCGGAAAGGTGGTCCTCCATATAATGAGCGGCTTTCCCGACGATTGAAACCGTCATTCCGCCGTCGGCCGCATCGCGCCGCCAGATGTCCGGATACAGGAAAGCGGAAAGCAGGCGCGGGAACGACAAGTCCACAAAAGCGGCCGATTCCTCACTGGCGTGCCCCTCCAGGATGCCCAGCAATTCCTCGAACAGCCGGCTTACCTCGCGGATGCGCCCGTCTTCCGGAAACGCTTGAATCCCTTTCATCCTTTCGCAGGCGGCCGCCGCATCCTCGCCGCTGAAATGTGCCCAGTAGATGGACCAGGGCTTGTCCTCCGATGCGCCGTAAGCGTGTCCCCGGTCCGGGGGAAGGATAAAGAAATGTTGCTTGGGAACGGTATACTTCACGCCGTCCAGGTAATACCACCCCTCCCCGTCGGTGCACCAGATGAGGATATACTCTCCGCACCCCTGGGGCCGCTCCACATAATGGTGGGCCGCCTGGGGGAACACGCCCATGGAGTACAGGCGCAGGGAAGGGCGGGTCCGGTTCCCGACCGCATAGAAAGGATAAACGACGAGCCGTTGCCCCTGGAAGCCTTTTCTGATTCTGAGCATACCTTGCAAAGATACGGCTTTTTATTCGAAGTTCAGCAGCGGTCCAGGGTTTCCATTACGAGCAGCGAGTGGTCCAGCCGCTCCTGCATCGCGGAAAGGTCGCCGTCAAGAAAAACCTCCCGAAAGCAGGCAAACTGCTCACTGAGGCGGGACGCACGGCGATTGGGGGAGAAGCGCTCGGGCGCTTCCCCTTTCAGGCAGACCTGTACTTCAGCCAGAATGTTGGGCATCCCTTCCACCCGGATCCAGCCGTTGTCGCCCTGGATGACGAGCCCGGAGGGATTCCCGGAATCCTTGGCGGCGGTGCATATGGCCAGCCGTTCCGGATATTTTAACAGGACCGTTCCCGAAGTGTCCACGCCGTTGTACCCCCGGTTGGCCCGGAAAATCACTTCCTCCGGCCGGCCGAACAGGTCTACGGCCAGATGCAGGTTATAGACATTCAGGTCGCGCAGGGCGCCGCCCTCGCAGGCCGGGTTGAAACTGGCGCTCACCTCGCCGGACAGGTAGGCGTCGTATCGGGAAGAGTATTGGGAGAAGTCAGCCTGGAAGAGTTTTACCGGACCGATGAGCGGTAATTTTTCCTTGATGAGCCTCCACGCGGGCCGGTAAATGTTGGAAATGGTTTCAAAAAGGAACAGGCCTTTCCTGCGGGCCAGGGAGGCCAGCTCTTCAGCCTGGGCCGCCGTGGAACAGAACGGCTTTTCCAGCAACACGTTCACCCCGGCCTCCAGCGCCCGCCGGGCGTACGCGTAGTGCGCGGAATTGACAAGGGCGATATACACGAAGTCAATGCCGGATTCCAACAATGCGCCGAAGCTGTCGCAGACCTTCGGAATGGAGAAGCGCTCCGCCAGCGGGACGGCCTTCTGGGGATGGGGCCCCCAGAGGGACACCAGTTCGTAGCCGGTCTCCTGCAGCGCGGCAGCACTTTCGGGAACAATCTTGCCGGTGCCGGCAATGCCAAGTCTAATCATGGTCTCAAACGAATTGGGACAAAGGTATGATTTTTTCTATCTTTTTGGGCGGGATGCTACATTTTTTCCGGCCGTACTTTGCGATAACTTTGTAAAAAATCAAATTGTTATGCGTAAAACGGAAGAACTTGCAAAGCGGCTGGAAGGCGGACTCATCGTGTCCTGCCAGGTGCAGCCGGATGACCCCTGCTACTCGATTGATTTTGTCGTCAAAATGGCCAAATCGGCCGCCTGGGGCGGTGCGGTGGGCCTGAGGGCCAACTCCCCGGACCAGATTGCGGCCATCAAGAAAGAGGTTGATCTCCCTCTCATCGGCCTCTATAAGATCTGGCACGACGATACCGACGTCTTCATTACTCCCACGCTGGAAGCGGCGAAGGAGGTCTGGGCCGCCGGGGCCGATATTGTCGCGCTGGACTGCACGGACCAGATTACCCACGAGGGCCAGCCCGCGTGGAAACTGTTTGAAAAAGTACGGGAGGCCCTTCCGGACGCCCCCCTCTTTGCCGATGTCTCGAATTACGCGGAAGCGGAGCGCGCCGTGAAGATGGGTGCCGATTTCGTTGGTCCCACCCTGTATGGCTATACGAAGGAGACGATGCAGATTACCGGCCCTGATTTCCGGGCTTTCGCCAAAATGTGCCGGGACTTCAAAGGCCGTTCCCACGTGATTATGGAAGGGCATATCTATACGCCGGAAGATGCGATGAAAGTGCTCTATCTGGGCGCCCATTCCGTGGTCGTAGGCAGCGCCATCACCCGTCCGCACCTCATTACCGCCCGTTTTACCGAACTGCTGTCCGGTTATCAGAGCGATTGGCGCAAAGCGGAAACCAGCCATCACTGACCCCGATGAAAAGAAGAGATTTTCTGCGCGATTCCGCCCTGCTGACCGTCGCGGCCGCAGCAGCCCCGGAACTGCTTTCCGCCACGGAACACCAGCCTGCGCAGGAGCCCGTCGATGCGGAAGGTCCGCTGATTGTATCGGCCCCGATGCTCCAGAACTTCGCGGAGACCTCCGTCGGCGTGGCGTTCGCCGTGAGTGCACTGGCCAACGGCTATGTCGTTGTGGGGGGAAAAGAAGACCTCTCGGACGGGCGCAAAGTGAAGTGCGGCGGGTTCCGGGTCACGGACATCAACGACAAAGTGATGCTCATCCGCCTGACGGGCCTCAAACCCTCCACGAAATACTACTACCGCATCGGTGCCGACCGAATCAGTTTCAAGGGCGGCTACAAGATGAAGATCCTGGGCAGCGAGGAAGACCCCGTGACCTACAGTTTTACCACGGCGGGGAAGAAGACGAAAGCCCATTTTTGTGTCATCAACGACACCCACGCCCAGAAGGTTCCGGTCGGCCTGGCCCTGGAAAAGGTTGCCGAAATCAACCCTGCCTGCGCCATCTGGAACGGGGACATCTGTACGGTGGACCAGACGATGGACGAACTGGTGGACATCATCATCAGGCCCGATGCCGCCCGGAAGGGTTTTGCTGCGCGCATGCCCTGGCTGCTTGCCCCGGGCAATCACGACGACCGGGGTTGGGAAGCCCGCCGCCTGGAACGGGTCTGGATGTTCCGTCAGCCGGAAGAGCGCGCTTCGCGGGACTGGGACCTGGGGCGCAATTTCGCCGTCCGGATGGGAGAAATAGCGATGGTCGGCCTGGATACCGGAGAAGACAAGCTGGACAGCAACCGCAAATTCGCGGGACTCTTCAATTACACGCCTTACCGGGAGGCGCAGACGCTCTGGCTCAGGGATTCGCTCAAACGCAGAGAAATCGCTTCCGCGCCTTATCTGGTGGCATTTTGCCACATTCCGCTTTTCGACGACAATCCCAAGGCCAACCCCGGGGATGTCTATCCCGATGACGCGTCTCCGGAGTATACGCTTAACTGGGCAGAGTGGCAGCGCACTTGCGCTAGGATGTGGCTCCCGCTGCTGGAAAAGGCCGGCTGCCAGCTAATCATCACCGGTCATCAGCACCGCTACCGCTACGATGCGCCCGACCGTCGCCACGGCTGGGCGCAGATTGTGGGCGGCGGCCCCGAAATGGGCTACGAGGGGAAGGGGGCCAACCGGCATCCCGATGCCGGGAAGTTTCCCACCGTCATTGAAGGAAAGGTAACCGGCGGCCAACTGGAAGTCACCGTACACAATCTCCTTACCGGGGAAGTCCAGGACCGTTTCACCTATAAAAAACGCAGATAAGCATGACTCCTACGCTACTGGTATTCGCCGCCGGAATGGGCAGCCGCTACGGCGGGCTCAAGCAGATGGACGGCATGGGCCCCTCCGGGGAAACCCTCATCGACTATTCCATCTATGATGCCGTCCGTTCCGGATTCGGCAAAATCGTCTATATCGTCCGGGAATACTTCCGCGCGGCGATGGAGCGCAGCGTAAAGGAAAAGTATACCGGCTTGTGCGGCGTTGACGGCAAGCCCGTAGAGTTCCTGTTTGTCAGCCAGGAACTGGATATGCTGCCTCCGGGATTCACCGTGCCCGCCGGCAGGGAAAAACCCTGGGGCACCGCGCACGCCATCTGGGTGGCCCGGGATGTCATTCACGAGCCCTTCGTTACCATCAACGGGGACGATTACTACGGCCGGGAAACCTTTGACATTGCGGCCCGCTGGTGCCGTTTGCACGCACAGTCGCAGGGGGCCTATTGCGTCTTGGGATTCGCCCTGGAAAATACGCTCACCGATGCAGGCGGGGTCAACCGGGGCATCTGCTTCTATGGCAAGGACCGGCAGCTGGTCTCCATGGTGCAGCACCTTCGCATCCAAAAGACCGACGACGGTCTTGTCCGCGGCATCAACGCCATCACGGAAGAAGAAGCGGTCCTGGACGCGCGGGACCTGTGCTCGATGAATATGTTTGGCCTCACCCCCGATTTCTTTGACCGTACCGGGGAGGTCTTCTGCCGTTTCCTCCGGGAAAACGAAGGGAAGGCCGGGAAGGAATTCGATCCTCCTTTCGTCTTCGACTGCCTCATCAAGGAGGGAAGGGGCAGCTGTGAGGTTCTTTCCACGCCGTCCTACTGGTTCGGCGTCACTTATAAAGAAGACAGGCCCGGCGTGGTGGCCCGTTTTGAAGAATTGGTACGGGCGGGCGTTTATCCCACCCCTCTTTGGAAATAAGGAATACTATGGCAGAAAAGGCATTTCAATTGGAATTCGGCACCGGCGGCCTTCGGGCCGTGATGGGGCCGGGCCCGGACCGGATGAACCGGGAAACCGTAGCGATGGCCACCCAGGGCCTGGCCAACTATATCCTGGGACACGAAAAGGGGGAAGACCTGCGTGTGGTCATTTCCTACGATTGCCGGAACAATTCCGCGCTGTTCGCCCGGACGGCGGCCGAGGTGTTGTCGGCCAACGGCATTCACGTCTTCCTGTTCGAGAGCCTGCGTCCCACCCCGGAGATGAGCTATGCCATCCGTCTCAAGGGCGCTGTAGCCGGCATTATGATTACGGCGTCGCACAACCCGCCGGAGTACAATGGCTACAAGGTGTCCTGGAAGGACGGCGGGCAAATCACCGCCCCCGTGGATAAGGACATCGTGGCCGAAGTGAACCAGATGTCCGACCCGTCCGAAGTGCGTTATGCCCCCGCGCTGGTGCCCATCGAAATGATGGGGGTCGACGTGGACGAGTTGTACCTCCGGGATATCCTGTCCCTGACGCTTTCTCCCGATGCCGTGCAAAGGCACGCGGACCTGAAAATCGTGTACACGCCGCTGCACGGCTGTGGCGTGCGCCTTGTCCCGGAGTGCCTGAAACGCCTGGGCTTCCAGCACGTCATCCACGTCCCGGAACAGGATGTGAACGACGGCAATTTCCCTACGGTCTCTTCCCCCAATCCTGAAGAAGACTGCGCCTGGGAAATGGCCCTCGCCGTAGCGGAGCGGGAAGCTGCGGCCCTGGTCCTGGCCACCGACCCGGACGCCGACCGTATGGGCGCTGCCGTCAGGGATCCGGAAGGCCGGCTCATCCGCCTGACCGGCAACCAAACGGCGGCCCTGCTCACCTGGTATCTGCTCACCCGCCGCAGGGAACTGGGCACCCTCCACAAAGACTGCTATGTGGTGAAAACCATCGTGACGACGGGCCTGATGGACGACATCTGCCGGGATTTCGGGGTGACCTGCTACAATGTCCTCACCGGCTGGAAATACCTGGCCGAACAAGTGAAGCTGCACGAAGGAAAAGGGGAGTTTGTCTGCGGCGGCGAGGAAAGCTGCGGCTTCAACGCGGGGGAATTCGTCCGCGACAAGGACGCCCCGCTCGCCTGTGCGCTGATGGCGGAAATGACGGCCTGGCTTGCCGAGCGGGGCCTTACGCTTTATGAGCAGCTGCAGGCGCTTTACCGGCAGTACGGCTACCGGGAGGAGACCCGCTATGTCCTGCAGGGCGAGCTGCCGGATTTCCGGCAATCCCCGCCGCAGACGCTTGCCGGCCTTCCTATCGCCGCTACCATCGATTACCTGAAGCCGGAAACGACCGGCCTGCCTGCCGCCAATGTGCTGCAATGGGTGAATACGGAGGGCGATGTCGTCTCCGTCCGCCCGTCCGGGACCGAACCCAAGATGCGGATTTACATCAGTACGAAAGGTCCTGACGCCCACGCAAAGACGCAGGGCCTGCGCAAACAGTTCGGCGTATGATTTCCTTTTTCAAAATGAGCGCCCCTGCCGCCGTGAAGGTGGAGGCCGGACGACAGGACAAGGTCTGGAAACGGCTGCGTCTGCAGAGTTTCATCGCCTTTACCCTGTCCTATGCTCTGTACTATGTCTGCCGGCTGTCCCTCGGCGTAATGAAGCAGCCTATCATCGACGCCGGCCTGATGAATGCTACGCAGCTGGGTATCGTGGGGGCCTGCCTGTATTGGTCCTATGCCGTAGGGAAACTGGTGAACGGGTTCCTCGCGGACAGCGCCAATATCAAGCGTTTTATGGCCACGGGCCTGATCGTTTCCGCGGCGATGAACCTCATTATGGGCATCCTCGGGGTCAGCGCCGCCGCCGGCAACCTGGTGAACGCCGCGCTTTTCCCGGCCTTCGCCCTTTGCTGGGCCGTCAACGGCTGGGCGCAGTCCATGGGGGCTCCGCCGGCCATCGTGGGGCTGTCCCGCTGGTTCCCGCTGCGGATCCGCGGCACCTATTACGGCCTGTTCAGCGCATCGCACAATATCGGCGAGGCGCTTTCCTTCCTTTTCGTAGGGATGCTGGTGGCGCAGGCCGGCTGGCGCTGGGGCTTTTTCGGCGCTGCCCTGGCCGGTGCCCTGGGGGTACTGTTGATCCTGCTTTTCCTGCACGATACGCCGCAGGGCAAAGGTCTGCCGCCCATCGAGGTGCTGTCCGGGGAGGCGGAGGCGAAGGAAGCCGCGCCTGCCGGAGCGGGGAAGCACGCCCAGCGGGCCGTGTTGCGGAATCCCGGTATCTGGGTACTGGCCGCAGCCAGCGCCTTTATGTATATGAGCCGCTATGCCATCAACGAATGGGGCACCATTTTCCTGCAGGAGGCCAAAGGCTACGACCTGGCGGGTGCGGCGGCCATCATCGCCATCAACCCTATTTTCGGGGTGGTGGGCACCGTGGTGTCCGGCTGGCTCACGGACTTTGCCTTCAAGGGAGACCGCAAGTGGACGGCGCTCATCGCCGGCATCCTGGAATCCGTCGCTCTGGCGATGTTCCTTTTCGGCGGGCCTTCGAAGGCGCTGAACATTACCGCCATGGTGCTGTTCGGGATTGCCATCGGCGTGCTGATCAGTTTCCTGCCGGGGCTGATGGCCATCGATCTCGTGCCGCGCGAGGCCAGCGGAGCGGCGATCGGCATTACCGGCATCGCCTCCTATGCGGCAGCCGGTATCCAGATGGTCGTGACGGGCGTGCTCCTGGACGGCCATATGGCGGAGACCGGGGTGCACGATTATACCTATGCCAGTTGGTTTTGGCTGGGTGCCGCCGTCCTGGCCTTCCTGCTGCCCCTGCTCAACTGGAAGGTTAGGAAACCTTAATTATTTTTCTTATCTTTGCAGGACTAATAACACTAAGCGATATGACTAAGGCGCTGCTCCATAACACCTTGCGCGAGATTTCCTCCATTATGGCAATGGGGGGGGGTAACTCCTTGGCATATAATTATTTACCGAAATCTATGAGCGACATGGACCCTTGGGTGCGTGTCGCTTTGTCGTATTTGGAAACACAGTAAAAATCATATACACAATGAAAAAAAACGAATATGAAAAGCCTGCCGTTGCAATAACGGAGTATACCTTCAAAAGTGTACTGCTCTATTCTGGTTTAAAGGATATGGGAAACAGTGATGTTTTTTCAGAAGATTTTGATGCAGAATAATCGATGGAGGACACAAGTATGAAGACAAGATTTTTCTTATTGGCCGCAGTGGCCATCTTTGCGTTCTCCTGCACGGAGGAGCTGGAACCGGCATCCCGGCCGCAAACGGGAGAACAAGTAACCATCAGGGTCTCTACGGCAGACGGTATGGATGGCAAGGTTTCCATGACGGAAGCCGGCGATAAAAATGCCATGCTCCTGGCCTGGGAAGAAGGGGACAAACTTTCCATCAACGGAAATGAATTTGTGGTAACCAACATCCTTTCTGCCCACGAGGCGGAATTTACCGGAACGGCTCCCGAGAGCAGCCCTTATACCATCATCTACCCGGGGACGTATGCCGATGCCACTGCCTTCAATGCCCGCAGTTATGCATCGCAAGCCCAGAACGGTAATGCTTCGACAGCACATCTGGAGTACAACGCCATGCTCACCGGAGTTGCCGATTACGAGGAACCCAAGTTTGATGCGGGATGGGCCGAGGATATGGGTGGTGAATTGCTTCAGAACGGCGTCATCCAGCTGCGTATGCAGTTGCCTGTCGGAACCACAGGTGCCACGTCCGTGACGCTCTACGCTTCCCGTCCCGTTTTCCCGGCGACCAATGCCGGCACGGAAAAAGTCTCGGAGCAAACGCTCTCCCTGAGCAATGTAACCCTTCCTTCCAACCGTGTGCTGGAAGCCTATATGATGTTCTCCGCCGCCGGGGTGGATTTCCTGGCCGATGATGAACTCACCCTTGCCGTGGACACGCCGGAGGGGATGTATGTCCGTACATTGACGATGACCGCCCAAACCTGGACAGGCGGTGGCCAGTACACCATCCAGTGCAAGGTTTCTGATGAGAATACCTTCGAAATCAACGATGCGGACGACCTGCTGGAATTCCGC
>CACYHC010000057.1 GCA_902774145.1 uncultured Bacteroidia bacterium
TCATAAACATTGATTTTTATGTCCGCAAGCGGACGGTTCATACAAAATGTGTCAAAGCGTCATTCCCAGCCACGCAAGGTAGGCGGCTTCGGCGGCGAGCATCAGGGCGGCGTCAAAGCGGTCTACCTTGTGGTTTCGGCCGGTCCACGCGCTGAAGGCCACCAGCAGCATACTGAGCACCAGAATGGCCCCGTCCATCCACTGGACGCCCGCAAAAGAGAGGGGCATAATCGTGGCGGAAAGGCCTAAAATCAGCAGGATATTGAACACGTTGGAGCCGAGGACGTTGCCCAGCGCCAGCTGCCCGCGTTTCTTGACGGCGGCGACGATGCAGGTCGCGAGTTCCGGCATCGATGTGCCGCCCGCCAGCAGCGTTACGGCGATGAATTTGTCGGAGACGCCGACATTCCGGGCAAAATCCACCGCATTGTCCACGAACAAGCGTCCGCCTGCTGTCAGGGCCACCAGCCCGCCGAGGACCAGCAAAATGGCCATAAACAGGCTTCTGGACTTCCCGGGAGCCTCTTCGGTATCGGCGCTGTCCGCTTTGAAACTCCAGAAAATATACCCCGCGAACAGCAGGAGGAAAAGCACGCCCTCGATGCGGCTCAGTCCGCCCCCGGTCCAGCCCAGGCCCAGCATCAGCAACGTCACGCCGAGGGTGACCGGAATGTCCCGCCGCAGGTTCTGCGCCGATATGGCAATGGGGGAAATCAAGGCCGTCAGCCCGAGGATCAGCAGCACGTTCATAATGTTGGAGCCCACGACATTGCCGACGGAAATATCCGCATTGCCTTCCAGGGCGCCGGTCACGCTGACCACCATTTCCGGCATCGAGGTGCCGAAGCCCACGATGGTCAGGCCGATGACGAATTCACTTACGCCGAAGCGCCGTGCAATGGCGGACGCTCCGTCCACGAGGAAATCCGCGCCGAACACCACCAGCGCAAGTCCCAGCAGAATGAGAAGGAGGGTAACAATCATTTCCGGCTCAGTTGACAGACATTTTCCACGTGCAGGGTGTGCGGGAACATATCGACGGGCTGCACCGCGTCGATACAGTAGTCCTGCGCAAGAATCGCCAGATCACGCGCCTGGGAGGCGGGATTGCAGCTGACATAGACGATGCGCGGGGGAGCGGCGGCGAGGATGACCTTTGCGACGTCCGGATGGATGCCCGCGCGCGGCGGGTCGAGGATGATGACATCCGGGCGCCCGTGTTCAGCGATGAATGCTTCCGTGAGGACGTCTTTCATATCGCCGGCAAAGAATTCGCAGTTGTCAATGCCGTTTTCGGCGGCGCCGCGCTTTGCATCCTCGATGGCCTCGGGCACATATTCGATGCCGATGACTTTTTTGCATCGGCGCGCAATGAACTGGGCGATGGTGCCGGTGCCGGTGTAGAGGTCATAGACGGTCTGGCTGCCGTCGAGTGCGGCGAATTCGCGGGCTACGCCGTAGAGGCGCTCCGCCTGCCGCGTATTGGTCTGGTAGAAGGATTTGGGCCCGATGCGAAAGCGCAGGCCTTCCATTTCTTCGGTCAAGGTGGGCTCGCCGCGGAAAAGGAGGCATTCCTGGTCGGTGATGCTGTCGTTGCATTTGCGGTTGATGACATAATACAGCGAGCTGATTTGCGTGAAGGCGTCCGAGAGGGCGGAAAGCATCGGCGCGATGAGGGGACTGTCCTCCCCGAAGCAGACGATGAGCATAACCTGCCCCTTTTGGTTGTTCCGTACGAAGATGCCGCGCAGAAGCCCCCGGTTTTCGCGGATGTCGTAGAAGGGCATACCGTGCTTTACTGCGTAGTCCCGGACGAACAGACGGATGGCGTTAGACGGTTCAGGCTGCAGGTAGCAGTGCTTGATATCCAGTACCTTGTCGAAGAATTTGCCAACGTGGAAACCCAGACCCAGGCGCTGTTCATCGCTGAGGTTCTGCGGGTCTTCCTCCGGGAGAATCCACCTTCTGCAGGAGGCGGAGAATTCCAGTTTGTTGCGGTATTCCGTGGTCTGCTCCGAGGGCAGGACGGGACGGATTTCCGGCACTTCCAGATGACCGATGCGCACCAGTTGGTCATAGACCTGCTGCCGTTTGGCTTCTAGTTGGAGTGGATAGGGGAGAGGTTGCCAGCGGCAGCCGCCGCAGATGCTGAAGTGGCTGCAGAAGGGTTCCATGCGGTCTTTGGAGGGCTTGACGATGCGAAGAATCCGGCCTTCGAGGTAGTTTTTTTTCTTCTTGAAGATGCGAATGTCCACGATGTCGCCCGGAACGGCGAACTCTACGAAAACGACGGCGCCGCGGCCTTCGTCGCCCTCGTCCAGTTTAACGTGCGCGAGGGCTTTCCCTTCCGCCGCCACCGCCTCGATCGTTACATTATATAATATCAGTTCTTTCATTCGACACAAATATACAAAACCTTTGTCAGATATCCGCTATTTGCAACATTGTGCTGACTGCAACAACTTGTGCTCTGCTCTCAGTCGCTTCGCGACCCTATCCGGGAAAATGTTCACAGAGCACAACCCGCTGCAGTCTTAACGCCCAATGTTGCAGGAATTTTGGGATTTTATGAGAATTGTTTGTAAGTTTGTAAACAGCCTGTGCTGGAGCCCGCAAGGGCGATGGTAAGTCCTTTCCCCGAGGGAAGGGATTTAGGGTAGGGGTAACGAAGTAATAAAAAGTAGGATTAATTGTTGCGAAACTTGTGTATATGTTAACTAAAGAAGAACAAATCAGGCGGTTTGAAACCGGATTCCCGTGGCTGGACATTGTAGCGGCGGCGACGCCCGAAAAAGGCATTCAGGTGCTTTCCGAAGCGGAGGCGAAGGATGCGGCTGCGTATTACGAAAAGGCTTCCGTAAAGGGGAAGTGCAAGTTTGTGCCGGCTTCCGGTGCGGCTTCGCGGATGTTCAAGGATATGTTCGCCGGGCTCTCGGCGCTGGAGGCGGATCCGGCAAAGCCGCTGCCTGCAGACGCGCCTGCAGCCCGCCTGGTGCGGGAACTCAAATCCTTTGCCTTTTATGACAAGGCCCTTTTCGGCGAGCCGGCCGAGGATGCCGCTACCCAGCGCAGCGTGCTGTCCAAACTGCTGACCGCCGAGGGACTGGGCTACGGTGCCAAGCCCAAGGGTGTGCTGAAGTTCCACCGCTATGCCGCCGAAGTACGCACGGCCATCGCCGAGCACCTGGTGGAAGCGCAGGAGTATATGCGCAACGCCGACGGCAGCGCCACGCTCACGATTACGATCTCGCCGGAGCACCGCGAACTCTTCGATGCGGCGATTGCCGCCGTCAAGGCAGCCTATGAGCAACGCTACGGCATCCAGTACAATATCCGCTTTACCTGCCAGGACAAGGCGACGGACACGATTGCTGTCGATGAAGACAACAAGCCCTTCCTGAAGGCAGACGGCAGCGAACTGTACCGTCCGGCCGGGCACGGCGCACTGATTTACAACCTCAATGAGATTGACGAGGAACTCGTTTCTATCAAGAACATCGACAATGTGTCCTGCGAGCGGCTACTGCCCGTTACCGCCCTCTGGAAGAAGGTGCTGATGGGCAAGTGCCTGGCGCTGCGCGACCGTATCTTCGGCTATCTGCGCGCGCTGGACGCCGGTGCTTCCGATGCGCTGTGTGCAGAAATCCGCGCATTCCTCTCCCATGAATTGTGCGTGGAAGTGGTTCCTGCGGCAGGGGAGTCGCTCGCCGATGCGCTTCGCCGCAAACTGGACCGTCCCATCCGCGTCTGCGGTATGGTGCGCAACCAGGGCGAACCCGGGGGCGGGCCTTTCATTATCCGCGCAAAGGACGGTTCTACCTCCCTGCAAATCCTGGAGAGCGTGCAGATCAAGGGCGGCGCCTGCGCCGGCACGCATTTCAATCCCGTGGACCTGGTCTGCTGTCTGCGCAATTACAAGGGCGGAAAGTTCGACCTGCTGGCCCACGTGGATCCGGAGACCGGGTTCATCTCGTCCAAGAGTTATGAAGGACGGCCGCTCAAGGCCCTGGAACTGCCCGGGCTCTGGAACGGTGCGATGAGCGACTGGAACACCCTCTTCGTGGAAGTGCCGCTCGACACCTTCAACCCGGTGAAGACGGTGCTGGATTTGCTCCGGCCCGCCCACCAGGCGTAAAAGTCGTTTTTAAAGATTGCTTACTGCGCCGTAATTTCCAGCGTAAGCGTTTGTTTGAGGCCGCCGTCCAGTGTGATGACGGCCTCAATGCAATGGGGGCCGGCGGTCAGTGAGACGGAGCTGCCGGAGACGGGTTCGTCGTCAAAGAACCAGCTGACAGCGGTAGGGACTACGTTTTCCGGTACGACGAGATTGAGGTAGAAGACCGTTCCGGCGGCATAATTGCCTCCGCCGGGATTGTCAATCACGCACCAGTCCAGTTCGCCCGTAGGGATGTTGACCTTCATCGTGACCTGGGCGGACGAGGCGTTGTAGATAATGTTCGAGAATTCGGCAGGGCCGCTGACGCCGGCCCAGTCGACGGGCGTATAACTGTAAACGCCTTCGTTGGGGAAGGGGATGCGCATCTCGTCGTAATAATCCGGATAGCCTTCGCTGTCGCAGGACTGGGAAATGCGCGTCTGGTCCAGGGCGGGAACGATGTAATAGCAAGGATGCTTGGCATTCTCGTTGATCTGGTTGGTGGTTTCCCAGTCAAACCATAGGTCGTGGGCCGATATGCTGGCCGAATAGCCGCGCTGATCATAAACGGCAACCAGGGTCGACGATTTGTCGACGTGATAGACGACAAGTCCGGGACCACCGGGCAGGTATTTGTCCCAGCCCAGCGACGAGCGGCATTCGTAGAGGAAGTACTCGCCGTCGCGTGATGTGGTGGTCTTGTATGAAATGTTATTCTGGACGGCAGGAATCGTGTAATGACCCGGTTGGGAAATCAGCCGTATGGCATCCGTGTCCACCCAGCCCAGCATGATTTTCTCTTCCGCGTTCATATAGGGCGGACATTTTCCGTCGTGATTGTACGAGCCGGAACACATCACCGAGTAACTGTACGGTTCGGCAGCATAACCATGATTGGTTCCATAAGAATTGCCGCTGTCGCCGTAATCCGTATCATAGAAGTCGGGGAGACCGAGCGAGTGGCCGAATTCGTGGCAGGTGGTGCCGATGCCGCACATCGTGGACCCGCTGGCCCAAACCAATTCGGAAGTGCAGAAGTAATTATCCAGCTTTTTGCCGTCGAAGTCATTGGCGTTGATGACCTTGGAGTTGTCACTTTGGGTAATGTTCCAGGAATGGGGCCAGATCGTAGCTGAAGGACCGCCTTCCGCCTCATTGTAGCCGGCGTAATAGAAGAGCACCATATCGACATATCCGTCCCCGTCATAATCGTATTGGGAGAAATCGATTTCGTCGTCCAGCGCCTGCGCTGCCTCGATGATGGCCAGTTCCGGGGCCTTGTCGCTCCCGCTGTCGTCGTTGCCGCCGTAGGCAGACATATTGCTGTTCAGGGTAATGGGGCCGTATACATCGAAAATAGGCTTGAACTGTCCGTCCGAGTTTTCTTCATAATAATCGCGCACGCTGCCGACGGCACCGTTGTAGGAATACCCCCTTTTGTTGAGCAGGTCGCCGAACATCGCGTTGGGGTCGCTGATTGTGAAGTCCTTGTTCTTGAAAGCGGCCAGTAGCACGGGGATATGGCGTTCGCCCTTGTTGAGGTCGATATTGGTCGATGCTTTTACACGATGGCGATTGACCTGCGCCCTTTTGACGCGAGCCCGCTGCTGTGCCATGGGCGAGAACTGTGTGACGGGCCTGTACCAGCCGTCTTCGTCCTCGTACATTTCCCGCCCGTTCTCATCGAGGGTCTTGTGATAGAATTCGTCTCCCACGCGCCGCAGGACGATGAGGGTGCCGTCGGGCTGGGTATAGGTGAATTTGCCCGGACGCGCCGGAACGGCGCTTGCCGAAACGCAGGCCAGGCAGAGAGCGATGAGCGCAACAAGTATCTTTTCCATCTCCGTTCCTCCTATTTCTTAATGATGACGCCGCCGCCCTTGCCGTCGGAGAGCCATACTTTCGGACCGTCTTCGCGGATGAGCGTAAGGGTCCAGCTGCCGTTCAATATCGTGGAAAGTCCCTGGCGCCAGGAGATGCTGAAGGTGACAGAGTCGCCCTTGCGCATCGCCGGACTGTAACCGGTGATTTCCAGTTGCTCTTTGTTCCCGGGATGCAGGATGACGAAGGTCTGGATGCCGGCCTCGTTGTAGGACCGGGCATACTGTTCGGGGCCGGCGGTATAGAAGCGTTGCATACCGCCGAGGACCAGGCCGTACTCGGAATGTTCCAGGAGAGGATCCTCCTGAACCGGCGCGCCGCCGCTGCCTTTTTTGTAGATGCAGACGGCTTGAACGGTGGTCGTCGTAGCCTTGTAGCAACTGAAACGCTGGGCATTGGAGGCTCCGTTATACTTGATATACTGGGATTCTCCGCTTTTGGCTTTGATGGTCGTCGTGCCGCCCGAACGGGAAATGGTCCAGCTTGAATTGCCGTTGAGGGTCGTGCTGGTCGTCAGGTAGTTTCCTGATGACTTATTGCAAAGATAGGCGCTGCCCGCCATAAGGGACCAGCTGTCATTTGAATTTCCCTGACCGAGCGTCAGTACAGTAGCCGTCCCGGCGTCCTCAATCGTATCATTGGATACGCTGACAGCCGCCCTGGCCCTGTAGGGTTTGGAACTTGTGCCGCTCTGTTCCCCCAGCGCAAAGGTGCCGTCTTCATTGACAATGAGTATCTCATCCCCGACGGAGAGGTCGGAAATATCTGTAACGAGCGTAAACACCTCCGCACTGCTCGTCGCCACGATATTGTTGAAATCCACGGAGATACGGGCGATTTTCCCAGGCAGGAAAGCCAGGCCGTCGCGCGGGGAGATGGTCTTGGTAAAGGTCCCCGCTTCGGTGAGGACGCTGATGTCGAGCGTCTGCCCGGTCATTTCGCAAGGCATACAGGCGAACCAGACATCATCGACGCTCGTGGTTTCCAGGTGAATCGTAGAAGACGCGCCATTGTCCGTGAGGCTGCCGTCGGCAGGGGAGTAGTACCACTGGCCGGCCAGCGGGACCGAGCAGGTGAGTTCCACGCCAAGGATGGCCGCATCGCCGTTCTGCAGGTTGCTGATGGCCAGGCGTCCATAGGCGCTGACGTGCGAAAAGCCCAGGCGTACTTTCGAAGGCACCGCGCTGTAATCGGCGCTCAGTGCGGAAAGAAGTTGTGCGCTTTCGTCCGCCGATGTTTCCAGCGGCCGCTGATCGACGGGAAGGTTGATGCTCCATGCCTGGCGGCTGCTGCTTGCGCTTTTTACCGCCGATGCGGGGCTGAACGCGGCGAAGCGGTAGTGCTCCGTCTCCGGAATGTCGAAGGAGAGTTCGAAGGTAGCACTGCGCCCGTCTTCCGACGCTTCGACGGCGGCCACCTGTTTGTCTCCCCAGTTCAGGCTGAGGGCGACGCATTCGTTGTTACCGGTCCAAAGGCAGGGGTAGATGCCGTCCTCGGCAGGAGCGAAGGCGGTTTTTGCCTCATCGCCGGAAGCGATGAAACGGACCGTTCCGTCGACGGAAAGCTCATCCCCGGCTTCTTCGCGGATGCCGCAGGCACTGGGGAGTACGGCGGACAGCACGAGGGCTGCAAATTTCAGTAAGTGCTTGTTCATCAGTAGTTCCCCCATTCATTATCTTCTCCCGATTGGATGTAGGGGGAAGCGTCCAGCAGGACGGCTTGTTCAAAAATCGCCTCAATGATCTCCACCTCCGGCGCCGTGTAGTGTTCGCTTGTGGTCATAGGAGCGCAAAGATAGGCAATTTTTGCGACACTTACTCCGTTTGAAGATCTATCAGGTCGAAGAACATGAAGCGTGTTTTGAGGGGGAGGGGCATATGCCGATTTTCAGCTTCTTGTTCCTCAGAGGAATACAGATACCTAAACTGGTTTTTCTCGTAATAGTGAAGAGCTCTGTCGTTTGCTTTTGCATCCACAGCCAGCATCCGGCAGTCCGACAGATTGTCGTGATGGGAAGCAAAGCGTTTAAGCGTTGAAAGTAGGTCTGAACCTACGCCGAGGTTAGCATAATTCAGGTTGACGCCCAACTTGCCAATAAGAATCGCCGGATAACGATTCATTTGTTTTACACGGGAAATCCGGGCATTTACCTTTTTCTTTCGCGCATTGGGGAGATGATCGACGCGAACGCTATCGTTGGAGAGGGTAAATGCACAAATGATGTCAGAAGGTTTATCGTCCAGGACAAAGCAGTAGGTTTTCCCAAGCATCGCCTTATGGTGAAGAACGGATTCCTGGCTAAAGAATTTGTCAAGACCCGGATCTCCGCAATGAAAAGGTTTACAATCCGCCAAAAGCTCTTGTGTAAGAACTTTCAGGGTGCAGGAATCTGTGAGGAAGCCCATATCCTAATGCAACTGGGCTTTGGCGAGAATCTTTTCGAAATCTTCTTTTGAGATGCCGCAGGGCTGGGTGTGAGGGTTCTTTTCGGCAGCATCAGCCAGACGGATAAAGCGCTCGGCGGCTTTACCGGTCAGGATGGGAATGGGACGGATAGGCGTTTTCATAAGTCTTACTCCT
>CACYHC010000058.1 GCA_902774145.1 uncultured Bacteroidia bacterium
GAGCGCAATAAATATCTACAAACTACACCGCTGAATCGAAGTGATGACCTATAGCCCAACTTCTGTCCGAATCATTTGGAAAATCCATAAGAATATATACGTTTTTTTCAATTCCCCTCCAACCAGGCGCCGAGTTCCGCGTAAATCTTGTCTGCGATCACCTTCATCCCGGCCTCGTTGGGATGCAGGTTCCGGCCGCCGTCCAGGCACTTCGCGATCGGGCACCAGTCCGGATTGTCCGTAATGCCGTCCAGGCCGTTCACGGAGAGGAAATCCACCGTCCGGCAGTTGTCCGGATAATGCGCGGCAATGGCCTCGATGGTCTGCTGCATCCCGGTGCTGAAATGCTCGCCGATCATAAGCACGATCCGCACCTTCGGATACTGGAGCACCATCATCCGCACCAGTTTGACATAGGCCTCGAAATAGGTCCCGTCACCCAGATTGGCCGCCGCAGCGGCCAGCGTCGTCGCGGCATCGGCAGTGGAAAAGACCGTATTCAGGGCCTGCTGGGAAGGGGCGGAAGTCGCGGTATCGCATTTCAGGCTCCCGTAAAGCGGTTTGGCCGCCGTATAGTCGTTGGTCCCGCCAAACAGCAGGATGACGTCCGGCGTCCCCATTCCCCCGCGGTCGATGTAACGCCGGGGGAAGTTGTTGTCATTCCCGTTGTAGGTCACCAGACTGCCCGAATAGGCGATATTCACGTCCAGGATGGCATCGGACATTTTTTCATAGGCGAGCCGGTACCAGTACATGTCCTGCACATTGAAGGTACGGCAGGTGGTCGTGGGATAGTAGGCGACATAGCCTTCGGGGATATAACCGTCGAAGGAGGAAATGGAGTCGCCGATGACGCTGATGCGCCGGGTCTTCTTCGTCCGCTGGCCTTCATTGGAAGCGGTCCCCTCGGGAACAGGATAGTGCGCACCCTGGTCGGTCCAGAGGGCGTCCGTCCAGGCCTGCAGTTCCTGCCGCGAAGCCGATGCCGTATTCAGCGCCGCCAGCAGGGTGCCGTCCGTAAAGGAGGCGACTGCGGTGCCCAATCCGGTTTTTCCGGGGGTCGTGGTGGCCTTGAGGGTACTGTTCGCGTCATAGTAGCAGTCAGGGAGGGCGTCCAGCGCACAATTTCCCACGATACTGCCCAGTTTCTGGCGCGTTTCCGCCGTCGTAATGACATTGCCCGCCTGGACATCGGACCAGCAGCAGGCCAGTTCACCCAATCCCGCAAAATTTCCCACGATGCCGCCGATGCCGGAAATGCCGGAAACCGCAGCGGTATTGACCAGTTTGAGGGACATCGTCAGGTTGCCCGCAACCGTCACGGGGACCGTTCCCGTCGCCGTGACGATTCCGGCGATACCGCCCATATTCGCGGAACCGCCATTGGAGGAATCGGTAGTCAAAGTCGCATACGCGCAGGCATTGCCGAGGATGCGCATCTGCCCGCCGTGGGAATTCACCGTACCGGCGATGCCGCCGAGGTTCATCGTTCCGTTCACGGCAGCAAACACCGTACAGCCGTCGATGGTAACGGTATTGGCGGCCACGGTGGAATAAATGTTCCCGGCGATGCCGCCGACGCTTCCGCCGCCGCCCGTCACCGTCGCGGGTTTCAGCACCCGGCAGGAAAGGATGTCGCCGCCGCGGACATAGCCGGCGATGCCGCCGGTTTCCCCACCTTTCGACAGCACGATGCCGCTGACCGTGCAGTCCCGGATGATACAGCCAGCGCCGTTCACGAATCCGGCGATGCCGCCGACGCGCGGTTTGTCCGCATACACATATGCACGGTCCACGTTGCAGCCGCTGACGGTGCCGCTGGAAAGCTGCCCGACGATGCCGCCGGCGCAGGAGCCCACCGAACGCACGTGCCCCGTGAGGGTACAGTCCTCGATGCTTCCGGAAGCCACAAAGCCCGCGAAGCCGCCCACATAAGCGTTGTCATAGCCCGAAGAAGTGACCGTCGCATCCCCGGAAACGCTGCTGCTGACACGGCAGCCGGCGATGGTGCCGCCGTCCAGATAGCCCACGATGCCCCCCACATACGGCGCCTCGGCGTGCATATTGCCGGACAGGGTACAGTTCTCGATGCGGCCGCCCGTCATCCGTCCCACGAAACCGCCGTTGTAATAGCCCGTAATCTGGGAAGGGTTGCTGCGGTAGAATTTGTAACGGATGTCCAGGTTCTTGATGACGGCATCCTGCGTATAGGCAAACAGGCCGCAGGCGTACTTCGTCTGCCCGTCGTCATAGTTTTTCACGCTCAGGTATTCGAGCAGGTGCCCGTCGCCGTCATACACGCCCGTAAAGGCCTTGTCCGGCTCGCGGCAGGCGGAAACCAAATGCTTGTTCTCTACGGTGATATCGCAGATTTGACGATAGTGCTTTCCGACGTAATTGACGTAATAGTCCTTGTGATTGGAATAACTGAAGAGCGCGGTAATATCGTCGGAGGTCGCCAGGAGATAGGGATTGGCTTCGCTGCCGTTCCCGCCGCTGAAACGGTAGGTATTGTCGCCGAAGCCGATATCCTCCATCGGATACACCTGGCCGCTTTCCAGGGTGATGCCCCTGCCGTGCGCCCGCTTGACCATATTGTCTCCGGCCGAAGTGCTGACGACCACGGTAAAGCCCTTGGGGTAAATACCGGGAGGAAGGGCGATGAAGGCCGTACATTTTCCCTCGGCGTCATAGGGGATGTTGATATCGGGGTCGTCTTCCGGACGGCCCATCACCACGCAGTTCATCCCCGCCTCCCGGTATTGCATCGAAGGGGTTTCGAAATCCACCGAAAAACGGCCGCAGAGGAAGAGATTGTCGTTGGAAATCACCTTGATCTGTTTGACGGTCTCGTCGCCGGAGCGGCAGATGGTGACGCGCAGGAAGGCGCAGAGGTTGTGGAGTTCCGGCGTGAGCGACGCCCCCTTCCCCACCTGGATGGCGGTGGCGGGATCGAAGCCCCAATCGGTAAAGCGCTGGTTTTTGGGGAGCAGAACGCCGTCACCGAAGGTCGCGCCCACCGGATAGATGATGGCATAGGGAGCCGTGACGCCGCTGACGGTAAAGCTGGCACTGGGGGCGCCGGCCTGGGCCGCCGTCAGTGCCCGCGAGCCCCTTCCATTGACGGAGATGCAGTCCCCTTCCGCCCAGTTGACGGCGTACAGCGACCCCGTCTTTTCCCCCAATACGGTTTTGGAGGTTCCGTCCAGAGAGACCTGCAAGGTGACCGCCCCGGGGGCAAGCTGCTCCGGTTCGATCTCGATGGCTTCCCGCGCACAGGAGAGCAACAGCGGGAAAAGGAGGCAGTACTTCAGTCTTCCCATGGCGACGTCTCATTTTCGTACAGGGGGCTGGCCTGAAGCAACGCTTCTTCCTCCTGCAAATCCAACACAAGCGCCTCAGGGGCGCAATAACTTACGATCATATCGCTAGTTTCATCTTGTATATTTCAGGTACAGGGAGCGGCAGGCCTTGGCCGGGTCGCCGGACGGCGTTGAAGGATAGGCTTGCTTCTGCCCGATCCAGTTCCACTCGAAATCGTTGCACCAGACCAGGAAGGCGTCGTCGTCAAAGGGAGCGCCGGATGCCAGGGAGGCCTCCAGCAAAGTGAAGAACTTCTCCCAGCGGGGTTTGTAATAGGTACGGATGAGGCCGTTCCAGTCCCGATTGGCATAGTCGGTCAGGTGACCGCCGCGGTAGCCCCAGCAGGAAAGGATGTCCTTGGCATCCCACTCCATGTAGTCTTTCATTTCCGGGGTTTCGCCCCAGGAACGGGCCTCCGCAATCCAGCGGCCCAGCAGGAAATAGGCGTCGGCCGCCACCAGCGCGTCCACGTCATCCAGAATTTCCAGCATCTGCACGCCGATGCGCTTCACCTCGTTGGCGTTCTTCGCCTTGTAGGCCTCCAGCAGTTGCAGGAACAGTTCCGAAAAGCGGTTGTCCAGCCACTGGCGCGGAATATTCACGCAGTCGAAACGGTAGGCCGGACTGTCGGAAGGACGCACCTTCGTCAGATAGCGCCAGGCCTCCAGCAGATCGGCATTCTGATAATCCTTCTGGACTTTGTTCCAGCTATATTTTCCGCGCAGGTTCGGGCGGAGCGGAATGAGCGATGCGATGTTCCCGGCGCAATGCTTCTGCACCTTCGTGCGCATCGTCTCCCAGCAGCGGCGATAATTGCCGTCCGCACGGCCCAGCCGGCGGTCCGCCAGCTTTTGGAACCACGCGGCATCGCCGCCCTGACGCATCCAGGCCCGCCCCAGCACATATTCGTACATCGGGGTATTGACATCCAGCCCCTCGAGCGTACAGCCCAGGCCCACGCAGTTCTTCACTTCCGGGGCCAGCACGGCGTCCAGTTTGGCACTGATGTCCGCCACATTCCCCGCAATCATCGTATTCCCGCCGAAGTTCCCCAGATAGGACCAGATGAAATCCTGTCCGTGGAACGCCTCCGTCTGCTTGTAGATTTCCACCTTGTCGCAGTAGTAATCCAGCATAATCAGCCGGTGGGCGGGAACGGGCTTGATATAGGCGGCGATGCGCTCCGGCGTCCAGTTCTTGTGCTTGTGGAAGAACAGCCAGCTCATCTGCAGCCAGACGGCGTCCGGGTCCGTTTCGGAGAGAATCTCATAGGTGCGGCGCGCCACATCCTCCAGATAAGCCGGTTCCCACGACGGAGGATCCACCTCATTGAAAAGGTCGATGCCGTACACGTGGCAGTCCTGCCCGTAGAGGGCCTTCTGCTCCTGGAGGAAGAGTTTCTGGATACGCGGATAGAGTGGGTCGTTGGGATTGAGATACCAGGGATTGTATTCCACGGCGAATTTTCCCCAGGCACTGAGCTTGCGGATATCGGCCTCCGGATAAAGTTCCTTGAGCGCCTTGGGCACGTGGCCCGTGAAGGAGCCCAGGATGGGCGCGATGCCCAACTCCACCTCCCGGGCGATAATTTGCTTCTGGAGCGCGCACTGTGCGTCCAGCCAGTGCTGCGGCAGCGGCCCGTGCCAGCCGTCCATATTCGTCATCCGGTGCCAGGACAGGAACGAAGGGCCGGGGAAATAGGCCAGCGTCTGCTCGCGCGTGAGGCCCAGTTTCATCCAGACCTGCTGCCACACGGATTCCTGGCCGGTATTCGCGAGAGCCATATTCACCCCGTTGAGCGCCATCCAGTCGATGAGGCGTTCCCACTGTTCCCACTGCCACCAGCCCACGGTATAGCCGTAGGTGCAGTAATTGAGAAAAAAACGGTCCTTCACCAGCGCCCGGCGCTCGATGCGGCCTTTCACCGCCGGGAGTTTCCGGGGCTCCTTCACCGCATCCCGCGAAAACCAGGTAGGCGTGATGAGGCAGATATCGCGCAGATAGTCGCCCAGGCCCATCGCCATCGAATTGGCATTGTTGCCACTGATGCGGATTTTTCCGCCGATGCTTTCCAGCGCATAAAAATCCTCCGCCGCAGGCAGTTCCACGAACTCGATATCCGCGTGCAGGTGCGGCAGGAGGCGCGCCGAAAGCGCCTGCACCGCCTGCTCCGCTTTCGTCGCTCCGGCAAGCGAAAACGGCAGCAGCAGCGCCAAAGAAATCAACCATTGCTTCATAGGAGCAATGATACTGATTTCAGAAGGGAAGAAAGGGGCAGTTTTCGCCCAAAATCACCTAGTTTCGGCCCCGGATATCATCGACGGGTTCAAAGCGGTAGGAATAAGCGCCTTTGAGCGGGGCGTCCGGTGCGGACCACAGGACGATACGTCGCAGACAAGGCCCCCAGGGGGAAGAAAGCTTCTTGTCCTCCAGTTCCTTCACTTCTACGGAAGGCGTCAGTTGCGCAGGATAGCGCATCCGGATCACCGGACCGTCCTCCACAAGAATCAGGAGTGTTCCTGCCGCCACGGGGCGGCCGCCGTACGGTTCGCCCGGCAGCAGCACCTCGCCCTGAACCAGAAAACAGGTCCGGTCCGCAGCCCGCCGTGCCTTGAGGGCATAGGCGTCCGTCACGTTCAGCGAAGGACGGCCCTTCATGGAAAGGCGATACGTCCGGCGAAGGGAAAGGATTCCCGCCGTATCCGGATAGGCCGCGGAAAGTTCGAGGGAAAAGAGGCCGTTCTTTTCGTCGCAGCGGAGATCCGATGCTTTGTACTTCGACCCGTGGGGCTGTTCCACACCACCGGGCAGCGGGAGATTGTGCCAGCCGGCCTGCATCGTCCAGAGCGTATAGCGGTCCTTGCTGAAGGTCGTGCGCGTGTAGGTCCCCACGCCCGCATCCACCAGAACCGGGCGGTTCCCGGCAAACAGGATGCAGGAACCGACATCGTTGTGGTTGTGGCACTCGTCGTTAAAGCCGCCTTTGGCGGCCAGGAACCAGTCGCCCGCTCCCCGCAGCATACAGACCTGGGTTTCTGGATACCAGGTGGTGGCTGGGACCGACTCCCGGAGCCCGGAACAGACTTCCGCAAAGGAGGACTGCGCGACCTTCCGGTTCAGGGAATCCACCTGCCGGGCCAGGGCGGGCCGGCAACGCACGCAGGCCAGCGCCCGGTAACCGTCTCCCATCACCAGGCCGGGCGTACTGAAGCGCCCTTTCTGCACATCTGCGGACAGGTACAGGCCGAAATCCATCAGTTCCCGGCTGCCAGTTGCCCGCCCGTACCGCCAGATCAGGCTGGGCGCCCCGGGCTGGCGCGCATCGGCGTCCGCAAAATTCACCATCCATCCGTCTCCGATATAAGCGCGGGAAATGTAATCCCCCATCCGCCGGAAACGCGCATCGTCCATCAGGTCGAAGCGGCCGCCGGAAGCATCCTTCCAGATTTGCAGGAGGTCCAGCAGTTTGCCCGCCGCCTGCCCCCAGTAGGTCGGTCCCTCTTCGCACGCCCCGTCCTGAGAGATGTCGCCGAGCCAGGCGTCCACGGCCTCCGTGGAGAGCCGCATCGCCGCATCCAGCCGCGTCTGGTCCCGTTCCATCAACAGGAAGGCCAGACTGACATCGGAAACGCACCACGGCGTCCAATTGCTCAGGTGCCGCTTCTTTTTCGTCTTGCCCATCCACCAGTTGGCTTCCCGCTCCGCCTCGTCCAGATAAGGATCAAGGATATTCCGCTTGACGGCGCGCTCGACCGCCGCCGAAATCGAAGGGTCGATCCGGTCAAACTCCGCAGCAAAGAAATGCCAGACCAGCGCCACAAGGGCCCCGGTACGGGCGGATCCCAGGTCAATCAATTGTTCCCGGGCATCGGGCAGGGAGCGTCTGGAGCGCTGACAGGGCAAATGCGCGGACAGCACCCAGGAGGTCTGTTCTGCCGCAAACCAGACGCCGTCCGCCAATTGAGGGAGAAAACGGCCCTTCCCCTCGGCCAGTTCCGCCAGCAGCAGCGCCATCAGGTTCCGCCGGTTTTTCTTGTCGATGCTCTCCATCGGCGCACGGTTCCCTTCCCGTTCGTAAGCGAGGTACGCCGATGCGGGAATATGCTGCCAGGAATAGCCCAGCGCCTTTTCGCCGCCGCGAATTACTTGGGCCGCCGCATCGCCGAAAAGCCCGGCCCAGGCCTCACGATCCGTATAGGCGGGCAGCGGGAACCAGTCGGCTCCCGCCACGAACGCGGCCGCAACGCCGCTCTCCGCATATTTTTTCTGCAGCGGAGTGTGGTCCGCTTCCGTCGCCGCCGCAAGCGACAACGGAAGCAGCACCGCATATAGTATCATCCATTGCTTCATCATACCCATATTATCCCATTTTGTCATTGATTGGCTAATTGAACAAAAGGTCCGACAGAGAACTTCATCTCACAAAGGTTGATTGCGAAGATAGCAATCATTCCTTTACCAACCATAAAAAGTGCGACCTTTTTGCGCTTTATCTTGAAAAATTTCACAGATAAAGTACATTTAGTTCACACTTTTATAACTAACCATTAGCTCAAAAAATCAT
>CACYHC010000059.1 GCA_902774145.1 uncultured Bacteroidia bacterium
AGTTCCGCCAGGGTCTGGCTGCCTGACGGCTCGGAGCCTTGGCATACTACAAAAAAAGAAGGTGACTATCAGTCTTCCGACTTTTTAGTCACCCTCTTTGTGTTCGATGGCCCGTTAAATCACATTAGTAAATTATCAAACTATACTCATCCTCGCTTATATGAAATGATGCCTCATATATATTGTGCGGATTACTGTGCAATACAAAGCGATTACTTAATGCCTGCATATCCCTGGAAAGTATCAAATACGGTAACAATGCTATACACCCAAACGGCATGGTTTATCAATGATATGTTCGGAACCAATTATCCGTTGGATGGACGGGAAATTGGAATCTAAAGCATTGACTCCTCAAACAGCGGGGCCGCGGCTAAAGCTGCGACCCCGCTGTTTTTGTGTCCATACCTTCGCACCCGCCGGGCAATTGTCCTCGCGCCTCCGGATCCCTGCGGCGCGAATACCCGTACGGGCCAGCCCTGCCGGGGGACAAATCCCCGCCGGGTCCGTTTCAGAAGACAAAGGGGGCCGTCTTCCGCCGTCACCCTTTGATGTAAAATTTGAAATCTTCATTTTAAAATGTACCTTCGCCATGAGAATGACAATCAACGACCAAACAAATATCCAAGACGCAACACTTCTTGAAAGCCTGACAAGATATTCGGAAATCAGAGAACGAATCAATAAATGCCAGGATGATGAAATCATCATCGACCTGTCAAGAATCAAATTCGCCTTCCCTTTGTTCCTTAACTTATTGTTGCTCTTGAGGGATAAGAACAAAAAGGTTCGTTTTCAAGGCAAAACAACGTATCTTGACGCAATATACTATCCGGATGCAATTTCTGTTGATGCACTCATGGAAAACAATGCCAAAAAAACATACATCCCATTATTGTCTGGCAATCCTCAAGATGAAAACGAATCCTCCGGTAATGTAACAGCAAAAATCGTGGAACTGATTTGCCGGTCCGTCTCGATTCCGAAACAGGTGGTAAGCGGTGTCCGCTACATGCTGCAGGAAATCATAGACAACGTCGGCGAGCATTCGCTCGCCTCATCCTTCTATGTACTCGCCCAGGCATATCCCAAGAAAAGTCTTGTCGATATCTGTATTGCTGACAACGGCAACGGCCTGCGTCAATCATACCGCAGGGCCGGTCTTGATGTCAGAACCGACTTGCAAGCAATGAAAATGATGGCTTCCGCCATCTCATCAAAAGACCGACCGGAGAACGAGAGCAGGGGTTATGGCCTCTTCACGTCACGAAAGATGACTACCGAGGGCCTTGAAGGTGAGTTTGTGATGATGAGCGGCAAAGCTGTATATGCCAAAATCCGCAATGAAGAATATCTAATTGACGCTCCGTTCATGAATACAGACGGCACGGCAGTTGCAATACGGCTACGATACGACAACGAAAAATTCAATATGTACAATTATCTCGAATACTAATATGACTACCATAATACTTAAAAAACTTTATCCTAAAGGCTTGGATTTGCGCCAGCAGGTACGCTGGCTCACGGAAACGATCCGGAAGATTTCACTTGCGGATGAACCAATCTTCATCGACGTGAATGATGCCTGCATTTCCAGGAGCGCCATGGACGAGTTCTACAAATCTTTCGTAAGGCCGGAATCGGACCTGGCGAAATTCGTGACGATAACCAACCGGGACGAAGACTTCGAACTCAAGTTGAAGGCCGTCATCAAATCACAGGGTGTAAGGAAACACCTGCGCCGATTCCCGCGCGACAGGGTAATCGTCGTTAAGGACGCCGCAGAAATTAAACGGTTCGTCGAACAAATACGCTCATAAACCAACGATTGTGATTTCATCAGCCCCCGCCTCGAAAAATCGAGAGCGGGGGCTTTTTAACACATAATAATTGCTTTTCCAATGATTATTACTATATTTGCGTCATAATATATGTTATCGCAATGATTATGGGCAATCCGGAATGGATGTCAGACGCTACGATACTGAGTACGTTAGGACAAAAAGTCAAGAACTGGAGGCTTAAGGCCGATATGACACAGGCGGCTCTTGCAGATGCCGCGCAGATAGCGTTATCCACGGTTGCCGCCCTTGAATCCGGTAAGAACGTATCAATTAACGGACTCATCCGGATACTTCGAATGCTCGGGAAACTGGACGCGCTTGCTCCTTTCCTCGAGGATGAACCGCTCTCGCCCATACAATATGAAAAAATCTTAGAGGGCACAAAAACGAGAAAAAGGGCTTCAAAACACATAAAAAATGATAAACACACTCAAGGTTTACCTGTTTGGGATACAAGCGGGGACACTCCTCCTTGGAAATGACGGGTACTGTACATTCGAATATACCGAAGAATTCCGCCAAACCGGTCTTCAGCCCGCACCGCTGACGATGCCGACAATCACGGGAAATACATATCGTTTCCCCATACTTTCCAGAGATACATACAATGGACTTCCAGGCATGATTGCGGATGCCCTTCCCGATTCCTTCGGACAGGCGCTGCTCAACCAATGGCTTGCAGCCATTGGGCGGTCAGAAGGGGAAGCCAACGTCATCGAGAAACTTTCATTCCAAGGGAAAAGGTGCATGGGAGCACTGGAGTTTGTCCCTTCAAGGGAGACCTACCTGGAAGAAAGCTCATCTATCGAACTGGACGAGCTAATCAAGACGGCAGCACTCGTGCTTTCCAACAAAAATGCCTTCAAAACAAGTTTGAAGAACAAAGAAAAAGCCATACTGGATATTCTCAAAATCGGAACCTCCGCAGGAGGGCAGCGGGCCAAAGCCGTTATTGCATTGAATGAAAAAACCGGAGAAATCCGCTCCGGGCAAGTAACTGCACCGGAAGGATTCGACTATTGGCTGCTGAAGTTCGATGGTTTCGACTCAAATGCAAGACCCATCTCCCCGGCAAACTTCGGAAGACGGGAATACGCATTCGCACAGTGCGTCAAAGACGCAGGTATCACGATGACGCGATGCCATCTCCTGGAAGAGAATGGACGCGCACACTTCATGACGCGCCGGTTTGACCGCGTAAACGGAGGAAAACTACATATGCAGACCCTGTGCGGACTCGCACATCTCGATTTCCGGCAGCCGGGGGCACATTCATATGAACAAGCGTTCACTGTAATGCGCAGGCTCGGACTGACCTATAAAGAAGGCCAGGAAATGTTCAGACGCATGGTTTTCAATGTAATGTCCGTCAATATGGACGACCATACGAAAAACATCTCCTTCCTGATGAACGATAAAGGTCAGTGGAATCTCGCTCCCGCCTACGACATGGGCTTCAGTTACAACCCGAACGGGTTGTGGGCCAATGCGCACCAGATGACCATCAACGGAAAGAGAGACGGAATTACCTTGAATGATTGCCTTAAAGTTGCAGAAACACAAGATATCCGTAATCCGAAGGAGCTTATCGAGCAAGTAGAGTATGGAAACTCTCGTTTTGAATACCACGCACTTGCGTGCGGCGTTCCCCGTCAAGAGATTTTTGAAATCAAAAAAATAATGAAAGAAAAAAATCCGTTCAAACAAACAGCAATATCGGTTCAAAATCCAATTTCAAAAGAAAAAGCGGTTACAGAAAAAGGAAGAAAATCGTCAATAAAAAAGATGGGACCTCATTTCTAAAACATCCTGTTAATTGGTTCACTTAACGGGGCCGCGGCTAAAGCTGCGACCCCGTTTTTCGCTTTTGAAAACAGATGGTAAGACATTTGTTTTTGTCCCGAATTTGTCTTATTTTTGGGACAAATTTTAAGCTGAATATGCAACGCATTGCAAAAAAAATTGAGGCCCGAATTCGAAAATCGAGAAAAGGAACAATATATTTCCATTCAGATTTTTCCGATCTTGGGGATTCGGAAACCATAAGACGTTCGCTTAACAGGCTCTGTGCCTCCGGTGTCGTAAGGCGCTGTGCCCGGGGGATGTTTTATATTCCCAAGATAGACAGGGTTTTCGGTATGGGAGAGATTCCAATCTCTGACCACGAGATTGCAAAAGCCTATGCCCGGAAAATGGGAATCGCGATTTTTGCTACGGACGTTGCTGCGCGCAATATGCTTGGACTCTCCGAACAAAATCAGATGAACGCCATCTATTACACGGATGGAAGAACGGATGCTATTGATACAGAAAATGGCAGTATCCGTTTTGTGCACGCTACGGACAAACACTTGAAAGAATATTCGTCTGAAAATATGCGACTTCTCTGCCTTGCGCTCAATGGCTATGTAGGAAGAAAAATCAATGAAGAAGACCGGAGGATAATTAGCCGTATCCTTTCCTCCGTGAACGAAAAGGAGTTTAATAATGATATAAAACTGATGAAGACATGGAAAAGGGACTTTCTGATTTCTTGCCGATGAAACGACTGATTCTTTCGTCGGATCAGTCAAAAAGAAATTTGTTCTCAGCCGTTGCAGCGAGAACCGGTCTTCAGCCTGTAGTTATTGAAAAGGACTGGTGGGTGACGCAGATTCTGCGTGCGGTTTACTCACTTTCCTATGCGCAACATATTCAATTCAAAGGAGGGACAAGCCTCAGTAAGTGTTGGAAACTTATATCACGGTTCTCTGAAGATGTTGACCTTGCAATCAACAGAGACTTTCTTGGCTTTTCTGGAGAACTTTCCAAGAACCAAATCAGCGATAAGTTGAGAAGAGCGGCAAAATTCTTCTCGTCAACAACTTTTACTGAAGATATCAAGCAGTTCTTCTCGGAAGTGTTGGCGTCTGATACCGAACTTTTGTTCAGCACCAATGATAGCGGAATTCCCACCCAAGACCCCTTCCAAATCCTCATTGAATACAAAACCGTCTTTCCCTCTGAACGGTATGTTGCGCCAGTTGTTAAGCTTGAAGTATCCGGAAGGTCAAACAATTCCTTCATCGGGGCAGGGGAGGTTCAATCACTCGCAGAACAAAATCTGCAAGAAAACTCTCCTTTTCGGATGCCGCCCTGCTCCGTTTCGTGTGTTTTGCCGGAAAGAACCCTTGCAGAAAAAATCTGTCTTCTACATGAAGAATTCAATAAATCCAAAGGCGTTGTCCGGACAGACAGGATGTCAAGACACTTATATGACATACATATGATGCGCGCAAGTGGACTCGGAAAGACAATCCTAAACGACGAAACATTTATTCAAGGAATTACGGCACACCGCTTCAAGTTCAACCGACTTGATGGAATGGACTACAACACTGAACGTCCCGGGGGATTCAACATTATCCCTCCAAAAGATGTAATCGAACTATATGAAGAGGATTACAAGATGATGAGAGAAAAAATGATTTATGGAAAAGAAAAGCCTGAATTTAATGAAATCCTCCATTCGATAGAAACGCTAAATTCCGAACTGAACACAATGCACTGGAAAAACACCCCGGTCTATACTTCGGGTGGAAAAGCAAAAGAAAAAACCGAACAAGTCTCTCTTTAATACAGTTTTACTATGCACGAAAGATTATCCACATACCTGCACCTCAAGAAGATGAGCCAGGCTCAATTAGCCAGAATGGCCGGAGTAAGTCCGACTGTTGTTTCTCGTTTATGTTCCGGAGAGAACATTGCCTCAAACAGTTTTTTATACATCTTGCGTAACTGCCCAGACCTGAACCTTGATTGGCTTATTTACGGAACCGGGAACATGCTTCGTGACAGGGACTGCAGTAATCTGAATATCGAAACTTTTGCCGGTGCAGAAACCGACACCGCCGGTCTGGACAGGGCGACAGTGGATGATAAACGCCGTATTTCCGAACTGGAGCAACTTGTAATGGAAAAAGACAAGGTCATTTCCGAGCGTGACTCGGCCATAAAAGCCCTCCTTGAAAGAGTTGTAAGGATGTAACGAGTCCTTACGCCAACCCGGGTTTGCAGGGTTTCCCGATGCTGCGGCGCCAGGCGAAGTAGAGTTCCTCGGTGGCGAGGGCCATCTTCGTGACGGAGCAAGCCGGGACCTTGGGGTAGGTGTACCAGGTGTCCGTGAGGGTGTTGAGGTCCACGCAGTCGCCCCAATGTCCCAGATAGTTGTACTCGATGTGCACCGAATAGTCAGTAAATCCTTGACCTGCACACGGAACCCGTTCATGTCGTGGACCATCGTCCCCTTGCCCAGCGGGATGAAGCGCTTGGAGTTGGGCAGGGAGCGCACTTCGACAGGAAGCTCCCCGCTGCTGTAGCTGCCGTTTTCCACCTCGGCGCGCACCTGTGCCCGTTCCCATTCATACCAGTCGGGGACGTGCGGGAACTCCGTTTCGCCCTCCCCGGCGTGCAACACGCCGTCCGGCGTCATTTCCCAGCGTTTGCCGCAGTGCCTGCAGAAAAGTTCGTTGCCTTTTGCGGACATTTCATACTCCGTACCGCAGTGCGGGCATTGGTAAAGGACGCGCTCCAGGCCTTCTGCGCGCTTGTTGTAGTGCATCTGCAGCCCCTTCTCCTTCAGCCAGGCAAAATCGTCGTACTGAAAGGCTTCCACCAGTCCGGCGTTGATTTCATCGGCGCTCAGTGCTTCGAGTTGCTGCGGCGTGTAAAGTAGTTTGAAGTCCGCTTCCATCGGTTTGATGCCGCGCGGATGCAGGTTCCAGAACGGAGAATTGACGTGATGTCCGTGACAGATAAAGGTGGCCACCGCTACGTTGAGCATTTTGCAGAGTTTCCCCAGCGATTCCGGCAGGACCGCCGTCGTTCCGCAGAGCGAATAGCGGGCTTCAGGATAGACGACGGCGATGTCTCCGTTCTCGATTACGCGCTTCAGTTGCCGGACGAGGGTCACGTCGGAGGTAAATTTGCGCTTGCAGATACAGCCTACGTTCCGCAACAGCCATTCGCGGCCGATAAAGCCGTCGATGGCGACGACATAATTCGCCCGCCGCGGGAAAATGGCCTTGGTCAGCACCTTGAAATCCATAAACGCATTGTGGTTGCTCAGCAGCAGGAAGGGCGGCTTGAGCTCTTTTGTCCCTTCGTAATGGATCTGCACTTTGTGCGCCAGGACATCCGGAAGGCTGAGCAGATAGGTCAGCGGCCGCAGGAACCAGCGCGTGCGTACCGGCGGGCTGGTCATGTCAAAACGTTCAAAACTATCGTTCATCGCTTAATAATGGTTTGTTTCAATGAAGCGGGCCAGCAGCAGGGAAGTCCGGTAGGCCCCGGTGGAGGTCTGGTGCTGGTTTTCCTTGTAGGTGTTTTCGAAGCATTCCGGACCGAAAACTTCGTCATAGGCCGGGTCCTGCAGGTCCAGCCAGGGCGTGTCGCCGATGACCGGAGCGAGGTTCGCGTGCAGTGCTGCCGGGTGCGCGATGTGCGCGTGGTACATCGGAATGGTCAGGAACATTACGCGGATGCCTTTTTTTCGGCAGAGGCGCAGGATTTTTTCGGTGGAACGGGCGGCATCGGCGCCTACGGTCATCCGCGCCCCGTCCTCGGGCGGCCCTTCCCTCCGGTAGCGCTCCAGCACGGGTTCCTCCAGGCCGCTGGTGAAACGGATGAAGCGCCCCAGATAGTCCTTGTCCTTATAGACCGGCGCGCCGGGGTGTTCCAGGTTGTAGGCGACCAGCGCCGGATTGTCAAAGAGGTAACTGTGGTTGCGCAGCGTCTGCGACCAGGCATAGGGCGCATTGTCGGCGGAAAAGAGCATCGGCGTGGATTTCAGCTTCAGCCAGACATTCCTGCGGTTTTCGAAACTCTGGAACTGGCAGCTCAGGTCCACGCCGCGCATCTTGCGCTGCTGATAGTCGCGGATCGTATAGGTCTCGATGACCAGCAGTTTGGGCTTGCAGACCGTCAGCGCCTCCTCCAGCATATAGTAGGAATCAGTGATGCGGTTGCCCTGCGACGCGAGGATGAACGTCCGCCGCCCCAGCGCTTCGGACAGCACCTCCGGCAGCAGCCCGGTATAGGCGTGCGAATTGCCGAGCACCAGCACGTCGATGGCATTTTTCTTCTGCTTCGCGTATTTGTAAAGGTAGTACCAGCGCTTGCCCGTATGGTTGTTGCCTTCTTCCTGCGCGAATACGCGGCGCGCGTCCAGCAGCGCGACCAGGGCGCCGGCGGCCAGGACAATGGCAAGGATTTCTGCAATGAACTTCTTCATAGGGCTAGAACTGGAAATAAATGAAGCGCGAATCATTGCCGATGCCGTAGTGCCCGAGCAGCACCAGCAGCAGGACTGCGGCGATACCGAGCAGCACCCTCACCACCGGCGGCAGGCGCAGGAAAGCCGCGGCGATGCGCTCGCCCCGCCGTTCCCAGAGCCCTTCCTGAAGCGCCAACAGCACCGTCAGGACGCCGGCGAAAATCAGTTCCGACGCGCCCAGGCCAAAGGCGGTAAGCGCCGAAGAACCGCCGAAGCCCAGGGCGGAGAACATTTTTACCGCGCTGCCGAAGTCCGGCGCACGGAACAAAATGAGCGACAGGGCCCAAAGCCCGAAGACCACGGCGATTTTCAGGGGGTTGAGGCCGCGGATACGTCCCATCGGAGCGTCGAGCGTGACCATAAAGAGCGCGCAGAGGAAGCCCCAGGCCACGAAGGTCCAGGACGCACCGTGCCAGAGGCCGCTCAACAGAAAGACGATAAAGACATTCAGGACGCGCCTTGCCGGCCCTTTCCGGTTGCCGCCCAGCGGGATATAGACATAGTCCGCGAACCAGGAGGAGAGGGAGATGTGCCAGCGCTTCCAGAACTCCTTGAACGAGGTCGAAAGGTAGGGCCGACGGAAATTCACCATCAACTCCATTCCGAAGAGTTTCGCGCTGCCGCGGGCAATTTCGGAATAAGCATAGAAATCGGCGTAGAGCTGGAAGGCAAAGAACAGTACGGCGAGCAGTGCCGGCGCGCCGGAGATGCCGTCCACGCCTTTCCAGGCTGCATCGACGTACACGGCGACGCGGTCCGCAAGCAGCAGTTTGAGCGCGAGGCCCCAGAGGATGAGGCAGACGCCCCCCGTGGCCTGCGCGTGGTTGAATCGGCGCTCGCCGTCGAATTGCGGCAGCAGCCGTTCCGCCCGTTCGATGGGACCGGCAACGAGCTGCGGGAAGAAGCTTACGAAAGCGAAAAAGCGCAGCGCACTGCGCGAGGGCGTAATGCGTCGGCGGTACACATCGACGGTATAGCCCAGCGCCTGGAAGGTGTAGAAGCTGATGCCGACGGGTAAAATGATTTGCAGCGCGACGGGCGTTCCGCTCCAGCCCAGCAGCCGCAGCAGCGCGACGAAACTGTCCACGAAGAATCCTGCGTACTTGAAATACGCGAGGATGCCGAGGTTGACGGCGATATTCAGGGCCGCCCAGCGCTTGCGGGCAGTGCCCTCGCCGGCGTCGATGCGCAGCGCCGTCCAGTAACTGGACAGCGAGGTGAAGGCGATCAGCAGGGCGAAGCGCCAGTCCCAGGCACTGTAAAAAGCGTAACTGGCGAGCAGCAGCACGACATTCTGGTAATCCCGGCGGCGGTTTTTGCAAACCGGCAGCCAGTAAAGCAGGAACACCAGCGGCAGGAACAGCGCGTATGAGAACGAATTGAACAACATGATCTTCTGCAAAAATACCAAAAATTTTTTCTTGTCGAGGCTCATTTGCGTAACTAATTATGAGGGGATGAATTAACTCCGGACGGGTTGGGGCGAGATTGAATTCCACCCTTTAGGGTGGTGTTTTTTAGATAGAGAAGTGTGAAATTTGTATTTATGAATAACGCTAAACGGACAATAACGGAAAGGGAACTGGAAATCCTTCGCCTTGTGGCCCAGGGTTACACCTCTCGCAAGATTGCCGAAATCCTCTCCCTGAGTCCCGAGACCATCAAGTGGTACCGGAAGCGGCTCTTGTCTAAATGTGAAGCGGAAAATACCGCCGAAATGATCAAATTAGCCATTGAAAACAAACTTATCTGATATGAAAAAGTTATTGCTTTCTGTCGCTGTCCTCGCCCTGGTTTGCGGGACTGCCGATGCCCAGAGTTTCCTGGAAAAACTGGGAGAAAAAGCCAAGAATGCCGCCGAACAGAATATCGGCCAAAAAGTAGAAAAGGGCGTGAACGACGTCCTGGATGGAAAGGTGGGGAAGAAAAATAAATCTACCGCCAAACCCAAGGAGAACGCTGCGCCTGCGGCCGATGCCTGGACCTGCCCCGAATGCGGCAAAGCCAGCAACACCGGCAAGTTCTGCGACGAGTGCGGTGCCAAGAAGCCCGGTGGAGAGGCCGCTCCCAAGCCCAAGAAGCAGGTGGAAAGTGCCTATGCCAAGAGCGATTTCGTTCCCGGAGACGAGATTTTCTTTGACGACCCCGTAGAGGGGGAACGCTTGGGAGAGTTTCCGCTTCACTGGGATTTTCTTCGTGGAGAAGAGTGTGAAGTGATGACCATTGATGGCAAGCAGGCCATCAAGCTCTCCGGCTGGTTCTCGGATATCGCCCCATTAATGAAGGAGGCAGACTATCTGCCCGAGGAATTCACCATAGAATTTGATGTCTGGTCCAATCCTACCGGAGGTTCCAGCAACAATGACCATATCGACCTGGTGCTCTGTTCAGAAGAATATTCAGATTATTGTGTTTTTGTCGCCCTCAATCCGGCGTTCAATGAATTAGCTGGGACGGATGGGCCTTCGACTTTGGATTATTCCTTTTATACTCCGGGCGGAGACCTGCGGAGTGGCACCACGCCGGGAGAGAACGTGCAGAAGCTTATCGCGCCTGACAGTTGGCTCCACGTTGCGGCGTCTTTCAATAAACGCGCCTTTAAGTATTATGTGAACGGCGTCAGGATGGTGAATCTGCCCAACGTGGCTCGCCCTACCCGCATGCTCCTCCGTTCTGTCTCCAACTGTGACGGGAGGGACCGCTTCTTCATCAAGAACATTCGCTTGGCCAAGGGTGCCGTTCCGCTTTATGACCGGCTTGCCTCCGACGGCAAGATTGTTACCTACGCCATCACCTTCGAGACCGGAAAGGCCGACCTGAAGCCCGAATCTATGGTGGAAATCAATCGCATTGCCAAGCTTATGCAGGAGAACCCCGGCATTGAATTCGAGGTACAGGGCCACTGTGACGCCACGGGCTCTGACAAGGTGAACGATCCACTGTCCCAGAAACGCGCAGAGGCTATTGTGGCCGCACTGGTGGAGCAGGGTATCGCTCAGTCCCGCCTCACTCCCGTGGGCAAGGGCTCGCATGCGCCCATTGCCTCCAACAGCACGGATGAAGGCCGGGCCAAGAACCGCAGAGTGGAATTTGTAAAGAAATAAGCGATGAAAAAACTACTTGTTGCCATTGCAGCGCTGTCGCTGCTGTGTGCCCCGGCACAGGCACAGGGTTTCCTGAACAAACTGAAAGAGAAGGCCAGCGAAAGTATGGGCGGTGCTTTCGGCGGCGCATTGGGTGAAAAGATGCAGGGGCGGGTGCCTGAAGATTCTCAAAGCGGGGCCCGTACGGACGATGCTGATGTTCCTGCCGCCGTTACCGGCAAACAGGCGCTGCCCGCCAGACGCGTCAGCACCTTCGGTTGGGATGGCCCCGTCACACCTTCATCGGCCCAATTTCCTATCCCGCTGATGAATGAATTCCCGGCGGTGCCATCGGCCTCCGAGCTGGCCCATCCCACGGAGGAAGCCCAGATTGCTTATTACAAAGCCATCAAGGCCGTTACCCTGCGGGCCGAGGAATTGAACGAGGACACCACTTGCGAGGAAAATCAAGTCCTGCTCTACCGGGAAAAGACCAACAAGATGCTGTCCGACCTGTTTGGCCTTACCCCGGCCGAAATTGAAGAATTGCAGGACGAAAACCTGCCGGAAGCGGAACGGAAGCGCCTGGAGGAGAAGATGCAGAAGGCTTTGCTGGGAGATATGAATGTGGAAGACCTGGAGAAACAGGCTGCAAAGTATCAGGGAATGTCGGAAGATGAGATGGTGGCCATGACGGCAAACCGGAGCTTGGCAGCCCTGGATGCTGTCTATGACCGCAATGCCGCCGATATCAAGAAGTACTGCGGCGTTTCTGCCGCCGAATTCAAGAGTGCTTCCCGTGCCCAGATGGCCGCCGCCAATCCGGACAAAGAGTGTCCCGAGATGGTTGCCCTGAACAAGAAAATCAAGGCTTATCAGCAAGCCGAATCCGCCAAGAATCCTTCTTTCCAGAAAGAGGCCGCAGCCTTTGAGAAACGCATACAGAAAGAAACGATGGACGCAGCCATGAGCGCCAACGACATGGGCGCGATGGGCGGCGGAATGGGCAATCTGATGCAGGCGATGGACAAAGCGAAACCCATTATGGAGATGGAGCAGAAGCTGAGCGCCTATTTTGTGGAGGCCCAGAAACTGCTCTCCGTTCCGGACGCGCAGGTTGATGCCAAGTTCTCGGCCGCCGACCGCAAGAAACTGCTGGCCATCAAGGAGAAGATATATGCCACCGGCGATCCCTCCGTGTACAATCCCCTCTACCTGCAGGCGTTGGAACTGATCAAGACCTACCGGGAGCGTGCCGCCAAGGTCTGGGCTGCCGACGTACAGAAGCGTTTTGACCAGATGAAGGGGAATTTATCGTCGCTCATAAAATTGAACCGTCAGGCCGTGGCCGATGAACTCATTCCCGAATGCGCCCTGTGGCGTATGCCGTTGAATGCCGTCATAATGGCTGGCGATATCCTGGCCGAGGCTTACAGCGAGTTCCCGTCGGACTATCCTCCCATGTACGAGGAGGAAGTGGTGCGGGAACTGTTACTCTCCAAGGTTCCGGGCCGTGCCCAGGCGTGGTTCCCGGAGTTTTCCGTGTTCGGCTCTTCCCACTTTGACGACATTGCTGCCGGCAAATACATCTTTGCTTCCAACGAGGCGGGAGAGGTATATCAGTTCGGCGGTGGGTCCTGGACCCGGCTTTCCGACAAGCGCATCAAGGAGTTGAGCGAGATGAAGAAAGGCGCCGCGGCGGCCGGCGGCTCCTGGACTTCCCGGGATGGCCAGCGTACCGTAACTTTCAACGGTGAAGGCGGTTACATTGCCCTGCCCGAGGGGGATGAAATCTTCCAGCCGCATGCTTGGAAGGCCTATCCGGACAAAATCCAGTGGATTAACGCCATTACCACAGAGGATGGTAAATACCAGCTTATCCTTTGTACCTACAAGTTCTAATCTGTACCTTGACTTTACTGACAGCGCCCTCCTCCGGGGGCGCTGCCTGGTATGATGTCTGGCGCTCTTTCGACGTGGATCCCCTTGTGGCAGAGTCTGTGGTGTGGCCGGAGATGGAGCGGTATTCCCGAATGCGGGATATGATGGAAACGGCGGCCAATTATGGAACGTATATTACCACCGGCGGCGGACCGGATTTTTCCATTGGCATTTTTCAAATGAAGCCCTCGTTTATTGAGGCGATGGAGAAAGCCTGGATGAGTAGTGGACTGGCCCGGAAATATAATCTGTGGTTTGACACGGATAACACGGTAACTGCCCGGCGCATTCGCATTTCAAGGTTGCAGAAAGAGGAGTGGCAGGTCATCTATGTGGGCGTTTTCCTGCGGCTGCTATATGCCGTTTACGGCTCTGTAAACAAGCGCGGGGAACACACCCAGGACGGTTTGGAAACGCTTCCCGTTCATGATCAAGTGCGCCTGGCCGCCACCGCCTACAACCGGGGTGTGGTTTGGGCCGCCCCCGGCTACGGAGA
>CACYHC010000060.1 GCA_902774145.1 uncultured Bacteroidia bacterium
ACGGCGGAGGCCTGTTCTTTCCGGGATAACTATGCGGAACTGACTGCGGCCGGGTACAATGTGGTTGGCGTGAGCAAGGACAGCGCGAAATCCCACAGCGGATTCCGGGCGAGGTACGAGCTGCCGTTCCGCCTGCTGGCGGATACCTCGACGGAAATGCTGCAGTCCTTCGGCGCCTGGGGCGAGAAGAAGATGTACGGCAAAACGACCGTGGGGACGCTCCGCCGCACGTTTATCTTTGATGAGAACGGCATCCTGGAGCGTATCATCGAGAAAGTGGATACCAAGAACGCCGCCTCGCAGATTCTCAACGGGTAATTTCCATTAGAGCATCGCTTCGCAGGCGCGGAGGATGTCCTGGAAGGTGGTTTCGAAGTCTCCGGTGTACCAGGGGTCGGCGATGTCGCGGCCTGCGCCGGTGTAGGACATCATCAGGTGGATTTTTCCTTCAGGGTCGTCGGGAAAGATACGGCGGAGGCCCCGCAGGTTGGAGCCGTCCATGCAGATGATGCGGTCGAAGCGGCCGTAATCGGCGCGAGTCACCTGGCGCGCACGTTTGTCCGGATCGAACACTACGCCGTGCGCCTGCAGGCAGCGCCTTGCCGGAGGATAGATGGGATTGCCGTACTCCTCGGCGGAAACCGCTGCGGATTCGATGTAATATTGTCCTTCCAGTCCCCGGGCCCTGACGAGCGCCTTGAGGATGAACTCCGCCATCGGGCTGCGGCAGATGTTTCCGTGACAGACAAACAGGATGCGCATTTTCATATTTACAAAATTACACTAAAATCCGTATCTTTGAGCCCGCTATGGCAAATTATAATCAAGAAATGTATGGCCTCGGAAGCAAGAGGTCGGTCATCAGGGAATTGTTCGAGTTCGGGCGGAGAAAGCGCGAGCGGGAAGGCGAAGACGCGGTCTTCGACTTCTCGCTGGGGAACCCCAGCGTGCCGCCGCCGGGCGGCGTGCCGCTCGCGCTTTCCTCCCTCGCCACCACCCCGGGCATCCACGGCTACACCTCCGCCCAGGGAGACGCCGCCGTGCGCCGTCAGGTGGCAGAAAGCCTGGTGCAACGTTTCGGCGCTCCGGTCGGGCCGGACGACCTCTATATGACCTGCGGCGCTGCGGCTTCGCTGTGCATCTGCCTGCGGGCCCTGCGCTGCCCCGGGGATGAGTTCATCGTCTTCGCCCCGTATTTCCCGGAATACCGCGTCTTCATCGAGGCGGCCGGGGGGAAAGTCGTCACCGTGCCCTTCACCGAGCCGGATTTCCAGATCGACTTCGATGCTTTCGGGGCCTCGCTCAGCGAAAAGACCAAGGCGGTCATCATCAACTCCCCGAACAATCCCAGCGGCGTCATCTTCACGGAAGCCACGCTGAAAAGGCTTGCCACCCTCCTGGAAGAACGCAGCCGGACCTACGGCCATCCCGTTTATCTGATCAGCGACGAACCTTACCGGGAACTCTACTACACCCCGGCCCCGCCGCCCTTCGTGATGAACTTCTACCGCAACACCCTGCTCTGCTACAGTTGGAGCAAGTCGCTGTCGCTGCCGGGCGAGCGTATCGGCTACATCGCCGTACATCCGCAGGCGGAAGATGCGAAAGGCGTCTATGCCGCCATCTGCGGCGCGGGAAGGGCGCTGGGCTATGTCTGTGCGCCGAGCTTATTCCAGCGCGTGGCAGCGCTCAACGCCGATACCGCCCCGGAAATCGAGGCCTATCGCCGCAACCGGGACCTGCTTTACGGCGCCCTGACGAAGATCGGCTATGAATGCGCACCGCCGGACGGGGCGTTCTACCTTTTCGTCAAATCGCTCGAACCTTCGGCGCAGGCCTTCTCCGACAGGGCCAAAGAATACGGCCTGCTCATCGTTCCGGGCGACGATTTCGCTGCTCCGGGCTACGTCCGCCTGGCCTATTGCGTGGATTACGATATGATCCGCCGCTCCCTCCCCGCCTTCGAGCGCCTCTACGCCGATTATCGGTAAGGGTAGGTCTTCCCGTCTATCACGACCGCGTCGCGGCGTATTTTGATTTTCGGGGGCTGCTGTCCTGCACGCCGGGGGCAAAGCACCAGCGTGGTGCTGAGCGACTTGGCATTCGTCCTCCAATCCAGCTCAATCGCACTGCCCGGGGCTCCCTGCTTCGGGCCGTTCTCGTCGTAGTCGCGCCCGATGGGGTGGTGCATATAACCGTCGGAGCGAAGCAACTCCACTTTGCTGCCGGCGCGCAGGGCGATGTACAGGTCGGCTTTCTCCCTTCGGACAACCAGGCTGTTTTTTCCGCCCTCGATCCGGGTAGCGCCGTCGCGATTGAAAAAGTGCAGCCGGTAATCGAAGCGGTGCCGGTTCCCGTCGGAAGGGAGCATCCTGTCCTCGATGATGAAAAATCCGCCCTCGGGTACATAACGGACCGTCCGCGAAGCCTCTTCCATCGCAATGTGGTAGGCGTCGGAGGCATCGCTGCGGAGGACGGCTCCCCCGCCGGGCAGGGTGTCGCAGCGGGTCACGACCGCATGGGGATAGCCTTCTACCCAAACGTCCCGGTTATCCCAGCGGCCCTCCTTGAAAACGGCCTTCAAAGGGTTTTTCTGGTTCATCCCGTCCACCGTCACGGTATTGGCGGAACGGGTGCAGACGTCATACTCGTTGTGGATGCGGCTGCGGTAGGACGCGGATCCGGGGGTCACGATAAAATACTCCCCATAGGCCCCCAGGGCGATGGAATGCAACTCCGGACGGCTGTGGTGGTAGCCTACCCTGCTTCCGGCATCGCCCGTCTTCATGGCCAGGACCACGCCTTCGTCTTCCCATCCGCTCCGGATAAAGCAGTCGCCGTTGTCAAAGCACCTGACCGCAGGAAGCCGGGCCTCGGACGGACCCAGCGGCTGCACTTCTTCACGGTGGACCTTTGCCTTGAGAAGGACCTCCGAAGAAGAGCGCATCGAGCCATAGCGCTGCCGCAGCCAGGCCGCTACGCCGTCGCCATACACGAACCGATTGAAGAAACTCGGGGTATCCTGTCCGTAGAGGGTCCGGTTGCCATAGGGATTATCCCCGTAGCTGATGCGCATCACCCCCGGTTTTCCGTCAGGCTCCCGGTCGAAAAGCATTCCATAGATTCTCCAGGTCTGGCAGTCGCGCAGATGGGAGGCACCGAAGGTAGCAACCAGCTCTTCCGGACGCATAATGAGGGCCGCGGCGGCAAGTTCGCCGACAGGATAATCGAGGTAGGCATAGCCTTCGGCATAACTGCCATCGTCCTCGAACGTGCTGTCGACATAGAATTTCAGCCCCTCGAGGGCAAGACTGCGGGCGGAAGCATCCTTGAAATGGGCGGAAGAATAAAGGAGGCCGCAACTGATGACGGCCGTCCAGTTATTGGGCTTGAAGGGCTTCTCCAGCCAGTTGCGGGCCGTTTCGTGACCGAGTTCGCGCCACACGGATTCGATTTTCCGGTATTCTTCTTCACGCATATCCCCACCCACGGCGGCGAGCGCATAGCTCAGCACCTTGTTCAGGTGTGCGGTCTCGAGCGCGCCCTTCGGCCTGACGGGGTCGTATCCCCGCAATTCCGAATGAATCCAGAAGTAGACGGGAAGGTCCGCCATCTTGGCGAGGTGCCCCCTGATGAAACGGGATATCCACTCGTTTCCCGTGAAGACATAGACCAGGGAAAGGTCCTTGAGGGACCTGAGCGCATAGGTATAACGGGAGGCCGCAAAAACTTCATCGCTCCGTATGTCCCAGGAGGAAATCATCCGGGCCGCCTTCTCCGCCATTTCCCGCCATTCCTGTTTCCCGTCCGGGTCGTCCCGGAAGAAAAGATACAGCTGCCTCAGTTCTTCTGCGGAAGCGGTCGGAATACCGTCGGGATACCGGGAAAGGAAGGAGTCGGTAAGCACCAGCCCGTCCGCGGAAAGGGATGTGTCACAACCCGGAGAAGGAAGGGACGCATCCGCATAATTGGGATATTTTTCCATCGGAAACTGGGCCGAAGCGGACAGCCCTCCCATCAAAACCAGAACAAGGCAGATTAATTTTTTCATCGTTCAAAGGACAAAACCAAGGGTGGCGACGGAAATACGGACAGAGGGGCCGAAAGCGGCACGCAGGGCGCGGTGGCACTCGCAGAGGGTCGCGCCGGTGGTGCACACATCGTCCACCAACAGAATATGCCGCGGGGCGGAGGGGGCACTCCCGCTCCCGCTAAACGGCACCGGTCGCGCGACAAACGCCCCGCGCAAGTTCGCAGCACGCTCAGCGGCCGAAGAAAGCCGGGCCTGACTCCGGGTACGGGAACGGCGCCGGAGCATCGACGGAAACAACTTTGCGGAAGGGAGGGCCGTGCAAATCGCCTCGGCGATGACCTCCGCCTGGTTATAGCCCCGCCTCCACCGGCGCGTCCAGTGCAGCGGCACCGGAACGACGGCATCCACATCGGCATATAGCGGAGAAGTCGCAAGCCGCTCCCCCAGCATCGATGCAAAAAACCGCCCGGAGGAACGGTTATATCTGTATTTCAGCGCTTTGGAAATATTGGAATACGGACTGTCGGCCTTGTAAAAGAACAGGGCGCAGGCGCGGCTGTAGGGCTCGTACATCTCGATGCGCTCCTGGATGCGGGCGTTCAGCGCATCGGCCATCGGATTGACCTCCCGCCCCTCATAACGCGTCAGGGGGATATCGGACGCGCAATGCGCGCAGATATGCGCTTCACCGGGAGCCAAGATGCCGCCGCAGACCACGCACTCCCTCGGAAACACCAGGTCCGCAACAGCCGCCAGCAGCGGCTTATGAGCCGCGGAAAGCAGCGGCGGAACGGGTGTTGACGAGAAGATTGTATGAGGATTTTTTGTGCTATTTTTCTTGGCTGATGAGGGAGTGTAGTTGATACTACATGACCGAAGAAGACGTGGAAAAGAGCCAAAAAAGACCATAGAGATCGAAGTCAACACCCGTTCCACCGCTGCTAACATCCCATCCCGCCGCAGCAGTTCACCACCTGCCCGGTCACATAGCCCGAAAGCTCGCTCGCCAGGAACAGCGCTACGCCGGCAACATCCTCGGGCGTCCCCTCGCGCCGCATCGGAATGGTCTTCACCCACTCTGAGCGAATCGCCTCGGGAACGGCCTCCGTCATCGTCGAGCGGATAAAACCGGGCGCAATGCAGTTGGCCCGCACGCCCCGGGCGCCGAATTCGCGCGCGACGGACTTCGTCAGGCCGATGAGTCCCGCCTTCGACGCGGAATAATTGCTCTGCCCGGCATTCCCGTGCATCCCCACCACCGACGACAGCGAAATGATGCTTCCACCGCGCTGACGGGCCATCACCGGCGCCACCGCGTGCATAAAATTGAACGCCGACTTGAGGTTCACGCCCAGCACGTCGTCCCACTGCTTCTCGTCCATACGCAGCAGCAGCGCATCGCGGGTAATGCCCGCATTGTTCACCAGAATATCGATGCGCCCGAAGGCCGATACCACCTTCTCCACCGCCTCGTGCGCCTGTGCAAAGTCCGATGCGTCAGAGACATAGGCCTCCGCCCGATACCCGAAAGCACGCAGTTCCGCCAGCGTATTCTCATCCACGGCAATATCCGTAAAGGCGACGTCCGCGCCTTCGGAAGCAAATTTCAGCGCAATCGCCTTGCCGATTCCGCGAGACGCCCCGGTAATCAGGGCCACTTTTCCATCCAAAAGCATAGCTCAAGTTTCGCAAGTATCTAATTATTTCACTATTCGAATGTTCAGTGGACTTGCGAAACTTTTCCCACCACACATTCTTTACTTCGTTACCCCTACCCTAAATCCCTTCCCTCGGGGAAGGGACTTACTATCGCCCTTCAGGCTCCAAATCAGTCGTTTTTCATCGCTTCTTCAACTTCAGCGGGCGATGCGGGCAGCCGCTGCGCCCCGAGCCGCCGCGCTCCTTCCGCCGTCACCAGCACATCATCCTCCACGCGGATTCCGCCGAAGTCAAGGTATTCTTTTTCCAGTTTCGCGTAATTCACCCGTCCGCCGTCGCGTCCTTCCTGTTTCCAGGCCGCAATCAGCGCAGGGATGAAGTAAATGCCCGGCTCGTCCGTCACCACATTGCCCGGGACCAGTTTCCGCGCCATCCGCAGCGAACGCAGGCCCGGCAGCGGGGAACGCTTCTGGTCGTCGTCGTAACCCACCAGGTCCTCGCCCAGGTCTTCCATATCGTGCACATCCAGGCCCATATTGTGTCCCAACCCGTGCGGCATGAACAGCCCGGCGATGCCCTGGGCGGCCATTTCCACCGGGTCGCCCTTCACCAGGCCCAGTTCGCCCAGGCGCGAGAGCATCCGTTCCGCCACGGCGATATGCACGTCGCGGTACGCCACCCCCGGGGCCGTCAGCGAAAACGCCAGCTCATTGCATTCATAGACAATGCTGTAGATATCGCGCTGAGAGGGCGTATAGCGCCCGCCGGTCGGATAGGTGCGGGTAAAGTCGGACGCGTAGTGGCTAGATGCCTCGGCGCCCGCATCGATGACCATCAGTTTCCCCGCCTCCACCGGCGCCTCGTGCGAATGGCAGTGGAAAATTTCGCCGTGCTGCGTCAGAATCGTCGGGAAAGAGATGCCCCAGCCCTTCGCGAGCGTCACCGCTTCCATTGCGCCGACAATTTCCTGCTCCTTTACGCCGATGCGGATGCCCTTGCGGGCGACGGTGTGCATGGCGTACCCGAGGTCGCAGGCGGCGTCGATGAGGGCAATTTCGCGCGGCTCCTTTACCAGGCGCAGGGCGACAATCGCCCGAATCAGCGCTTCGGAGGGCTCCTTGACCCCCAGTTGCGCGAGCAGCATTTCGTTATAATAGCGCGAAGGCGGCACCGTATGCACGCGGCGGCCTTTTGCCATCGCGTCGGCAACCGCTTCAAACAGCTTCGCGTAGGGTGCGCTGGCGGCTACCCCCGCCTTTTGGGCGAGCGACTGCACCGAGGGCATCGGCCCCATCCAGACGATATCGTCGAGGGTGAAATCATCGGCATAGACGGTTTCGGCGCCGCTGTCCAGGTCCAGAATTGCAGCAAAGCGCGGCTCGTCGATGCCGAAAAAATACAGCCAGTTGCTGTCCTGGCGCCATTTATAGCAATTGTCCCGGTACTGCGCCGGAGATTCCACGTTCCCGGGAAACAGGACGATGCCCGTCTGTCCCGCCAGGCGCTCGCGCAGGGCCCTGCGGCGGCCCGCATAAACTTCCTTTTCAAACATAACGGGACAAAGATAACGAATATTTATTATCTTTGCGCCGAGCCTTGGTGGTGGAATGGTAGACACGAGGGACTTAGACTAATTTGAGTGCACTCTCCGAAAGGAGGGATGTAGAATGCCGTAAATTCAAGGAAACCTTAACAGGTCAGGCTGAGGGCAATCTTGAGCCAAGCCTCCGCAAGGAGGAAGGTGCAGAGACTAGACACGGCACACCTAAATAACGGAAGTTACAGGGTGAAGGAATAGTCCGGACCACAAACGCGGCGCAGGGATGCGCCATCCGGTGGCGAAAGCCATAGTGGTAAGAAAATCCCTTGGGCAGAAATGTCCGTGTGAGTTCGAGTCTCATCCGAGGCACAACCCCTGAGTCGGCCTTCGGCCTCCGAGTATCTGGCATACACACTTGACAAAGCCTTATTTTGGTCACTTTGAGTCAGAGGGACTTAGCCCGTTCTTTGAAATAATTATTTGTAAGAGACAAATGTGAAGATTATCTTTGCCTCTGCTATGAAAAATCAGTATTCAAAAGAAGATGTCATTGCGGCAGTTGCAAAGAACAAATCAGTCGCAGGAGTTCTGCGTCAGTTGGGATTACGTCCGGTTGGTGGTAATTATAAAACGGTCCGCCGTTATATTCAATCGCTCAACTTGGACACCTCTCACTTTACTGGGCAAGGATGGAATGTAGGGTTAGCCTTCCGGCCTAAGTCGGCCATTGCTGACAATGAAATCTTTGTAGAGCATTCCAACTATAAATGTTCGTGGAGGTTGCGTGAGCGCTATAAAAAAGCAACGGGCATATACTATTGCGAACAATGCAAACTTAGCGAATGGCAAGGGTATCCCATTCCTTTGGAAATTCACCATATTGATGGAGACAATACCAATAACAAGATGGATAACCTGCAATTGCTCTGCCCGAATTGTCACGCGCTTACCAATAATTATCGAGGAAGAGCACGTATAAGCGCACTCTCCGAAAGGAGGGATGTAGAATGCCGTAAATTCAAGGAAGCAGTCTAGACAAAAAAAACGGATAATGGATTTAAGGAGGAATTCGTCTATCTTTGTAGGGTGAATAGCATAAAACATATTACCCTTCTCTTATTGTTCCTTCTTGGCGGGACAGTAGCGGCGACGGCGAAACCCCGGGGAGAGGAGGGGGCTACCCGCTGCACCTTTACCTGATACGGCCGGCGGAAGTCCGCGAAAAACTGCCCGTCATTGTCTATGTCCCGGGGTCCGCATGGAAGAAACAACGTATGGCAGGCAGCCTGAAAGTCATGACGCCGATGGCACGACGGGGCTACGCCGTGGCTTGCGTGGAGTACCGGCCGTGCTCGGTGGCGCTCTTCCCCGCCCAGGTGGAAGATGCCAAAACGGCCACCCGCTTCCTGTGGAAAAATGCCGGGAAATATAAGCTGGACAGCCGGAACCTTTTCGCATGGGGCTCCTCTTCCGGGGGCCATACCGTTCTTCTTCAAGCCTTTACGCAGGAATCTTTCTTACTGGACCCGGAGCCCGGGGCAAAACAGTCCTGCAAGGTCAATGCCGTGATTGACTATTACGGACCGTCGGAACTGGTCCATGAGTTTCGCATTACCGAGGGGAAGCAGGAGAACCCCGATGACAATGGAGGCCTGCTCCTTGGCAACCCGGTAAATGAGAAACGAGATGTTGCCCTGAAGGCCAGCCCGTTGTATTACGTCAATCCGTATGTAGTTCCGGTATTTGTGGTGCAGGGAGAGGCCGACAAGGTGGTGCCTCCCGAACAAAGCCGATGGCTGGTTGCCCGTATGCAGGAGTGCGGCGCCCGGGTGGAAAGCCTCTTCCTCCCGGAGCAGGGACACGGCGGAAAGGCGTTCTGGACAGCGGAGCTATACGACCGCTGCGACGCCTTCCTCCAATCCTGCCGCCGATAAAT
>CACYHC010000061.1 GCA_902774145.1 uncultured Bacteroidia bacterium
AATCGCTGTGTCAGCCAAATATTCTCATCCTCATACCGCAATTCTACGTTTTGTGGTTGATCTCCAACCGATGCGACATATGAAAGATACTCAGCTGCGTCGGAACGAATGGTTATTTCATTTTTCTTAGACATAGCGTCAACGTTTTGTGCAAAGATACTCCAATGCTTTGCAAACATTGCAACAAGTAATTTGCCGCGTCGACGTATAATCAGCCTTCTAGTGTATTCTGGCTGTCAATGCGGCAAAGCGACCGCAAGATTCTGGAGGACGTGTCTTTGCCCCAGGCACCACGACGAGCAAAGACATACTAGCCCGGGAGCCGCGGGGGAAAGATAGACGGAGTCCCTTCGCCCGCACGAAAAAGGCCTGGCCGGATGGCCAGGCCCGTGCGGGCAATGGGACAATTATCGAACCAATTTTGAGGATTTGATGACGGTGTATCTGTTTGGTTTACAGCACTATTGTTCGTCTGGTTTAGAAAATGGAAGTTCTTCTGGGGACTGAATATGGTCGATAGCTTTCTCTGGTGAAACTACACTCCGACCAAGCCGTTTCTCTACCTCTTTGCGGGCCGATTTAGCCACCTCGGCGCCTTCTTTGGCGATGCCGGCATTTTCGGCCAGTCCTTCGGGATCACGCTGTTTGCTGATTTCTGTGGCGGTTTCCTCGGCCAGAGCATTGAGCAGCAACTCCATATTGGTCATATTGTCCCGGAGGTTTTCCTTGGTCAGCCCCTTGTATCTCTTATACTCGCGGGTAGTCATTCCGCTCCAGGTTTTGGACATCAAATCGGTCAGAAAAGCGAAATCTACTTCTTTTGTGACACCGCCACGTTTCCACTCATCTGTGAGTCCTTTGCGGATTTCGATGGTTTTGATTCGTTGGTTTATCCAAGCCTCCGAGTATCCTAATCGGCGATAATCTGCTATGGCCTGGTCAATGCTGCGCTCCGGGTCGATTGCCTGGTTGATGCGCTCCGCTGCGACCTGGGCCATCCAAACCTTGATAGGCTCTGCCTTTTTGGAGGGGATAGACTCAATAATGCGGAACATCAATGTCATATCCGCGACATCAGTAGCACGTCGCTTCCCATCTTCGGCAACCAATTTCAACCGGTTACATTTTGTAACCAGTTCACTTCCTTCCTTTATCATCCTGCTTTTCAGGACTTTCCAATAATTTCGAGCCCTTTCTTTGGTGGGTTGATCAGTAAGCACTCCGCAAACATCCACAATTGAAAAGAACCATTCCTGCTTTCCTTCGTCCCAGGCTGTGCGAATCTTCTTGTTCTCAAACAGCTGTATTTTCTCTATATCTGACATAGCACATCATTTCCTCACAAAGATATGCGAAAGAAACCGCAATATCAAGCCATTGCGAACCATAATTCGGAGTCCCTTCGCCCGCACGAAAACGGCCTGGCCGAATGGCCAGGCCCGTGCGGGTGAAGGGACTCGAACCCTTACGCCTTGCGGCACCAGATCCTAAGTCTGGGTTGTCTACCAATTTCAACACACCCGCAGTGGCGGCAAAGTTAAGAAAAAATCCTTATCTTTGGCGCAAATGTTTGGATACCGCCCCGACGGGAAGAAGGTCAAGGACCTGGACCCGATCACCAAGATTGTCCCGCACATCATGAGTGCGCGGCACGATGCCCTGAACTCTACCACCTATAATATTGACTGCAGCGGATTTGACGCCTTCATCCATAAACAGGCGGAACAGGGGGTACAGTACAATTATATGCACATCCTCATCGCGGCGATGGTCCGCGGTCTGGCCCTCTATCCTGCGCTGAACCGCTTCGTGATGAACGGACGCATCTACGAGCACAATGCCATCCAGATTTCCTTCGTCGTCAAGAAGAGCCTTGACCTCGACGCGCCGGAGTCCCTGGTAAAAATCACCTGCAGCGGAAAGGAGACCATCGCAGAAATCCGGGAGAAAATCAACGCCGCCATCGAGGAAGACGCCCGCCCCGACGCCAACAACGGCACGGAGAAAATCGCGCGGGTGCTTACTTTCACGCCGAATTTCATGATCAAGTTTCTGGTCGGGCTCATCAAATTCATGGACAAGCACAGCATGCTGCCGATGGCCATCCTGAACCTCAGCCCCTTCCATACCTCGGCCTTTGTCACCAACCTCAAATCCATCAAAGGACCGTCCATCTACCACCACTTGTACGATTTCGGCACCACCGGCATCTTCTTCGCCATGGGCAAAGAGAGCGTGACTCCCATCGTTCGGGGAGGCGAAATCGTCAAAGGCAAGACCCTGCCGTTAAAAATCGTGATGGACGAACGCTTCGCCGACGGATTTTACTGGGTCTGCGGGCTGCGGCAACTGGTCCACTTCCTGCAGAATCCGTCCCTACTGGAAGCACCGCTCAAGGATCAATCTGCGAATCCTTAAGTCCCAGGAAATACAGGATACCGTCAAGGCCGATGCTCGAGAGAGACTGTTGGGCATTCGCCTTGACCTTGGGTTTGGCGTGGTAGGCGATGCCCAACCCCGCGAGCGAGAGCATCGGCAGGTCATTCGCCCCGTCGCCCACCGCCACGGCCTGCGCTAGGTTGATGCCCTCCACCTGACAGAGCAGCTTCAGGAGTTCCGCCTTGCGACGGCCGTCCACGACATCGCCGACATAGCGGCCGGTCAGCTTCCCGTTCTCGATTTCCAGCTCGTTGGCATACACATAATCGAAGCCAAACTTCTGCTGCAGGTATTTTCCGAAATAGGTAAAGCCGCCGGAAAGAATGGCGGTCTTGTACCCTACCCGCTTGAGAATCATCATCATACGCTCCAGGCCTTCGTTGTAGGGAAGGTTCCGGGCAATGTCCTCCATCACACTTTCATCCAGGCCCTTGAGCAGCGCCACCCGGCGGGTGAAACTCTCGCAGAAATCGATCTCCCCGCGCATCGCACTCTCGGTAATCGCCTTCACCTGCGCCCCTACGCCCGCACGCTCCGCCAGTTCGTCGATACATTCGGCGTGAATGAGCGTCGAATCCATATCAAAGCAAATGAGCCGTCGGCTGCGGCGGTAGATATCGTCGGTCTGGAAGGAAATGTCCAATCCCTTCTCGGGCAGGGTCGCAAGCGCGCCCTGCAGGGATTTCCGCCCCTCTTCACTGAGTTTTCCGCGAACTGAAAGCTCGATACAGGACTTCTCGCGGTCGTTCTCGTCGGGGACGAGCGGCATCCGCCCGGTAAGGCGCTTGATGGCGTCGATATTCAGCCCGTGCTCGAAAATCACCTTCGACACATCGGCGAGATGGCGTGCCGTCACCCGGCGTCCCAGCAGCGTCACGATATAGCGGTTCCGCCCCTGGCGGGCCACCCAGGCGGCATAATCCGCCTCTTCGACGGGCGCAAAGCGGATGTTCAGTCCCAGTTCGGAACACTTGAACAGCAAATCCTTCATAATGAATCCGGATTTATCCCGCGTCGTCCTGAAAAGGATCCCCAGCGCCAACGAACTGTGAATATTCGCCTGGCCGATATCCAGCACAAACGCATCGTAGCGCGCCAGAATCTCCGTCAGTTCCGCCGCCAGGCCCGGCTTGTCATAGCCGTAAATATTCGCCTGAATAATCTCAATCTCGTTCATAGTTTTGTAATCATATTCATTCTCAATCATAATCGATTGTTGTTTATTATATAACCGGAAGCATAAGGATGCATTTACCCGGATAGGGTTGCGAAGCAACAAGCATCCGTTGCTTCCGGTTATTTCTTTTTCAATCGATTACTCTCCGCCTGTTTTGCCAATTTCAAAGCATCCTGTTCGATTTCATTGTCCATCCACGCATCAAAATCGCCGAAGAACTCCTCTTCCTCCTCCTTCTGCCGGGTATCCAGGATAAACTGCTCCACCTTCTCCCGCTCCTCGGGCGAAAACTCGAAATCCTGAGCCGGCAGACGGGGACGCCCGGCATCCTGCGCCATCTGCACCCCGCGCTGGAAGATATTGCTGATGACCGAAGCGATGTTCACCTGCACCGAGTCCACCGCCTGGCTGTAGACCGGAATCCCGGAATCCAGATACCGCGCCTTCCCCAGGGCATAACGCATCTTTTCACCGGGGCCGCCGTTCCACACCCGCACGCCGAAACGCATCGCAAGCGGGGACTTGAGGATGGAAACATAATAGTCCATCACCCCGTCCACGCCATAAATCCCGCTCAGCGCCAGCTGATAGCGGTCCACGTCCATCAGGAAAGGGTAAATGTCCAGCCGCCCGTCATGAATGCAGGCGCTGGCGGAAATATCGCCGATGGGGCCGATGTTCTTGTTCTTGAAGAGCATCAGCGAAGTAACGAGCCGCAGGTTGCCCGCATCGCCGATCTGCATATTCCGGCCATAGACCTTGGCCACGCCGTCCACCGTCGGAATGAGCACATTCATATTGGTATCCAGCTGCGTGGTCGCGGATAGTTCACAGTTCACATTGCCCTCGAAGGTCTTGAGCGGAGGGGCCAGCTCATCGAAACTGGGAAGCAACCGCAGCGCCAGCGGCACGGAGACCTCCGATAGTTTCAGGTCCACGCCGGCCGACATCGCCTGCTTCGTCCGGGTGGAGAAATAGGCGCTCATATCCAGGTTCCCCAGATCGCTGCGCACATGCACGTCCTGCAACTGCACCGTACGCTCCCGGATATTCAGAAGGGCCTCGACGGGCTTCGCGTCGACACAGACGAAATGCAGCGAATCCGCCCGCATACGGATGACCGCGCGGAGGTTCGCCGGAACGACCGCCATCGGAAGGGAATCCACTTTCGCATTGACGAGGGTGTCGGTGACAATGGCGGAATCGTCTTCGGTATCGGTATAGGCTGCGGCGGACACCTTTTCATCGCGGGTCATCGCCGCCAGCAGCTCGTTCGCATTCACCGTACCGGAATGCAGGTCCATATTCAAGTCCAGCACCCCGTGGCCGAACATCATCCGGAAGAGCCCGCTGAGCCGTCCGCGCGCCGAAATGTCCGAAGATCCGGACTTAAGATGGAAGGAATTCAGGCGCACGACGCGGTCGTCGAAGGCTGCGTCGATGTCGTTGAACCGGGTTCGCAGCGGGAAGGCAGGCGTAGCCACAAAACCCTTCGACACGGTAAGTTCCCCCGAGGGGGACCACTCCCGCAGCAGATTCAGCACCTGCTCCCCCGGTGAAATATGGATATCATAGGCCCTGAAGTCCTTCTCGCTCAAAAAATCAGGCAGTTCCTGCCGCTGCGCACGCTGCCGCAGGCGGACCAGGAGCGAATCGCGCGGCGTACCCGGAAACATGCGCTGCAGGGAATCCAGAAAATGCTTGCGACGCCCGTCCCGCTTCACCCGCTGCTCGGCGGCGAGCGAGAGTTTCACGCCCCGGACACCGGCCTTGTTGGGGCCGAAACGCAGGAAGACCCGCTCGTCGTCCGTCTTGAAGTCCAGCCGCGTCACGGTCTGCCCCGCCCGTTCGAGCCGCCGGATGGAGCCCTTGTTGCGAAGGTTCGTCGCCCGAACGGCCATCCGGCGCCCCCAATGCAGGAAAGTACTGTCCAGTCCCACCCCGGCAACCACGCCGCCCTTTCCGGAGCGAAGCACGATTTCCGGCCGGAGGGAACGCACGAAGAAGCTGTCCTTCGGAATGGCAAAACGCAGGAATCCGCCGCTAAAACGGGCTTCCAGTTCATCCTCCCCGAGGTCCAGCGCACGAATCCGGGACAGGGTCGAGTTCAGGTGCGCGCTCAAATCCAGCTTTCCGTCCATCTCCATCTGAGAAAGACCGGGGACACGCTGCGCAAGGACAGCCAGGTCGGCCTGACCGGACGCTCCCAGTTTCAGGCGCGGGTCCGGACCCAAAAGATGGCCGGCCGACGCGTCGGCCATCAGGGAAAAGCCGTCCGTAACCAGGCGTAAATCATTGATAGAAGCATCCAGGCGCCGCTTTTCCGAAACGGATGCCGACGCTTCCACGCCGACGGTGGCTTTCAGCCCCAGCGGCACATATTCCAGCACGGACTGCGGAAGGCTCAGCCGCGCGATCGTCCGCGGGAACGACGTACTGTCCAGCAGTCCCTTCGCCTCGGCGGAAAGGTGCAACTGCGCCTGCGTGCGCAGCAGGTTCGGGTCCTTCAGGAACGCGTACCCGTATTCCCGGAGCAGGGTATCCAGACTCGCCCCTTCCACCTTGAGACGCACATCGACGTCCGAGGCGCCGCCCTGCGTAAAAATCCGTCCGGAAGCCGACAAGGGAATATGCGCGATGCGGCCGGAAAACCGCTTCACATCAAGTTCCGTACGGTCTTCCGATTTGTCGAATCCGATACGGCCGCTGGCGCTGACAGGGACCTTCAGGCGGCCCAGCGCATCCGTCAGCAGCATCGCGCGCCCTTTCAGCAAAAAATCGAACAACTGATGCCGGGGCTCGGAAACCGCCAGCCGTTCCAGCCCGAAGGCCAGGGTATCCGCCGGCAAACGGCCATGCAGGAACAGGGAATCCGCCTCGATCGAAGTTTCCCGCAGGCGGAACTTGTCCGGACCGATATGAAAATCCGACGACGCCACCAGGGACCGCAGCCCCGCAGCGACGAAAACCGTATCCTTTTGCGCCGTGTAAATCAGCCGGTTGCGCCCCTTCAGGGAGAAATATCCCAAATGCACCGGCGGGAGTCCGGAAGACTCCTTCTCCGAAGGCGGCATCAACTGCCAGTTGGCCGTCGTATCGTCGTACGCGTGGGCGTAGAGCTGCAGGTCCGAAAGCATCACATAGCGGACGTTCACCCGCCCGACCAGCAGCGGCCAGGGATTGGCCGAAAGGCGCAAGGTGTTCAGGCGGAGCAGGGTATCCACCTCCTCGCCGCGCCCTGCGGAAAGCAGGCGGCTGTCCACCGGAGCGGCGTCAAAAGCCCCATAGCGCGTGTGCGGATAGGTCACCGCCAGACTGTCGATCCGCAGGATCATCCGCGGGAAGCGCCGCAGCACGGACACATGCAAATCCGTATAGGAGACCTCCGCGCCGATGTTCTCCCGGAGCCACTTCGCCACGAGCGCATCCGCCTTCCCCGAGCCGAGGAACAACTGAATGGCGCCCAGCAGCAACAGGAACAGCGCCAGAAGGGACGCAGCCACTGTCAGCAAAATCCGGAAGAAACGGGACATCAGAAGGTCTTGAAGAAGTCGTT
>CACYHC010000062.1 GCA_902774145.1 uncultured Bacteroidia bacterium
GATGAGGAAGACGAGGTCGCTCTGCTCGAAGGCTCGGTAGAAATGAGATTCCCGGGAGAAGAGAATCCCATATTCCTCTCTCCCGGAGAATTCGTCAAGCACAACCGGGTCAGTGGAAATATCCAGCGTCAAAACTTTTCCGCCAATTATTTTGAGGCCGTCGTCAAGGAAGGCGGTCTGCAATTCCGCGACTCGCGCCTGGACGACATCGCCCAGGCCCTGACCCGCCAATTCGGTGTCAACATCCTCATTCAGGACGCCCAATTGGCATCCGAACGTTATCACGCGTCCTTTATTAATAAAGAAAACGTCGAGATGATTCTGGAAGCACTCAACACAGAGCATCATTTCACGATTACCTTCAAGGACGGCATCTATTATTTAACCCCCAACAGTCAACCACGTAATGCAAACTAATCATCGAGTTGGACTGCGATTCTTATCCCTGTGCCTGATGCTGGCCCTGTCCTTCCAGGCCGCGGGACAGCGGATAAGCCTCAATCTCCGGGACGTTCCCATCAGCAAGGCCGTCACGGAAATCCAGAAACTATACGGCTATTCCGTCGTCATCAAAGCCGACGGAATCGACCTTTCCCGCCACATTTCTGTTGCGGCGGCCGACGAGGATATCCACACCGTCTTGAGCAATATTTTTTCAGGGCAGGAAGTCGTCATCAATGTAGAAGGCAAAAACATCACGGTTTCCTCTCCCCTTCCCCGGGAAATCGGAAAAACGGATACAGACAAATATGCCGGCATATCGGGGACTGTCTTTGACGAGACGGGACTTCCTATGATTGGTGCAGGCGTTAGCGTAAAAGGAAAATCCGGCGTCGGCGCCGTGACGGACCTGGACGGACACTACACGGTTCCGGCCGGCCCCGGCGACGTGCTCGAATTCTCCTTCCTGGGTTACCTGAACCAGGAAATCACTGTACAGGGGAAAGGCCCGGTCGACGTCAAGTTGCAGCCGGCCACCGAATTCCTGGAAGCCACCATCGTCGTGGGCTATGGCAGCCAGAAGAAAGTCAACCTTTCCGGCGCCGTATCCGCCGTCAACCTGGAAGAAACGGGCGAGCATCGTGCGGTAACCAACCTCTCCTCCGGGCTCCAGGGCGTAAGTTCCGGCCTTTTGGCCCAGCAGTCCTCCGGTGAACCGGGAGCAGACGGCGCCACCGTCACCATCCGCGGTCTGGGCACCCTGAACAGCAGCTCCCCCCTCGTCGTCATCGACGGGGTCATCGGATCGCTGGCCGACGTCAATCCGGCGGATGTCGCGTCGATGTCGGTCCTCAAGGACGCTGCATCTTCCGCCATCTACGGTTCTCGCGCCGCCAACGGCGTCATCCTGATTACCACCAAATCCGGCAAGGAAGGCAAATCCAAGGTCAATTACAACGGAAAGGCCGGTTGGCAGACCGTCGCCATGCCGATTGACGTCGTGAGTGACTATGTCACCTATATGAATACCATCAACCAGGCCTCCGCCAACGCCGGTTCCGTAAAACCCTTCAGCCAGGATATCATCCGGGAATGGGAGGAAAATACGGGAAAGAACGAGATTTACTGCAACACGGACTGGTTCCGGGAGATTTTCCACCCTTCCTTCTTCCAGGAGCACAACCTGCAGTTCTCCGGCGGCAGCAAATCGGTCAACTACCTCATTTCGCTGGGATACCTGCAGAATGAAGGTGTGATGAAGGGCACCGGATACAAGCGCTACTCGGTGCGTTCCAATGTCGGCGCGGATGTCACGAAATGGCTTCGCCTGACCCTCAACATCAACGCTTTCTACGGACGCAAGGACGCACTGGAGATTTCCAATGCAATGTCTTCCGTCGCCAACTCTTCCCCGGGCACCCTGCCCATCAGCAGCGACGGACGCTTCGGCGGAGAATGGGCGCCGGGCGGGAATCCCCAGGCCGGCAATATCTTCGCCGGGAATTCCGGTTATGACCGGCTGCAGTCCAACTACAAATTCCAGGGGAAACTGGGACTGGACGTCAAGTTCACCCCGCACCTCATCTGGCACAACAATTTCGCCGCCACCGGCGAGTTCTATATCCTGCGACAGATGAACTACCCCAACATTCCCATCTGGGACCTCAAGAACAACGCAATTCTCTTGACCACCGGTACGACATCCAACCAGCTGACGGAGCAGAACAGCCTGGATTACACGCTGATGCTGGATTCTTACCTGTCCTGGGACGTGCTGCCCAACGTCGAGCATCACGACCTCTCCGTCACGGCCGGTTACAATCAGGAATACCGCCGCTATCACTGGACCTACGCGCAGGCCCTTGATGTCCTGAGCGCCTCCACGCCGACGATGGATGCGGCCGCTACGCCCTCTGCAATGAAGGGCAACACGACGGACAACGCCGTAATGTCTTTCTTCGGCCGCATCAACTACGCCTTCAAGGAACGATATATTTTCGAAGCCAATATCCGCGGGGACGGGTCCTCCCGCTTCGCCCGGGGACACCGCTGGGGATTTTTCCCGTCCTTCTCGGCCGCCTGGAGACTTTCCGAAGAGCCCTGGTTCAAGACGCGCTCTATCAACAACCTGAAACTGCGCGCTTCCTGGGGAAAACTGGGAAACAACGCTGTGGGCGACTATGCCACGCAGCTACTCTATGAACGGCACAGCTATGTCTTTGACGGAAAAGCGGTTCCCGGTGTGGGAATTGCCTCCATCGTCAACACGAACCTGACCTGGGAGACCACGACGATGACCGATGTCGGCGTCGACCTGACCGCCTTCAAGGGACAACTTGAAATGACCCTGGATTTCTTCCACAAGCAGACCGACGACATCCTGATCCGCGCCTCCATCCCCGGGGTCTTCGGACGGCTCGACGCCCCGTACGAGAATGCCGGCATCGTCCGGAACATCGGTTTTGAAGGCGACCTGACCTGGAAGGGCTCCATCGGCCGGGATTTCCACTACAGCATCAAGGGGAACTACACCTTTGTCAAGAACAAAGTACTGAAATACCACGGGAACGTGCCGACCTACAGCGGCCAGCGCATCCTGCTGGAGGGTTACGGCATCTATGACTGGTACGTGCGCGAAGTGGACTGCATCGCCACGCAGGAAAAGATCGACCGGATGCTCGCGGACGGCTATGTCTTCTATCCCTCCACGCCCCAGCCGGGCGACTTCATCTACAAGGACCAGCAGCAGCCCGGCGAGGTCGGCTACAAGGTCATCGACGACAACGACCGCGTCATCAAGGGGCACAGTTACCCCAGTCACTTCTTCGGCCTGGGCCTCAGCGCCGAATGGAAGGGCATCGATTTCTCCCTGCTCTTCAGCGGCGTGGGCGGCATCAAGCAGTACCTGAACAATACCTGGTACACCAACGTGCTCAAGAACGGTTCTGTCATCAACAAGAAGTTCCTGAATGCCTGGTCCTATGAGAACCAGGACAGCAACATTCCGGCCATCACGACCAATGACGGCGGACGCAACACCGTCAGCAACGATTTCTGGCTGCAGGATGCCTCTTATGCCAAACTGCGCAATGTGTCGCTGGGATACACCTTCCCCGAAAAATGGTTCGCGCCCTTCGTTTCCCGGGCCAGAATCTACTTCACGGGAGAGAACCTGCTGACGCTGACCCGTTTCGAGGGGCTTGACCCCGAGACCGGTTCTACCAGCAACTATCCCAATGTCTCGCGATATATTTTCGGTGTAAGCATCACTTTCTAATACGCATGAAAATGAAAAAGCATAGAATTTTAAGCATTACACTCTTGCTGTTGACGCTTATCGTCCAAGTCTCCTGTTCTAAATTTCTCGACACCGCCCCGGAAGACGGCATCGGGTCGCTGGAAATGTGGACGACCGCGGAACACGCCGACCTGGGCATCGCGGGCGCCTACTCCCCTATTAAATGTTTTCCCGTCGGATCCGACCCGGCGAGTCCCGCCGGCTGCATCTCGTCCAATCCGATGACCGACACCTATACCAAATATGCCTTTGCCTGGGGTACGGGCTTTGACGATACCGGCTGCCGTTACTTCTGCAACAATTCGGCGACCACTTCGTACGGCGTTTTCAGCTCCAAGTGGCTGTCCGACTACACCGGCGTCCAGTATGCCAACCTGGCCATAGCCAATCTTCCGCGCCTGGAAAATGTCATCGATCCGGAAACCTACACCCGGTACATCGGAGAAGCCCATTTCCTGCGGGCGCTCTACTACTTCGACCTGCTGACCTACTACAGCGGGCACAAGAATGTGGATCCCGGCATTCCCCTTTACACCTCGATGCCGGATTATGACAAGGCCTACCGGCCGCGTGCCACGCCGGCCGACGTGCGCAAGGTGATGATTGACGACCTGAACATCGCCATTGACGCGTTGCCCTGGCGGTCCTATGAAAAAGGACGCGCCAACCGTGCGGCCGCCCTGTTCTTGCTGGGAAAGGTTTACCTCTACGCCGGCAGTTACGCCAAGGCAGCGGAAACCTTCTCCCGCCTGATGGAAGAAAATACAAAGTCTGCCTCCCCTTACGCCCTCTTCGGAGACTACGCCAAACTCTTCCGCCAGGAAGGGGAAGACAACGACGAGAGCGTCTTCGTCATCGACTGCATTCCCACGCAGGGGAACGGCAGCCGTCTGGACCTGCTCTACTCCAACCGTTCGGCCAACTGTGCCGGTACCAACACCTCGATTCCCACGAAGGAACTGGTGGACAGCTACCTGATGGCGGACGGTACGGCCTTTGACGGGACCTACCCGGACTGGAGCAACCGCGACGCTGTCAACAACTTCTTCAAGCGCAGGGACCCCCGGCTGGATGCCTCCATCATCCGGCCTTACGGCCTGTTCGTCGGCAAGGACAACATCACCTACGAATACCGTGCGCCCTACGACACCAAAACGTCGCCTTACGCCTGCCTTCGGTCCAACCACAGTTCCAACACCAATTACTGCTGGCGCAAATTCTGCAACCAGGGCAACGAGACCACTATCCGACGGCACTCTGGCATCGATATTCCCCTGATGCGCTGGGGAGACGCCCTGTTGCTCTACGCGGAGGCGCTCAATGAAAGTTCGGGTCCTTCCACGGAAATCTTTGACGCCCTGGACCAGATCCGCACCCGCGCCAAAATGCCCAAGGTAAACCGGAGCGTGGACCAGACAGCCCTGCGGACGCTGATTCGCAACGAGCGGGTGTATGAACTCGCCGGAGAAGGCCACCTCTATCCCGACTGGCAGCGTTGGTACGCGCACGACGATGCGAATTTTGACTACGAATCCCTGACCAACCAGCCGATGCTGGGTTTCGACGGCGTCCCGATGGCCCTCCAGCAGGTGTCCGTCCGGAATTTCACGAAACGGAACTGGCGATACGCGATTCCCCAGTCCGAAATTGATGTCAATCCCGCCCTCGTCCAGAGTGACGGATGGGGCAACTAATCCCAACGGAAATGAAATTGATGCACTGTTTATATTGCCTGGCCGCCGCCCTCTGCCTGATGGGCTGCGAAGACGAGCGGACGGTATTGCCCACCGGCAAAGGGGAAAAGGGGTTCAATATCGACCCTTATACGGACAACTTGTGGACGAGTGTCAATGCCAGCGAAACCGGGTTTGACACGGCCCAGTATTTCGAATTTGTCCTGAGCGCCTGTCATCTGGGCTATGACCAGAAGTACATCGGCGTGGCGCTGAAACGCTTCAATGACGTACAGGTCAAGGAAGGCCCCAGCCTGGGCAAGGTCCCCCGCTATGTGGGCGGAGACTACAGCGACGAGAACAACATCGAGTTCGCCCTCGAGCTCGCCGGTCCCGCCAAGATTGAATACTACGCGGACTGGAACGAAGAGAACCGGCAAATGTTCGACGACTTCGTGGACCGCGCGCTCTATGCTTCCTGGAACCACGACCAGGTGGCCGTCTGGTATTCCAACATCTATATCATGCGCGTATGGAACATGATCTGGATGGGCGAGAACCTGAGTCCGGACCGCACTTGGGGTTGCGGCCACGCCCTGACCCCCGCACAGGTTGCGGAGAAGGGATACGCGATGCTGCGCGCCTTCTATGACAGGATGTGCGAGACGGGCATCCACGAGCACAACAGCCCGACCTACACCGGCGTACAGGCGGAATGTATCGGCTATCTGGCCAAATACACGAAGAACGAGGAAGCCCGGGCCCTGGCCGTTCACTGTAAGGACTATATGTCTGCGATGATTTTCGCCAATTACTTCACCCCGGGCAAGACGCCCAGCGGCGTGATGTCCCGCTGCTACTACAGGGGCGCTGCAGGCGGAAAAATCGACCAGTTGGCCGGCGGGCTTATCTTAGGCTACGGAATGTACTGGTATAACCATCTCGCCGCCTGGACCCCTTCGGCAGCCGACAGGCAGATCAACGCCACCTACCCCAGGCTCATTGCCTATACCTTCGGCCCCGAGATGGGGACTGACGAGTCCGGGAAGTCGTTCTATGCGATGAACGCCATCAATTACATCGACCGGAAATTCTCCATCAGCAGCGCCGGACATCACTATACCGGAAACGGTACAGAGAAGGCGCTGAGCGTCTTCGTCGCCGGGGACAAGCATCGTTCCATCATCAATTTCGCCCACTATATGGAAGGGCGCAACGATCCTTTCGGAAAGATTCCCTATAACGGCGGACACGTCTGG
>CACYHC010000063.1 GCA_902774145.1 uncultured Bacteroidia bacterium
GCCTCCAGGGCGTACTGGGAACAGGTGGGGGTAAAACGGCAGGAGGGGGGCGTCAGCGGAGAAATGCAGATCTGATAAAAGCGGATCAGCAGGACAAACGGCGCGCTGAGCACCCGCCGCACAAGGGCACGTCCCCCTTTCACGCCTGCCTGCATTTTTCGCCAATCTGCACCAGCGCCCGCTTCAGATCTTCGCACAACAGCGCGCTACTCAGCGCATCGGCGCGGTCATAGACAAAAAGGATATCGACGCCTTCGCAGCCCACAAGCGCCTTGTTCAGCCGGTAGGCCTCGCGCATGCGCCGTTTCAGCAGGTTCCGCATTACGGCGCGGCGGAAGCGCTTTTTGGGCACCGATACGATGATGCGGTTAAAAGCCAATCCGGAGCCCGCAGCGTAACAATAGCGCAGGCAGCCCTCGTGCCCCCATCGCCCGCGGGCAATCAGCGAGGCGGCTGCCATTTTTCCGGACAGCCGTTCGCACTTCGGAAGACCGGAGGGCGTCATCAGTGTTTCAAGAGAATCTCGAGCGCCTTGGCGGCGGAGGTGACTTCAGGGGTAGGGCCCTTGACGGCCACGGTATAACCCTCTGCGTCCAGCGCCTTGGCGATGCCGTTCCCATAGGCGATGAACTTCAGATTCCCCTGTTCAAAATCCGGGAAGTTCTCGTGCAGGGAACGCAAATCGTTGACATTATAGAAAACTACCACGTCGTAATCGTGCAGATTCAAATCGTGCAGGTCCTGCGACACCGGCTTGATGAAACGCCCTACGGTATAATTGAATCCGCCCGCCTCAAACAGCTTGGCCAGGGTTTCCGGATGGGCGTTGCCGGAAGTGGTGATGAGGAACTTTTCCCCTTTGTGCTTGGGCCCGATCTGCGCCACGATCGACGCAGGGGTCCCGTCCCCGAAGAAAATCTTGCGCTTGCGGTAGACGATGTGCTTCTGCAGGTACATCGCGATAATCTCGGTGGAGCAGAAATACTTCATCGTCTCCGGCACCTTGAAACGCATTTCCTCGCACATCTTGAAATAGGCGTCGATGGCGTGCCGTGAAGAGAATACAATGGCGGTATAGTCCGGCAGGTTGATGCGCTGGGCGCGGAATTCTTTGGAGGCAAGCGGCTCAATCAGGTAAAAGGGACGGAAAGTGAGTTCTGCACCGAACTTCTCGACGAGCGCAGCGTAATGCGCCTGATTGGCGGGTATGGGTTGGGAAATCAGTATCTTCATCGTAACGCGCTGTAAAGCAATAACCCCGCAGGGACCAATTCGAGGGCGCAAAGATACAAAAATGTTCCTAAAACCGAGCAATGAAGCGACAAAATTTGCATCACGTGCCAGAGCAGCAGCGCGAAAGCGATGCCGGTCTGGGCGAGCAAAACCGTGCGCAGAGTCATGTCAGGCAGCGAAAACGGCAGCAATACCGCCAGGGTCAGGAGCATCGCCGATACGAGCACGATAAAAATATCGTACCAGGCAAAGTGATAGGCTTCTTCGAGCTCCAGCGTAAAGCGGCGCGGCTTGAACAGCGCATAGGTAATCCGCCGCAGGAGCAGGTATGCGCCGATGGCGGCGGCCGGAACGGCGACGCTCCAACCCGCCGGCACGAACAGGGCGAAGGACGGGGTGTAGAGGAAGTACCGGTCGGCCATCAGACAGAAGGGGAGCAGGAGGCACGCCGCCACGTAGTTGCGCGTATAGACCAGGCTCATGTTGCGCTGGATGTGCGCATGCTCCCGGGGACGGGTCAGGCTGCGGAATACATAAGGGAAAATGCGCAGGTATTCGCTTAGGGACAAAAAAACGAGCAGGACGGAGACCACCATCAGGATGCGGTTCCCGGGCAGCGAGAGCCAGTCCGTCGCCTGTCCCGGATCGACCGGCGAGGCCGCCCCGGACAGTTCCAGCGTTCCTTCCCTGAAGATTCCGTCGATCATTTCAATTGGCCCGCTTCGCCTTGTACCCCATTTCGGTCAGCAATTTCACCAACTTGTCGCGCAGGTCCCCCTGCATCGTGATTTCCCCGTCTTTTGCGCTTCCGCCGACACCGCAGCGGGTTTTCAGCGTGCGGGCCAGTGCGGCGAGGTCGTCGGTGCCGCCGACGAAGCCCTGCACCAGCGTCACCTGCTTGCCCGCGCGGCCGCTGCGCTCGAAACGCACCGTCAGGCGCTGCCGCTCCGGGGGAAGCGTCAGCGCTTCCTCCTTCGTTTCCGTTACATATTGAAAATCCGGGTTGGTCGAATAGACCACGCCCAGCCGTTTTTTCCAGTCGCCGTTGTCCATAACGTAGGCAAAGATAAGGATTAATTCGTATATTTGCAGACTATGACCGAGAAGAAATTCAATCTGTATCACCGGTTGGCGGCGTCGTTTTCGCTCGTCGTTTCCGCCGTGACCTACCTGTTGACCATAGAGCCTTCGGCATCCTTCTGGGATTGCGGGGAGTTTATCGCATCATCCTACAAGCTGGAAGTGGGGCATCCCCCCGGAAACCCGATGTTCCAGCTCATCGCCCGCTTCTTCACGCTGTTCGGCGACAATATGCACGCGGCGGTGCTGGTGAACGCGATGAGCGCCCTGTGCTCGGCGCTGACGATTTTCTTCCTGTACCTGACCATCGTGTTTTTCGTGAAGCGGCTGCTTCCGAAGGCGGCGGACGGGTCCTATTCTACCGCCAGTGCGGTGGCCATCATCGGCTCCGGCCTTGTCGGCGCGCTGGTCTATTGCTTCTCGGATACCTTCTGGTTCTCCGCCGTCGAGGGCGAAGTGTATGCGATGTCCTCGCTCTTCACCGCGCTGGTGTTCTGGGCGATGACGCGCTGGTACGACCACGCCGGCGAGCCGGGCGCGAACCGCTGGATCGTGCTGATTGCCTTCCTGATGGGCATTTCCATCGGCATCCACCTGCTGAACCTGCTGGCCATCCCCGCCCTGGTCTTTATGTACTACTACCGGCAGCGGGAGGACGCGCCGTTCACGTTCTGGGAGTTCGTCAAGATTTTCCTGGTGGGCGTGCTGATTCTGGGCGTGGTGAATTTCATCGTCGTGCCCTATGTTCCCAAGCTGGCGGCCTACGCGGACCTCTTCTTCGTGAATGTCCTGGGACTGCCCTACAACACCGGCGCGGCCTTCTTTATGGTGGCGGTGCTCGCCCTTTGTTTCTGGGGGATTTTCTCCACCTATAATAAGGGTAAGGTATTCTGGAATACGGCGCTGCTGTGCCTGACCTGCATCCTTATCGGCTTCTCGGTGTTCAGCGTGGTGATTATCCGCTCCTGCGCCAAGACCCCCACCAACGAGTACCAGCCGGACAACGCCTTCACGCTGGTGCGCTATGTCTCGCGCGAGCAGTACGGCAGTTCCCCGCTCCTCTACGGCCAGTATTTCGACGCGGCTTACGATATCAAGGAAGGCAAGTACTGGGCGCCCCTGAATGGCAAATATGTCAAGGTGGACAGCCCGGTGGAGGCGGAATACAAGGCCGCGGACAAGATGCTCTTCCCGCGGATGTGGAACGGCGGCGACGACAAGTACGTCAAATTCTACGAGACTTATATGAACGGCCGGGTGATGCGCAAGGACCGTCACCGCAAGCCGACGATGGGGGAGAACCTCTCGTTCTTCTTTGATTACCAGCTGAACTGGATGTACTGGCGCTACTTTATGTGGAATTTCGTCGGGCGCCAGAACGAGGTCCACGGGCAGTCTCCCGGAGACCTGTTTGCCGGAAACTGGGAGAGCGGCGTCAAGTTCATCGACAACTACCGCCTGGGCGACCAGAGCGACGCGCCGGAACTTCTGGCTAAAAACAAGGGCAAGAACCACTATTATTTCCTGCCCCTGCTGCTGGGACTCCTCGGCCTGTTCTTCCAGTTCGACCGTGACAAGCGGGGCTGCTGGCTGGTGTTTCTGATGTTCTTCATGACGGGGATCGCCATCGTGATTTACCTCAACCAGCCGCCTTACCAGGTGCGGGAGCGGGATTACGCCTATGCGGGATCCTTCTATTTCTTCAGCGTCTGGTGCGGTATGGCCGTCGCGGCGCTCGCGCACTGGCTCCCGATTCTGCTCAAGAAGAAGGAGTCTGCGGCGATGAGTGCGGCCCTGACGCTCGCCGCCCTCTGCGTTCCCGCGCTGATGGCGGCCCAGAACTGGGACGACCACGACCGCAGCAACCGCCGCACCGCGGTGGAACTCGCTTCGAATTACCTGAATTCCGTGGGGCCGAACGGCATCCTGATTACCCATGGCGACAACGACACCTTCCCCGTCTGGTATGCGCAGGAAGTGGAGGACGTGCGGCCGGACGTGCGCATCTGCAATACCTCGCTGCTGGGCACCGACTGGCACATCGACCAGATGAAGTGGGCCGTGAACCAGTCCGCCCCGCTGCCCCTGCAGGTGGGCCCCGAGCAGTACCTCTACGGTACCAACGAGTATGTGCTGATCAACGACACGAAGAATGCCGTGACGCCCATCGAGGAGGTGATGGCGGTCTTCCGCAATCCCAAGCTCAAGTACCGCGGAATGAACTACCTCTGCTCGCGCAAGATTGCGGTGAAGGTGAACAAGGCCAACGCCATCCGCAGCGGCATCGCTTCTCCCGCCGATGCGGAACGCATCCAGGATGAAATCGTCCTGGAGATTTCGCCGAACAAGAATTACCTCACCAAGCCCGAACTCTTTATGCTGGACCTGCTTTCCGGCTACCAGTGGGACCGCCCCATCCATATGCTGAATATGGGCGGCGACCTGGCCGTCGGCCTGCGGAACTACCTGGAGTTCGTGGGTTATTCCTATCTGCTCGTGCCCTGGCGCAATACGGTCAAGAGCACGGATATCGGCTATGTGGATACGGAGAAGCTCTACAACCTGATGACGAAGGCATACAAGTGGGACGCGATTGCCGCGGGGAACTATTTCATCGACTACCAGAATATGTACACCCACCTCGGGGTGATGTCCGTGCGGATGGTATTCGTGAACAGTGCCAAGGCCTTCCTCAAGGCCGGCGAGACCGGGCGTGCCCTGGAGATGCTGGACAAGTGCCGTGAGGTGATGTGCGATTACCCGCTGGATGCGATTCCCGTCGGCTTTACCACCAACGACTATATGGTGGTGGAAATGATCCGTCTGTATTACCTGCTCGGACGCCGGGAGGATGCGGAGGCGCTTGTGGACGAACTTTCCGCCTGCCTGCTCGCCGACGCGCGCTTCTACCTCGAATTCTACGATTACGCCAAGGATGAGGTCGAAACCTGCGGGAACTACATTTACCTGCTTTCCGACACGCTCAAGGATATGGCGAAAACCGGCCTTGCGCCGGACGGGGAAAAGCGCGCCGACGACCTGGAAAAGGCGTTTGCCGCCACGGTCAAGGAGATTGCGGCTTCCTAGCGTTCCAGCCGCACGAAAATAGAAAGCGGGAGGGCTTTGCCGAAGCGGTCAAGCAGGGCGAGCTCCCCGCTTTCCATTTTTCCGCCCTTGCCGAAAGCTTCGCGCATCACGGTCTCGCCGAGCAGCGCCGAATAGCCGTTGGAATAGAGGTTCAGCACGACGAAGCCGTGTTCGTCCAAGATGCCGCTGACGGTGCGGAGCATCTCGAAAAGGCATTCGTCCAGTTTCCATTTTTCCCCGTCAGGACCGTGTCCGTAGGCCGGAGGGTCCAGGATGATGCCTTGATAGCGGTTTCCGCGACGCTGTTCGCGGCGGGCGAATTTCATCGCGTCCTCCACCACCCAGCGGATGCCGTCCAGGCCGGAGGACTCCATATTTCCCCGGGCCCAGGTCACCACTTGCCGCACGGAGTCGAGGTGGGTTACCTCGGCGCCGGCCGCCTTGGCCGCGAGCGACGCCGCTCCGGTATAGGCAAAGAGGTTCAGTACCTTCGGGACCGTGCCCCCGGGCGTCATCCGTCGGACGGCACGGTAAATATACTCCCAGTTCGGCGCCTGTTCGGGAAAGACGCCCACGTGCTTGAAGGCGGTGAGCCCGAGCCGCAGGTTCAGCTGCAGGCCTTCCTGCTCCCCGTTGTAGCGGATGTACCACTGGTCGTCGGTCTTTTTCAGGCGTTCCCAGGTGCCGCTGTCTTCTTTCCCCGCGCGTCCGAATCCGGCGCCGGGCTTAAAGCGGATATGGCTGAGACGGTCCCATTCTTTCTGCGGCAGGCTTTTGCTCCAGAGCGCCTTCGGCTCCGGGCGGGCCAGTACATACGCGCCGAAGCGTTCCAGCTTTTCGCCGTTTCCGCTGTCCAACAGCTCGTAGTCCGTCCAGTTTTTGCTTGGGAATTCTGCCATAGTACAAACCTTAGATTTGCAGCGTAGTTTTCTGCATCAAGGTATGTACGACAAAAATAGTAAATTTATGCCGATATTGAAAGTTTAACTAAAGGACAATGGA
>CACYHC010000064.1 GCA_902774145.1 uncultured Bacteroidia bacterium
TATGATGGAACGGAATGAAAGATGTAAGTGTTTACTTTGTAAGCGTGAGCGAGCCAATAAAACGGGCTCGCATATCGTTCCGTCTTTTCTCATGAAACGCATCAACTCTCACGATGGATGCTTACAAAGAGACCATGAGGTTGGTTTTGAAATTCGCTCAAGCGGAGTAAAGACATACTTTGGACGCAGCATCTATCGAGAAGTACGCGAAGAGTATACCGATGATCAAAGCATGATGGAATCCAGGTTTAACCCAGATATGCTTGATCACGTTTTATGTTCCGATTGTGAATCTTGGTTCTCTCAACTTGAAAGTAGCTACGCAAAAAGCATAGATTTGAAGGGTAAACCTGACTCGCTCATTACCAACAACAAATCATCAGGATTGGATGCTATGTTGTTTTGGTGCTCTATTCTTTGGAGATGCTCTGTCACTTGTCATCTCGGCAATAGTCTTAATGCAGACTTTGAGAAAAAGCTTCGACGTGTATTGCTGAAAAGGAGTATTGACGGAACAAATCTTCAGTATGCGCTATTCCGCTGCTTTGATTATTCAAAGCGGTATCCAGGTGCTACAGTAGCTATAATGGAATCAAAGAAAGAGACTGCCATCCTTATGATAGATGAGTATCTTCTAATTATGTACAATGGCAATCCTGCAGCAAAGAAGAAATCCACTTTCTTGGGAGGGAGAGTTCAGTTTACCCCTTCGCAAGAAGTAGTGTTTAATAACGGAACTGAGAATGAGAGAATATCGTGTATGCCGGAGGATGTATTTGAACAGTTTCTTTTAGGCATTTGCTACTATGCAGCATCACAGATGGACATTCGAGGGAAAATCAATCGACTGCATTCTGCGTTATATGGTGTACCGGCACCTCCGGAGATAATGGAAGAGATATTAGATGAGATGTTGAAAGCCAAGTTGGCTGATGTTTATACCTTGCCTAATTACGCTAGGTCTTTTAAGACCGTGATTGATCGTCATAGTATAGGTCGTCAGGAACAATCATACATCGAGCAGCGGGATTCCAAGAGTAATAGTGACGACTTCCCTATCATGAAGCAATAATGGTTGTTTATCCTTGTTTTGTCGGAATATGTACCGTATTTGTACCACGTTTCTCGTAACTCGCTGATTGAACGGTCAGTCTAATTTCTGCATCGGAAAATAAGTACACCGAAACACCCTCCACACACTCCGTACAAAAGGGCGTAACTCTCACATAATCAACTGAAAAATGTTGAAAACTTTTCCCGGTTAGTTTGGTCTAATTCGGGATTTTTTTGCTATATTTGAACCACATTTGAACCACGCGTGGTTCAAGGTAGTGGAGGTGTCACGCCAAAGTGCAGAACCTTACACGGATTTACATAGATTTACAAACCTGTACCCAATTGGAGAGGTAAAACCGCATAACCGAGGTCCCAGACCTCATAAAGCGGAAGTACTGCTCAGATACCTGCCGGAACACGCACCAGATGCGAAAGAAGCGAGCCCGTAGTAAGGCCCGCAAGGCTCGCATCGAAACCTCCGCCGCTCGGGAGGCGCTCGAAGGCAAGACACATCTCTCCATTTCCGAAGCCGCAAAGTTTCTCGGAGTAAGCCGGCCCACTCTGTATGCCAGGATCGAGCAAGGGGAACTCACTCCCCTGCGCGTATCCACTCGTACCGTAAGGATTCCCATCGAACAACTCGAGACAAGCACCCAGATGCAGCCCAAGCCTACGAAAGGCGACTTCTCCTCGCTTATTTCAAAGGCCGATGTCCTGAGCAAGTACGACATATCCGAGCGCTGGCTGTACAAATGCCTAAAAGAAGAAGGCATCAGACCCAAACTCATCAAAGGCGTCTCCTTCCTGCCCAAGCCGGACATCGAACGGATGTTCAAACCCAAGCCGGTCTACAATCCGGACGAATGGATCGATGCGGAGGACCTTATAAATAAGGAAGGGCTGGCCCGCAAATACATTTCCGATTTCGCACGTCGCAAAGCCATCCCCTGCCGCCGTATAGGACGGACGCTGCTTGTGAGCAAGAAGGAATGGGAGAAGGCGCACATCTTTCAAGGTGACAGAGACAAGAACTACCTCACCGTTGACCAGGCGAAGAAGCACTACCGCATTGGCCAGCAAACCTTCTACGACAAAACAAACGAGGCCGGAGTTGAAGGCATCCGCCAGGGCAACCGTGTCTATTATCGGATTGTGGACCTCGACCGCCTCTTCAAAGACAAAACCCCGAAAATCCCCGCTGAAATCCGCAAGAACTACATGCGCAGCGGCGACGCACTCAAATACTACCACCTCGGCCAGAAGCGCTTCAGCGAAGAAACGCAGGCCGCAGGCGTGACCAAAGTCCGGACGGAAGGCAACTACGTCTGGTACAAGAAAGACGAATTGGATAAACTCTTCAAAAAGATAAGCGACAATGGGAGTAACTAAAGTAACACTTCGAAAGCGGCTGCTGCCAAGCGGCAAGATTACCCTGTATCTGGACTTCTACCCGCCCCTGAGAGACCCGCACTCACGCAAGTACGTCCGGCACGAATACCTGGGCATATACCTCGTAAACAAGCCCCGTTTCCAGAGCGACAAGGACGCCAACAAAGAAAAGATAGCCCAGGCCGAAGCCATCCGGTCCGAGCGCGAACTGGCCATCATTCGCGGTCAGTACGACTTCCTGGACAAGACCAAGCTGAAGATGGACTTCCTCGCCTACTTCAAAACCAAGCTGGACACGAAAGACCAGAAATGGATTCGCGTCTACGACCACTTCAGCAACTACTGCGGCGGCGTATGCAAGATGGGCGACATCACCGTCCCCTTCTGCGAAGGCTTCCGTGAATACCTGCTGAATGCCAAGCAGCTCAAGCACCCCGACAAACAGCTCGCCCAGAACTCCGCAGCCGGATACTGGTCCACCTTCCGCGGCTTCCTCAAAATCGCTTATCAGGAGAAACTGCTGCAGGAGAACGTCAACGACTACCTGGAGACCATCGATGCCGTAGATGGCCGCCGGGAGTTCCTCACGCTGGAAGAAGTGCGCCAACTGGCCGCCACGCCCTGCGACACGCCCGATCTCAAGAACGCCTCCCTGTTCAGCTGCCTCACCGGCTTACGTATCAGCGACATCCTCGCCCTCAATTGGAGCAACATTGTAAAAGCGACCGACGGAGGCTGGTGCATCCGCATCAAGACCGAGAAGACCGACACAGAGGCCACACTTCCTCTCTCCCAGGAAGCCTATGAACTCTGCGGCAAGCCCGGCACCGGACTCGTCTTCAAGGACCTCAAGCGCCACTACACCCAGAAGCCGCTCCAAGACTGGCTCAAGGATGCCGGCATCACCAAGCACATCACCTTCCACTGCTTCCGTCACACCTTCGCCACCCTCCAGGTCAACGAAGGCACCGACATATACACCGTCTCCCACCTGCTCACTCACGCCAACGTCGGAACGACGCAGATTTACGCCGACATCGTGGACAAGAGCAAGAGAGACGCAGTTGAACGCATAAGGATAAAGGATAACAAATAACACGGACGCAATATGACAGACAAGATTGGCACCATCAAGGCTTGGACCTTGGACGATATGATCGATAATGACCCGATTGCTGAAGGTATCTATGAACGGTTTATTACAATCAATGGAATGAGGCAATGGTATTTTCGCAATGATGGAATTGAGGAGATACTAAAAATGGCTCGTATAATTATCGTTAAAGCATCTGAGGACAAGCATCCAGAAAGAAACTTCCAAAAGGACTACATAGAGTATGTAAGTAGAGTCCTCGGGCCGACACATACTCAACAAGACGAAACAGATACCTTTATGGCTGCTCTCGTTATGCTTCAATTGTGTACGGCTTTACCCAAGAATTTGGAGCGTTTCATGGAGTCTGTGGGCTACCTTATGAGCAATAGATGGTCGAGTGACCCTGGTTACAATGAGACTTTCCGCAAACTTGTTCAGGAACTCCGCGAAAAGCATTATTTCTACCTCGTCGATGACCTGACGCTTGAACACACGATCATCCAGGATGTCACGACCGTTGACTGGAAAATCATAACTAAGGGCTTCCAAGAAGACGAGGTCGAGAAACAAGTCAATCAAGGTGAGACACCGCAAAAACAGATGGAGATTCTTTCTGCTATTGAAGCCCGGTTTCATATGGACAGAGCCTCATCGGCCTTAGCGGACTTTGATATGCGTGATATGAAGACATTCTTCGCTAATCTGAAGAAGATTGTGGACATCCGGGTTAAGAGTGCAAATGCGGCCGCTAAACAGGAAAAATCAGCTTCATCCGATAAACTCAAGGAAGAAAACAAGGCCCTCAAAGAAGAGAACCAGCGCATGAAGGCTCATATCGCCAAAACAGATGCTGAATTGGATAAAATCAAAGGCATCGCTGATGATAATGAGAAGAAGATGGCGGAACTTGTGAAACAGGTCGAGCAATTGAGCGCGGAGAATCTCGACAAAGAGGATGACGCAGATGCGAAAAATGATGAAGTCGGCGTGAGGACGCGCAGGGTAACCGCTGCTGCTCTCCATGCTCTTATCAAGAAAGTTATGCCAGGACAGAAAGACTACACCTTTCTTGATGAGGCTAAACTTATAGCATACTTCACCAACTACTCTACGAATCGACTTCGAACTGACATTAGCGGTTCCGATACTTTCAATAGTCGTCAGGCAACGGAGATCGAAAAGGTCAATGAATTGTTCAAGAATCTGAACATCGACATCGAGCTTAAATACCAGAAATAACAGGTTGCAACCGGTTGCAAGGGGGTTCACGTAACCGGTTCACGGCAACAAACCCTTGTATTTCAATCATCTTTGCAGTGTAAGTTGCAGAGGTGATTTAACTATTGCTGCTCCACCTTTGGTAACTTAATTCCCTACGAGGACCACCGAGTAGCAAGGAGAAGCCTGCGAAGGGTAATTATTATGGCAAATACGCCAACCACCCTCGAGACGATGCCCACCAAACTGGACATCCTCGAAGAGAAGGTCAACCGCCTGGTTGCCCTTGTCGAAAAACTCACTGTTGCAGAGCCCGTCCAAGACCAATGGATGGACGTAGACGGACTTTGCTCCTACCACCCGGATCGTCCCGCCAAGAAGACGGTCTACGACTGGGTCACGCTTCGGCGTGTCCCGTATCACAAGGACGGTAAGCGCCTGCGCTTCCTGAAGTCCGAGATTGACGCCTGGCTCGCCGGCGGCTATCACAAGACCGACGATGAGATGCAGGAGGCCGCCGTGGATTACGTTAACCAAAAGCGGGAGGGCCGTCTATGAGTACCCCGGAAGCGAACCTCAAGGAAGTGCCCCGCCTCGTCTTTGGTCCACAGTTCTCCTTCTATCGGAAGCCGATCTGGAACACCACTCCGCTCAAGGCCATCTCCCTGTATGACGCCTACGCGTACATCAAGGGCGACTACGCCAAAGAGCAGACCGAGCGCCTGCGCTCCATTCCGGACAAGAAGGTTGCCGATGCCTACAAGGCCAAGAACTTCGACTACGTAACCTTCGGAGGCACCTTCACCGTTAGGGACGATGCACAGCTCATCTTCCCCACCGATCTACTATGCCTGGACTTCGACCACGTGCCGAACGTTCAGATGTACCGCAATCAGTTCCTTGCAGACCCTGAGTTCGAGACCGCGCTGATGTTCACCAGCCCCTCCGGACAAGGCATCAAATGGATCGTCCCCATCCGGACCTGCTGCCACACATACCAGCAAGTCTTTGCCGCCATCACCAACTATGTGAAGGCGACATACGGCCTGGTTCCCGACCAGAAATGCAAGGACATCTCCAGAGCTTGTTTCCTGCCCCACGACCCGCAGGCGTACATCAACCCTAAATATGTGCCCTTCAATGCCCAGCGATAACTTCTACGACAAGTGGCTTGAGCAAGAGCCCAAGCCAGCACCACGTCCGCGAAAGGCGCAGCAGCCCGGCATCTCCCCTTCGGATGATGTCGAGGAGGTCACGCAGCGGATTGAAGCCGCCGGCATCGACATCACAGCCGATTACGGTGACTGGGTCAAACTGGGCTTTGCCCTCTCAGAAGAATACGGAGAGAATGGCCGGGACTATTTCCACCGTCTCAGCCGCTTCTACCCGGACTACGACGAGGCCGAATGTGACCGCCAGTACGACAAGTGCCTGCGGTCTCACGGCACCGGCGTCACCATCCGTTCCTTCTACCAGTTGGCAAAAGACCACGGAATCAGCGTCTCCATTCCATCATTACCATCACAACCATCAATACAATCACAGCCCGAATCCGTAGAGGATATGCCGGACTTCTCGCAAGTCCAGGCTGATGGAACTGATGGAAACGATGGAAGTGATGGTAGCGAACGGCTCCTGATGCCCACCTTCTACTCTGCCGTCAAAGGCACGCTACCCCGCTTCCTTGAGCGGATTGCGGATGTCAGCGACTCGGATGCCGATGCCGATATGCTTATCCTCGGCTCCCTGGCGGTGATTTCCGCCTGCCTGCCGAGCATATCTGGCATCTACGCAAAGCGGCACATCTTCCCCAACATGTACCTTTTCGTCACGGCTCGTGCCGGTACCGGAAAGGGCCGACTCTACCTGTGCAAGTCCCTTGTGGAGCCGATCCACGACGAACTTCGCGCCCAGGCGGAGATTGAAGAGGAGAAGTACCGCCAGGACAAGGAGATTTATAAACGGCAGAAGAGAGGCGAAGGCATACCGGAGCCGACTCCCCCGCCCATCCGGCTTCTCTTCCTACCCGCCAACAGCAGTTCGACGGCCATATACCAGGCCCTCAACGAGAACGGCGAGCAGGGACTGATGTTCGAGACGGAAGGAGACACCCTTGCCTCCACCTTCGGGCAAGGCGTTTCACCACGAGTCCATTTCGTATCTGAGACGCACCCAGCGCGAGTACGTCAACATCAAGAAGCCACGCCTGTCCACCGTCCTCTCCGGCACTCCCCAGCAGGTCGTGAACCTGATGTCAAGCGTCGAAAACGGCCTTTTCAGCCGCTTCCTGTTCTATTACCTGGACAAGAAGACGGAATGGATCGACGTGCTCGACGAAGGCGATGGAGAGCCCCTGGACGAGTTCTTCGAGAAGTTAGGCAAAGAGTACCTGGCATTCTTCCACACGCTGCAGGAATTGCCCGAAATCAAGTTCCAGATGACGCCCGAGCAGGGAGTTGCCTTCAACAAGCACTTCGCCCTGCTCCAGGCCGATTACGTGGGCTTGTTCGGCGATGACACCGTGGCCTCGGTACGACGACTCGCCACCAGCACCTACCGCATAGCGATGATTCTGTCAGCGCTGCGGATATGGGAAGATGGCGACACCGAAAGTCCACGCATCTGCAGTGACGAGGATTACCAGACCGCGATGGCTATCAGCGAAGTGCTCCAGCAGCACATGCTGCGTGTCATCAAGGAACTCCCCTCCTCAACCTCGAAGGTCGCAACTGGCCAGGCCAAGGAGCCCCTGCTGTTGAAGGCATTCTGGGACGCCCTCCCGGAAGAATTCGAAGCAAAGGACTTCAAGGCCATAGCCCAGGAGGTGGGCCTGTCTATTCCAACTGCCGAGCGTTACATCCGGCAATGGGTAGACACCCGGCTTGACAAAGTCTCTCGAGGTCTATACCGAAAGCGGTAACTGCTTCGCAGCCCCGGCCAAAAACCGGGGCTGTTTTTTGTCTTAGAATCAAGGTCTTACACTTTGCTGCTGGTTAATTCGGTGAAAATCGCTAAATTTGTAAGTTATGACTGTACATTCAATCCGAAAGCACTAAATATGGCCAACCTGTCCAAAATAAAGCGAGACCAGATGATTGCCTTTTTGGAGAGCCTCAAGGAGTCCCACTCCGACGATGCCTCCATCCAGGCCTTCAACGAGATAGAGAATCATATCCGAGACAAGAAATACGGCCTTGTCTGGGAGGAGCATTCCGAAGAGGTGGATGACCTCCTGAAGGAGAACATTCCGATTCTTACAGCAGATCCTGAGCGTCGCCTTTGCAAAGATGCTTCACTGCCCTGGAATTTCATCATTGAAGGCGACAATCTACAAGCGCTATATCTTCTCCATAAGACGCACAAGGGTAAGGTGGACTGCATATATATCGACCCGCCATATAACACTGGTGCAAGGGATTGGAAGTATAATAATGACTACGTTGACGGCACTGATGTATATCGCCATAGCAAGTGGCTATCGATGATGAAGAATCGCCTGCTCCTTGCGAAAGATTTGCTAAATCCATCAGACTCTGTGTTAATCTGTACGATTGACGAGAAAGAGTATTTGCGACTGGGGTGCCTGCTTGAGGAACTCTTCCCAGAAGCCAGGATTCAGATGATTAGCACCATGATTAATCCTGCGAATGTCGCTCGTGTAGGCGGTTTTGGACGTAGTGGAGAGTACATCTTCTTTGTGATGAATGGTTCAGCTGCTCCTGAAAGGGTCAAGTTGGATAGAGAATGGGTATCGAGTAAAGGCAGAACCCATACCGGCAATGTGAGATGGGACCTTCTAAAGAGATCTGGAACAAATGCCGAAAGACGTCATTCGCCTGGTGGTTTCTATCCGATTTATATCAATCCATCAAACGGTAAAATTGAATGCCTGGGACGGCCTCTTGCTCCTGGTGTTTCAGAGGCTCCTGCCATTGATGGTTTATTTGCTCTTCTTCCTATAAGGCAAAACGGCACCGAAGGGAACTGGCAGTGGTCAACAGATACATTCGTAACTCGAATGAATCAGGGACGTGTTAAGATTGGAGGTAATCCAGAGAGAGGTTTTACTGTCTATATCTTGAAAGATGGTGAATACTCAAAGATTGTAAACGGCGAGTTCACTGTTACAGGTCGCGGCATCAATAACGAGTTACTAACTGAAGATAATGACTCCGATGACGTGATGGCAATTCCGGGTGATATTTGGAAGATCGCCTCCCATGATGCTACTCAATATGGCTCACGTTTGTTGGGTAATATTCTTGGCGAAAAGCGCTTCACATTCCCGAAATCTCTCTATGCAACTCATGATGCTATTCGTTTCTTTGTGAGCAACAAACCGAATGCTGTCATAGTTGATTTCTTTGCTGGTTCAGGGACGACATTACATGCGGTCAATCTATTGAATGCTGAGGATAGCGGGAATCGTAAGTGCATTATTGTCACCAATAATGAAGTCTCGGCCAGCGAAGCCAAAACTCTTAGCGAAAAAGGATTAAAACAAGGCGATGAAGAGTGGGAGCGCTACGGAATAGCAAAATATGTCACATGGCCGAGGACGGTATGTAGCATCGAAGGGAAAGATATAAAAGGTCAGGATTTGAAGGGTAATTACATCTCCGTACCAGGGACAGAAGTAGTTTTAGCTGATGGATTCAAATCAAACGTGAAGTTCTTCAAGTGTAGTTGGACTCCACGCAAACCGGAAGACTATCTCCTTAGCAATGCACTGTGCCTGCATATAAAGGAGATGATAGAACTCCAGAACGCCATCGAGGTGGATAACGTGAAGAACGTCCTTATTCTGAACAAGGAGGACTTCAAGCGCACCATCCTCAGCTCAGACGTTCGTCCTCATATTAAAAGAGTCTGGGTGAACCAGAACATCATATTCAGCACCGAGGAACTCAAGGCGCTGAAAGAAATAGGCTACAAATACATTCCGAGGGAATTCTTCGGTCAAGAACTCAGGGAGGCAGCAGAATAATGTTTACAGGCGATATCATTCCTTTCCAGTCAAAGCACGAGGAGAGTCTTCTTCGCAAATGTGCTGACCATTACGAAGTGATCCTTTATGCCCCTACCGGCTCCGGCAAGACAGTTCTTGTCAGCCGTTTCATTGATGACTACCTGGACGAGAATCCGAACACGGTTTTTCTCTGGCTTTGCCCGGGTGCCGGCGGACTCGAGAGGCAGTCTCAGGACACCTTCGAAGCAGTTACTTCTGGTATTCCTGATGGTGATGTATATGACTTTATCAGCGAGCCAAATCCCCGTGGTCGTGTATACTTCATCAACTGGGATAAGATAAACAAGAAGTCAAATGTCGTCCTGCGTGAAGGCGAGCATAAAGACCTGATGACAAAAGTCCTGCATTGCCACAACGACGGGATTGACATCTTTATGCTCATTGACGAGGAGCATAAATACCGCGATACGGCCAACGAATATGTTGCCAATATCCAGCCTGTTCATGTGCTCCGCATTTCCGCTACTCCGGTCAGCAAGGGTGATGCTGTTGAGGAAATCAAGGACGACGAAGTCATTGCTGCAGGATTGATTGCTTCTGGCATTTCCATCAATGAAGGCGTCTCACAGGCCATCCAGGAAAACAACAATCTGGACGACGACCTCCAGCTGCTTGAGTTGGCAGACAAGAAGCGCAAGGAGATCCTGGCTGAATACGACAAGCGTGGGCTGAAGATTCGCCCCCTGGTCCTGATACAGTTCCCGAATGGACGGGAAGACTGGATTAAGCGAGTGAAGGACGCTCTTACAGATATGGGGTATCCGGAAACCTCTGGACTTGTCGCTTCTTGGTTCAGTGGCGACCATCCTGACAATCCAGAACAGATTAGCAACCTCGACGGCCAATATGCCTTCCTGCTGTTTAAGCAGGCCATTGCAACTGGCTGGGACTGCCCTCGCGCAAAGATTCTCGTAAAACTGCGTGAAGGCGGCACAGAGCGATTCAATATCCAAACCGTAGGTCGAATCCGCCGTATGCCTGAGCGTAAGCACTACGGTCTTGCACTCCTGGATAATTGCTACCTCTACACGCTGGATAACGAGTTTACTGAGGGAATGACCACCAGCCTCTCGGACTCCTTCTACACCTATCAGTACAGGCGTAAACTGACAGCCCCCAACATCCTTCTTGAGAAAGAGTCTCTGGATGGAAGCGACCGCTTTGCTGTGAATCCTGAGGCTGTCGTCAAAGTAGTGCGTAAGGCCATGTTGAAGGCTTGCGACCTGAACGGCGATGGTTTACTGGAGAAGGATGAGATGGAGAAAACGAAGGGCTATATCTTTGGCACCAAACTGAAGACTTCGGCCATTGAAGGCGTTGCCCGTACAACCCACGATATGCTGAAACTGAACAGTATCTTCGGCGGCGAACACCAGATAAACAATCACGACGATGGCTTCATCATCCGCGACGCCAAGCGTCGTATCGCTGCTGCTATCGGTGTCGATGAGAATATCTCCAACAATGCCCTTCGTGTACTCTTTGGCCCTGGAGATTATTACAACCCCATTTTCTCCGACGAGGAGAAAGAGTTTGAGCGCAAGAACAAGCTTCTCACGGATATGTCTCTGCGTGAGTACAATGCCTTCCTGGTCAACAACAAAGAACGGCTTATCGAGGTGTTCGAGCAGATCAGCCTGAACGAGATTGGAGAAATCAAAGAGACCACCATCAAGAAATCCCAGTGGGGCATCCCGGCCTACCAGTACTACAATCAGCACAAGAAGATGAAGGCCACAAAGGTCTATCAGAAGAACGTGTATGATAACTACGGTAATAACATCCTGATTGCTCCTAACCGCACTTACACCGAGATTATGTTCGAAGAGTGGTGTGAGGGCTACGACAAGGTGAAACACGTCTATAAGAACGGTGATAAGGGAGAGGATTTCTTCAGCTTAGTTTATCGCCGTGCCTTCCGTCGGAACCACTTCTACCCCGACTACATCATTCAGACCACGGATGGCCAGATATGGATTCTGGAGGCCAAAGGCGGCATGACCGCAGACGGTTCCTCCAACAACATCGACAAGTACGCCGGCAAGAAGTTCGAGGCTCTGAAAGAGTATTGCTCCCGCCATCCCGAACTCCACTGGGGCTTTGTCCGAGCCGTAGGCACTCAGCTCTACATCAGCAACACCGTCTGGACTGAAGATATGACTAACGATAAAGTCTGGAAACCCATCGAGGCTATTATTTAGAATGTCCTTCTTCAACCGCATATTCTCCGACAGGCGCAACAAGTCGAAAGAGGCTCCCAAGAAACCGGAGTCGTCCATCGTCATACCAGAAGCGCCTACAGCAGAGTATGCCCAACTGCTTCAGTTCACCCAGCGCTTGAATGCTCTCCTTCTTGAGGACAGGTATTTGGCTCGCAGTGACTACAAGCAACTGATTGACGAGTATGCGGACATCAACACCTTCTTCCAGAATCAGAAGACCGCAACCACTCTCGGCCTGTACTGCGAGAAGTTCGCCATACCAGCAGCATCCGTCGAGGCTTTCCTGCGGAATTATGCCGACCTTTCTGACCTCCGAGAAGGCTCAACAGGCGGATGAGGACTATATGCTGGTAGTGGCCGGTGCAGGAGCCGGAAAGACTACCACGGTGGCCGCCAAAGTGAAGTACCTGGTCGAGAAGAAGGGCGTCAAACCCGAGCAGATTCTTGTCATCTCCTTCACGAACAAGGCCGTTGGAGAACTTCAAGATAAGATTAACAAGGCACTGAAAATCAATTGCCCCGTCACCACATTCCATAAGACCGGCTATGCCATCATCCGTAAGCAGGATGCCGATAAGAAGAATGTGGTGGACAGCGGCTATATGTTTGATGTCATCAATAACTACCTCAAGAACGATGTCCTCCGGGAGTCGGATATGGTGAATAAACTGATCCTCTTCTTCGGTAGTTATTTCGATGCTCCATACGAAGGAGATGACCTTAACGCCTTCTTCAACTACATTTCAAAGGCCGATTTCTCCACCATGCGTTCTAATATGAACGAGTACGTGGAGACCATTACCAATAAGCGTACAGGCAAATCCATCACCATCAATTACGAATCCCTTCGCTCTTCGCAGGAAGTGATGATTGCAAACTTCCTGTACTTACACAAGATTGACTATGAATATGAGCGGCCCTACCCTTACGGATTCCGCCATTCTCACAAGCCATATACCCCTGATTTTGTCATCAGGCAAGGAGATCGAACCATCTACATCGAGCATTTCGGCATCACCGAGGACGGTAAGAACAATCGCTACTCCAAAACGGAACTGAATCGATACAAGAAGGAAGTCAACGATAAGATTCTCTTCCATCGTGAACATGGCACCGAGTTGATATATACCTTCTCTGCCTACAATGACGGACGTCCGTTCCTTGAACATCTGGAAGACCAGTTGAAGGAGAAAGGCATTGTCCTGGACCGCCGCTCCGATATGGAGGTATATCAGAAGATTGTCTCCACGGAGGAGAACAAATACATCTTCAAACTCACTCGCCTCATTTGTGCCTTCATCCAGAATTTCAAGACCAACGGTTACGATACCGACAAGTTCCGTGAGATGCAGCGGATGACCGATAATGTCCGCACCAAACTCTTCCTGGACGTTTGTCACCAGAGTTATCTGGAGTACTCCAAGAAGTTGAAGGAACGTGGTGCCGTGGACTTCGAGGACATGATAAATGACTCCGCCAAGATACTGCAGGAGCAGGAGGAAATCGGCGAGAAACTCGATTTTAAGTACGTTATCATAGACGAGTACCAGGACATATCCCGACAGCGTTTCGACCTTGCACGGGCGCTTTCTAACGTCTGTGACGCAAAGATTATAGCCGTGGGAGATGACTGGCAGTCCATCTATGCCTACGCTGGCTCTGACATCACACTCTTCACCCACTTCTCCGACATCATGGGCTACGGCGAAGAGTTGAAAATCACCAAGACCTACCGTAATTCCCAGGAGGTAATCGACATCGCCGGCAGTTTCATCCAGAAGAACTCATCGCAGATTCAGAAGTCCCTCATCAGCCCGAAGCATATTCAGCGGCCGATTATCATCGAGGCGTACTCCGAAGAAGCCGATAAGGAGTTGGCGGAAGGAAAGGGCGGCAAATTCTATCTCCGTGCCCAGGCTGTAGAGCGCTGCATCGGCCAGATTCTCGAATCCAATAAGGCCGAGGGAAAACCGGAGAACTCGTCCATTTTGCTCATAGGCCGATACAACTTCGACGGATTCCACCTGGCCAAGACCGGCCTCTTCTTCCTCAATGACAAGACTGGCGAGGTCAAGTCAAAGGCATACCCAAAAGCGAAGATTACCTTCCTGACCGCACATCG
>CACYHC010000065.1 GCA_902774145.1 uncultured Bacteroidia bacterium
ACGTATGGCGTGGCGGGTTCCCGGATAGTTCACCGGTCGGACCTGCCCAAAAGCAATCAAAGTATAGGGGAGGATAGTAAAAGAAATTACGCATAAATTTCGCGAGTTTTATGCGTAAATTTATGCGTAAGTGTCTTAAGTGACTGATTTTCAGTCTGTTTCGTGGAGCATAGGAGAATCGAACTCCTGACCTTTTGAATGCCATTCAAACGCTCTACCAACTGAGCTAATACCCCATTGGGACTGCAAAATTAGAAACTTTTGATTATATTCGCAAATAAATGCGAAAAAATTCATCACTATGAAGGCAAAAGTACATCTAGGCAGCATCCTGACGGCTATTCTTATGCTGACAAGCATCACGGCGAACACCCGGGAATCCTATTCTCCCGTCCCGGACGGGGCCGCTGTCGTCACCTTCGGGAACGCCCGCTTCACCGTACTGACGGACCGCCTGATCCGGATGGAATGGGCGGAGAACGGCCGTTTCGAGGACCGTGCGACACTCGGCATCGTCAACCGCCGCCTGCCCGTCCCCGCCTTCGAATACAACATCAAAGGCAAAAAACTCAGCCTGAGTACCGGGAAACTGACCCTGACCTACAAAGACAACGGGAAATTCGACGGCAAGAACCTCAGCGTCCATTTTCTGATGCCCGGCGACAAAGCCGGAAAAATGAGCGGCGAGTGGCATCCCGGAAAGGAGGACAAGGGGAACCTGCTCGGCACGGCGCGCACGCTCGACCGCTGTGGAAACCGGGAAGATGTCCTGAAAGGCGGTGAAATGGACAAGGGCGTGATTTCCCGGGACGGCTGGGCGCTCATTGACGAAAGCACCCGCCACCTGCTGGTCAAGGACGTTTCCGACTGGGGCGAATGGGTGGCTCCGCGCCCGGAAGGTGACCGCCAGGACTTTTATCTCTTCGCCTACGGCCACGATTACCTGCAGGCGGTACAGGATTTTACGAAAATCGCCGGGAAAGTACCGATGCTGCCGAAATATGTCTTCGGCTTCTGGCAGTCGCGTTACTGGTCTTATGCGGATTATGAATTCCTCGGAATGGCGCGGAAGATGCGCCGCGAGGACATCCCCGCCGATGTGATGATCATCGATATGGACTGGCACGAGACCTGGAGTCTCTGGGACGGTGAGCGGATCAAGGATGAATTCGGACAGCGGACCGGCTGGACGGGCTACACCTGGAACAAACGGCTTTTCCCGGACCCCGAAGCCTGCCTGAGCGACCTCCACGCCCTGCACTTCAAGACGGCGCTCAACCTGCACCCGGCCGGCGGCATCCATCCCTATGAGGAGCCCTACGCCGCCTTCGTAGAAGACTATCTGGGGCGCACGGGGGACTATGACGGCCCGGAGGGGTATGTCTACGGAGCGCAGCCCTGGCATTACGCCGGAACGGAGAAACCGGTGGGAAAACCGGGGCAAAAGGCGCCCGTCCCCTTCCGCATCTCCCAAAAAGCCTGGGCCGACGCCTATTTCCATTCGGTCCTGCACCCCCTGGAGGCGCAAGGCGTCGATTTCTGGTGGCTGGACTGGCAGCAGTTCAAGACCAGCCGTTACCTGCCCGACCTGAACATCACTTTCTGGCTCAATCACTGTTTCTTCAAGGACAAGGAACGTCAGGGGGGAAACGCCCCGCGTCCGCTGATTTATCACCGCTGGGGCGGCATCGGCAGCCATCGCTACCAGCTGGGCTTCTCCGGCGACACGGAAATCCTCTGGAGCGCGCTGGAAATGACGCCCTGGTTCACCGCCACCGCGTCGAATGTCTGCTACGGCTACTGGGGGCACGACCTCGGCGGCCATATGCTCTCGCCGAAAGAACGCAGCCTCGGCACCAACGCCGAACTGTTCCTGCGCTGGATGCAGTACGGGGTCTTTACGCCGATTTTCAAAGTCCACTCCGGCAAAAGCGCAGATATCGAGCGCCGCATCTGGAATTACCCCGCCTTCGCCGACTTCTTCAAGGCGGCCATCCGGCTCCGTTACGACCTTTCCCGCTACATCTACGACTGCAGCCGCTACTGTCACGACACCGGACTGTCGATGGTGCGCCCCCTCTATTGGTATCACCCCGAATCGCCGCAGGCCTACGCCTATGACCAGGAGCACTACTTCGGCGAGCGGATTCTCGCCACCGTCCTCTGCAAGCCCGCCGATACGGCCACGGGGCTGACCGCCCGCAGCGTCTGGTTCCCCGAAGACGGCGACTGGTACGATATGACAACGGGGCAAATCTACCCGGGCGGAAGCGAAGTGCAGTTGTACTATGCCCTGAACGAAAATCCCTGGTTCGTGAAGGCGGGGTCGGTCCTTCCGCTTGCGGCGGAGGGCATCAGCAACCTCCAGGAGCCGTCGAACGCGCTGCGCCTGCTGGTCGTCCCCGGCAACGGCTACAGCGCCTACACGACTTATGAAGACGACGGCATTTCCCAGGCCTGCGACACGCAGTTCGCGACGACGCTAATCGAGAAGCGCGCCGACGATGCCCTGCTCCGGCTCGACATCGACGCAAGGAAGGGCAGTTACGCGGGAATGAGCGACAAACGCCGCATCAGCGTTGTTCTCGACGGTTTTTACGCGCCCCTTTCGGTCAAGGTAAACGGCAGCGACTGCCCCTGGCGCTATGACGGCGCGGCCCTCGCGGTCTGCATCGACCTTCCAGAAACCGACGCGTCCGAGCCGCTGGCCATCGAATGCCGCTTCGATCCCCGGGCAGACAGATCCCTGCTGCGTGGGAAGAAGGGGCTCTTCGGCCGCATCCGCGCCGTTACCGACGAAGTCAAGACGAACTGGCCCAACCCGGCAATTGAATTCCTGGATATCGCCGCCGTGCCTTCCCGCCTGTCGAGCGACCCGCGCGCCGCGCAGGAAATCCTGAAAGGCATCGATGTAAATGCGATGAATGAAGGCTGGAAGCGCAATGCGAAACTTCCGAAAGAGTTCGTGAGCCGGATGCGGGCGCTGTCGCGTTTCAGCGACTAGCCGCGCTCCATCTCGCGCCGGATATCCTTTTCCTTGATGGATTGGCGCTTGTCGTACTCCTTCTTGCCCCGGGCAAGGGCGATGTGGAGTTTGGCGTAGCCGTTGTCGGCGATATAGGCCCGCACGGCGACGATGGCCAACCCCTTGAGTTTCACCGCCTGGGCAAGGTGCCGCAGTTCCCGTTTGGTGAGCAGCAACTTGCGGTCGCGCGCCGGTTCGTGCTGCCCCCAGGAGCCCCAGAAATAGGTGGCGATGTTCATCCCCTTGACATAGAGTTCGCCGTTCACGAAGTAGCAGAAGGCATCCGTGAGCGAGGCTTTCCCCGCCCGCAAGGACTTGATTTCCGTGCCGACCAGCACAATCCCTGCATCGTACTGCTCGATAAATTCGAAATCGTACGACGCCCGCCGGTTATTGATCTGCACTTTGCTCTTCGAACGGGGCATAACGGCGGCAAAGATACGGATTTTTTCGTACTTTTGTGGCGATGTCCAGACCTGCACCCGCTCCCCTGCCCAAGCCGGAGGTGATCCTGCCTGAGACCGTCGCCGGAATGCTCCGCAACGGCGATTGCGACCTGGTCGTGGTCCTCGGGCCCACGGCTTCGGGAAAGACGCGCTATGCGGTGCAACTGGCCCGTGCGCTGGGGCTCCCCGCGGAAATTCTCTCCGCGGACAGCCGGCAAGTCTACCGAGGCATGGACATCGGCACCGGCAAGGACCTTGCAGAATACGGCGATATCCCCTGTCACCTCATCGATATCTGCGATGCGGGCGAGCAGTACAACCTCTACCGCTACAAGCAGGATTTCAAGGCGGCGTATGGCGATATCCGCGCGCGCGGCGCCGTCCCCATCCTATGCGGCGGCACGGGACTCTACATTCACGCGGTCACTTCGGGCTATGATTTCACCGGGGGGAAGCCGCTCAGCGCCCCCACCGCCGGAGAACGAAAAATCGAAGCAGGAATGCCGCAGCGGCCGTATTTTATCGGGACACTCGTCTCGCGCGAGGAACGGAACGCCCGCATCGACCGCCGGCTGGACGAGCGCCTGCGCGAAGGGATGGTCGATGAAATCCGCGGCCTGCTGGAGCGCGGCGTCCCCGCCGAAACGCTCCTGTCCTACGGACTGGAATACAAGTTCGTCACGCTGTACCTGCAGGGGGAACTGGACTACGCGCAGATGCGGGACCTGCTGGCCACCGCCATCCACCAGTTCGCCAAACGCCAGATGACCTGGTTCCGCGGCATGGAACGCTCCGGCGTACAAATCCACTGGACGGAGGTCTAAGCGCGACTCTTCGGGTACTGCACCCGTCGCGGCGGCCTGCGGCCGGAAGGGTCCGGGGCGGCAAAAGTGTGGAGCCGGTTCGTATCCATCGTACGGGGTTCTGGTAGGACCTTGAGAATGGAAAACGACCAATACTCCACACCCGACCGATATTAAGTCTGGCATATAGAAAACCAGATGCATATCAAATCGAGCGGAGTGTTTCGTTGCCGTCCCTCTCAAAATTTACCAGATTTCGTACGAGGACAACGCGAAAACACTTTCGCTATATGTGCGCCGTTCCCTCGGGGAAACGACGCTGCTAAGTTAGTAATTATTCTTGTTTTGCCACAACGGTGGAGTCGCTTTGTACATAAAACGTACAAAAATGTCTATAAAACGTAAAAATCTGATTCTACTGCAACTGAAGATATTGTTTAACGCCAAACTACCCAATAGTTTTGCAGAATGATTAAGACAATTACGCCCCCAACGGGCGTAATTAGCTTGTATGTTAAGTTTTTTAATTATCTTTGTCGTATGGTTGTTAAGAAAAAGACCTCAGTGGAACTGTTGAACTCTTCTGAAAACACCTCTTTGTATTCTATCAGTTTTGAACTTGACGGAACTACAGAATTCGAAAAATTCGTTGCCGAGTTCGAAAAGAATGCTACGTTCAATCAAGATTACCAGCGCATCATTGCTGCGTTGCAGGCGATTCTGCGGATTGGGGCATTGGAGAGATTTTTCCGCCCGGAGGGGAAAATGAACGATAATATTCAAGCTCTTCCTCTAGAGAGCGGGAAACTGCGTCTGTATTGTTTAAGAATCTCGAATCAGATTGTCGTTTTGGGGAATGGAGGCATCAAAACAACCCAAACTTATGAAGAGGATCCTAAGCTCTATGGATATGTTCTCGATCTCCAACGGTTTGAGAAAATATTGAGCGAGAGTATTAGGAGAGGGTATATCCGAATTGAGGAAAAAACGCTGAAGGGTCATTAGTGTCCACTAAAAAATCATAAAAGTTCTTTGAAAATATTGAAAGTTAGGTAATTACAAAGGTTTTTGGAGTCAACCGATTTGAATTTATCTTT
>CACYHC010000066.1 GCA_902774145.1 uncultured Bacteroidia bacterium
AACGATATGGAATTCATTGTTTCAAGTGCAGCCCTGCTGAAAGGCATTATGGACGTCTCCAAGGCCATCCCTGCGAAGACCACCCTGCCCATCCTGGAAAACTTCCTCTTCGACCTCAAGGACGAAAAACTCACCCTCACCGCTTCCGACCAGGAACTTACCCTCCGTACGGTCGTACCCGTGAGTTCTACGGCAAAGGAAGGCAGCATCGCCGTTCCCGCGCGCCAGCTGACGGAATTGCTCAAGGCGCTGCCCGACCAGCCGATTACCATCAAGAGCGGCAGCGACAACACCTTCGAGTGCATTTGGAACAACGGTAATTCCTCGCTCCCCTATTTCCCTGCGGAGGATTATCCCGCCATCAAGGGCGCGTCCGAGGACGCCACCGAGGTATCCTTCCCGGCGACGGAACTCATCGACGGCATCAGCGGAACGATTTACGCGACCGCGGACGACGAGATGCGTCCCGCGATGAACGGTATTTATTTTGACATGGAGCCGGATTCCACGACCCTGGTGGCCAGCGACGCGCACAAGCTCATCTGCTACACCACTTCCGCCGCGAAAGTGGCCGACAAGGCGTCGTTCATCCTGCATAAGAAGCCCGCGGGCGTACTCAAAGCCATCCTGGACAAGGAGAACGACGTGGTCATCCGCTTCGACAACCAGACCGTACAGTTCAATTTCGGAGAGACGATGATGATCTGCCGCCTGATCGTGGGCAAGTACCCGCAGTACCGGAGCGTCATCCCGAAGGACAATCCCAACATCCTCAAGATTGACCGCCAGCAGCTGCTCAACACGGTACGCCGCGTGTCCGTCTGCGCCAACAAGTCCTCCAACCACATCAAACTGGACCTGCGCCAGGGGCAGTTGGAAGTGACGGCGCAGGACCTGGGCTTCGCGCTCGCCGCCTACGAGAAACTGGAGTGCGACTACAACGGCGCAGACCTGAGCATCGGCTTCAAATCCGCGTTCCTCATCGAGATCCTGGCGAACCTGGGCTGCGAGTCCATCGTCCTCAAATTCGCCGACGCCAAGCATTCCGTGCTGATCCTCCCCTCCGAGGAAGAAGCGGCCACCGAAAAGGTCTGCGGCATCCTGATGCCGATTATGGTCGCCTAAAACGCTGCGGCAATGGAACTTGACCTCAAGCGTCCCCTGCTTTTCTTCGATATCGAAAGCACGGGACTGAACATTCCTTCGGACAGCATCATCGAACTGAGTTTCGTTAAGGTGTTCCCCGGCGGCGAGCAGCGCGTCAAGACCTGGCGCATCAAGCCCTGGGACTACGAGCGCCAGTGCCAGCGCCCCATCGACCCGGGTGCATCGGCGGTCAACGGCGTCACGGACGACATGCTGACCGGCTGCCCGCGCTTCTTCGAAGTCTGCGACGAGGTGCAGGACTGGCTCGAAGGCGCCGACCTCGCCGGATTCAATTCCGCGAAATTCGACCTTCCGATGCTTGCGGAAGAGCTGGAGCGCGCGCGTACCTTCGCGCACAAGGATATCCGCGTAGACCTGCACGATGCCGCAATGGTGGACGTCCAGGCCATTTTCCACACGATGGAACCGCGTAACCTGCGGGCCGCCTACCGCTTCTACTGCGGCGGCGAGGATTTTGACAACGCCCATACCGCCGAGGCCGATACGCTCGCCACTTATGCTGTCCTCAAAGGGCAGCTCGACCGCTATCCGGACACCCTGAAGAACGATGTAAAAGCGCTTGCCGCCTATACCGGCAAGAAGAGCGTCGATTTCTCCGGCAGCCTCGTGCTCGATGCGGACGGGGATGCGGTCATCGCCTTCGGCAAGCACAAGGGGCGCAAGGCCAAGGAGGTGTACCGGACGGAACCTTCCTACTTTGCCTGGGTCCAGAACAGCAATTTCACGCTGGACACCAAAGCGCAGTTCAAGAAGCTCGCCGCACAGTACAAGGCCGAAATCGACGCGGAAAAGAGCCGGCCCCTGAGCGACGAACAGACCCGGCGGGCCGCCGGCGACCTGGCCGCGAAGTTCAACACCGGAAAACTATTCTGATGCGTTACACCTATGCTCCCGCCGCATTCCTGCGGCGTTCCGACGAAGGCCGTATCGACGGTGTCACCTTCGGCTATCTGCTTTGGGAAGGAGATACGGTGCAGGCGCACCACCCTTTCCTGCTGCATCAGCCGCTGACCCTGCGCGAGGGGAACCGCTTCGTCCTGCGCAACCGCGGACGGAAGGTTTTCGCGTACGACTGCAGCGACAAATCGCTGGGTGAACTGTCCGCCGCGGCCGTCCCGGGCCCCGACGGATTGCTGGCGGTGCAAATCGGCGAAAGGAAAACGGTAAGGAAAGAGCCCCGCTTCGACATTCTCTGGGGCGAATAGTACAATGAAACTCATTCCCATTTATACCTGGAACAAAAGCCTTGTCTCTTTCAACAAGCGCAGCGGACGGCTCAGCAAGCGGCCCTGGTTCCAGGGAGCGTTGCTGATGGTCTGCGTGGCCGTCGCGATGCTGCTCGCGAACCTTCCCTTCACGAAAGAGGCCTATCACGGATTCCTGCATACCACCTTCACGATGGAGATGCACAGCCCGAATGGCGTGCTGGACTTTGCCTTCCCCCGCGATATGACGGTGGAGAAGTTCATCAACGACATCCTGATGGTGATTTTCTTCTTTACCGTCGGACTGGAAATCCGGCGCGAAGTCGCCTGCGGCGAACTGTCCAGTCCGCGCAAGGCGATGCTGCCGGTCATTGCGGCCTTCGGTGGCGTGGTATTCCCGGCGCTGATCTATGCTGCGGTGAACCACGGGACGGCGGCGGCGAGCGGCTGGGGCATTCCGACGGCGACCGACATCGCCTTTGCCGTCTGCATCCTGTCGATGCTCGGGCCCAAGGTGCCGGCGTCGCTGAAAGTGTTCCTGACGGCTCTTGCCATCGCCGATGACCTGATTGCCATTCTGGTGGTGGCGCTCTTTTACGGCGGCAGCATCAAATTGCCCCTGCTGGTGGTGGCGCTCGCGGTGATTGCGTTTACCCTGTTCCTTCGCCGCCTCGGCGAAAAGAGTACGATTCCTTACCTGCTTTGCGCGGTGGTGGTCTGGGCGCTTTTCTACTATTCCGGCATCCACGCCACGATGTCCGGCGTGGTAATGGCCTTCCTCATTCCGGCGAAGGCCCGCTACAACAAGGCCCAGTACTTCCACAAACGGAATCATTTCATCCGGCTGGTGGATCAGTTCGACACCCTGGACGACGGGGAACCCTTCCCCAACGGCCCCCAGAAGCACTGCCTGCGGCAGCTGCACCATATCGCACAGGGATCGATGGATATGAGTTACCGCGTGGAGCACGCGCTATCCCCCTGGGTGAATTTCCTGATTATGCCGATTTTCGCACTGGCGAACGCCGGGGTGGAGATATCCGACCCGTCCTACTTTAACATCTTCGTGCGGGACGCGGCGTTGGGCAGCGTCGGGATGGGCGTCTTCTTCGGGCTCCTGCTGGGCAAGCCCGTGGGCATCACCCTGCTGAGCTGGCTGGCCATCAAACTCAAAGCCGGCGAAATGCCCGCCAAAGCCTCCTGGGGAATGTTTTTCGCTGTCGCCTGCCTGGGCGGTATCGGATTCACGATGTCCATTTTCGTGGACACGCTTTCCTTCTCCAACCTGGCCCCGGAATCGATGGCGCACCTGCGCGACGCGGGAAAAATCGCCGTCCTGATGGGCTCCCTCTGCTCCGGCCTGCTCGGCTCCCTGCTGGTAAATCTCGTGCATCATTTCCAGTCGAAGTCCGTCAGCGCCTGAAGGCCGGGAAGGCCGTAATAGGCGGGCACGATATCGCCTTTGAGATAGAGTTGCCGTCCAAGATTCTCCGGGTGGTCTACCAGGTTCAGCGCATCGCGGATATCGCCTTTAGCGAGCTGCACGGAAATGCAGGCGGAACGGTCGCTGACCGACGATTTTGCCGCCAGCACCAGGTTCGTCCGGCTCGTAAAAGGCGGCGCAAAGGAACATTTGCTGCTGGTCAAATCCCCGCCGACGATATAGCCGTACACCCAGACGCCGCTCTCCCCCGCGTGTGCCGCCACCTCGCCGACGCTGTACGCCGCATCCCTGTCGTCCGCCGCACCGCCGATGACAACCTCTTCCGTCAGCCAGGTCCGCGCTGTATCTACCTGTAAATCAATGCCACTGACCCCTTCCTTCGTCGACGCGCCCAGTCCCAGCACCAGCATCTGCCGCGCTTCGAGCGTACGGGTCAGCAGGAGTTGTTCGCTCCCTTTTTGCGTCAATAGCAGCGACAGCGTCCCCGGCAGGAAATAAGCCGTACGCGTTTCTCCGTAGGAATAGGACAGGCGTCCCTCGTTGCTGCGCAGATGCAGCTGCCCGTCCGGATACGCATCGCGGAAGGAGGACGCGACCTTCAGCCGCACGCCGCTGTTGAGCTGGGTACAGCAGAGCTGCACCTTTGCCGTCTGCCCTTTCACGACGACGGCAATCTGCGTATCGCCGTAACAAGGGGCGTCGAAGCGCGGCTCGCTGAAGCGCATCGACACCGCGCTCACCGTATAACTGCCCGGCGCGACGGTCAGGGTGGCGGGAGCGCTGCCGTAACTCCCCTCGAAGACCAGGGCGCCGGCAGCATCCCTGACCGTCAATATGAAATCATTGGTGTCGGGCAGCGACGCCGATGCCCGCGCGGGGGCGGACCAGTCGTCGGCAAAACTGATTTCAATGCCGGAAACAGCGTTCCGGGGGTCAAACCAATCCTCGCAGGAGGAAGCGGCGAGCACGAGGGACGTCGCCGTGAAAAGCAAAGTAAAATTCCGTTTCATCTTCGTCAAAAGTTTTTCCGCGAAGATGGCACACGCTTGCGTAAAAAAGTGTCAAAAAAATAAAAGTGTCACTTTTTTTTACTAAATTGCACGAATTAAGTGTTGAACAAACGTTTAACCCTATGATACAAACAAAATCTTATCTGGTTCCCGATGCGGAACTCCTTGTATTTCAGCCCGACGGGCTACTGCTCGCCAGTCCTGGCGACATCAATGACAATGGTACGGAAATCGGCACGGTCGTGGACAGCGACTGGGATGGATGGGACAACAATTAATTTTAGGAAGCCATGAAAAAATCATTGATCAGCATTTTGGGTGCCCTGGCGGTATTCGCGGGTTGCACGAAGGAAAATGAAAATTACGGCTTCATCGTCCCGGAAGGAAAGGAGCTGGTAAAAATCATCGCTTCTACAGAGAGCAGCCGCACGACGGTGGATATTGACGATGTCTGCGCAAATTATGCGTGGAATTTCGGCGACACCCTGGCGGTCGTCGAGGAAGATTCACACTCGTAGATGCAGCCACCGGCACTTTCGCTGGACTAAAGACCGAGGGAAAGTCGCTGATGTTCGCCGTCACCCCGGCCTCCTGTATGGTTAGCGGAATAGATGTAGAAGGACAACTTCAGGAATTCACCATCTCCCTGCCCGACTTCTACGACGAGTATATCCCCGGCACCACCAATGCGGTGATGTTCGGAACGCCTGCCGAGGTACAGGAGAACGGCTATAAGTTCAACTTCAGCCACGCTGCGGCCGTTGTAAAAGTCACTTACAAAAATGTTCCCGTCGGCACCGACGGACTCCGGACTCTGCCTTACGATGGATAAGAGCATTACCGGCAGTTGGACCTTCGACGCGCTTAACGATGTCGTGCTGACCACTACCCCGAACGGTAGCAACAGCGTTAGGCTGCAACTCAAGGAACCCGTCCGTTTCGTCAACCAGACACTCGACTTCTATGTCCCTGTTCCGGTCGGCGAGTATTCGAGTTTCGAGGTCGCCCTCTTCGATGAGAATTTCCAAGAAATCATCGAAACGAAGCGCAGCAAGAATGCAAGCACCACGCTGAAGCGAGGCGAACTCTTTGCGACACCTGTCATCACCCTGATGGAGACCTCGCTGGAAGGCAGTTACATCATTGCTTCCAAAGCGGCCACCAAAGGTAATTGGGTCGTGATGCAGGCGGCAGTCAACGACAAAGGACGCTGGCTCTATGATGAAAGTGAGCACGCATATACGGAAGAGGTCAATCTGGAAGATTCCAGTGTAGATTTCGCTGAATTCTCCAATATCTCGCACAAATTCGATGTGATTGCGTATGGGGACGGTTACGTCCTTCGCAATGCCAACAGCGGCGATTATGTCCAGTTTGTAGGAACATCCAGCAACGCAGGCAAGGAAGTTCCCGAAGGAGAGCAGGCTGCCTTCCAGGTCTTCAAGGTTAACGCCAACGGCACCTGGACCATCGGCAGCTATCTGAATGATACGGACCTGTACACCCTGCAATACAATGTAGGCAACTACTTCACCTTCTACAAGAGCAACCAGGCACAGATTTACCTGATTCCCTATGTGGGCGCCGCTACTCCGGTAAAACTCAGCGGTTCCTGCAGCAAGAACACCGTAACCCTTACGGCCAATCCCGCCGAGGCGGAAATCCGCTTTACGACAGATGGAAGCGAGCCCGATCTCAACGCCACCCCGTACGAAGGGCCCTTCTCCATCTCGGCCAGTTGCACTGTAAAGGCGATTGCATACGCCCCCAACAGCGACTATACCGACAGTGACATCTTCGAACTTGAGTGCACTTACGTGGAGCCCGGAACGGCGACCTATTATGAAAAAGTGACCGAGGCACCCGCTGACTGGTCAGGCGACTACCTGATTGTCTATGAAGCCGATGAGGCTAAGGTGCTGACCGGCGTTTCCGACAAAAATGTCGGCACCATTGCGGATGTGGAGATTTCTGACGATGCGATTGAAGCAACGGAAGATATTACGGCTTACAATATAGAAATCAATGCCGGCGATACCGAAGGTGCCTATACCATGAAGATCGGCAATAGTTATCTGGGCTACCTCAGTACTGGCACAGGTAATAATCTGTATGCATTCAGCAGCACCGGTACGACCGAGACGGAATGGTACCTGTCCGTGGACGATGCCCAGAATGCGAACAAGACGAACAGATATCTCCGCTACAACAGCAGCAGCCCCCGGTTCTGCTGCTATACAAGCGGTCAGCAGAAGATTTCTTTCTACAAACTCTCCGACAGCCGTCAGAAACTGCCTACGCCTGAAGGCCTCAGCGTCAACGACATGACCCTGAGTTGGAATGCGGTGGATGGTGCTGCCTCATACAATGTCGTCATCGGCACCCTCCACGACAACACGACCGAAAGCAACTACACCCTCGAAGGGGTAGAAGGCGGCTACTACAATGTTTCCGTCGTTGCCGTTTCCGGCGATGGCCAGTACGCCGATTCCGACCCTGCCATCCTCGAGAACGCAAAATTCGGCACCCCTACCCTGCCCGCTCCTGAGTTGAGCAAGGGCGCTTGCACGGGGACTTCGGTACAGGTTACCTGGACCGCCGACGAGCGCGCCACCAACGGCTACCAGGCCACCCTCTATGTTCCGGGCGCTCCGGCGCTGGACAGCCAGGTGGTGACCGAAGGATCCGTCACCTTCGACGGCCTGAACGCCGAAACCACTTATACGGTCCAAGTCTATGCCCTGGCCGTGGAAGAAGGCGAATTCCCTTATGCCGCATCGGACGTTTCGAGCATTGAAGTGAGCACCACACAGGGCGGAGGCGCCACCATCGCAGATATGGTTGCCGCCTGCCCGTCAGAGAGCTATTCGCTGACCGGCGTTACCGTAGTGGGCGTTGTTTCTGCCTCCAATGTCCTGATCGGTGACGGCACCGGCTTTGCTCTGGTGTATAAGAGCAACCACGGCCTTGCCTTGGGAGACGTCATCAATGTCAGCGGCGCCACCACCCGTTACAAGGGAGTTGTCGAGTTCAACCAACCTGCTGTCGAAAAGACGGGGACCGCACCGGCGGTCGAGTACGGGGATCCTGTCAGCCCTACCGCAGATATGATGCAGGCCTGGGCAGCAGGAGACCTCGACATTACTTATATCCAGGCTACCGGAACGCAGAGCGGCCGTAATGTTACGCTGGCGAACGGTTATGTGCTGTACCTGCATAAAGCCAATGCCGCCACGGACGGAAAGGGTGTCTCGGTGAGCGGTCTGGTCTACGGCTGGGATAGCGGACACAGCAATTTCAACTTCTTCTTCACCAGCATCGAAGAAGACGCGTCGGCGCCGTCCCTCGAGGTGACCCCGCTCTCCAAGACCTGGGCGTACAATGATACGACTCCTGCCGAGTTTAGCGTAACGGCCAAAAACGGAACCTGGGATTACAATCCCAAGACCCTTGCGTGGGTAACGATCAGCCGCACGGATAACGGGCTGACCGTCACTCCCAAGGGTGAGAACAGCTCTGAAGACGCGTATCAAGGCATCATTACCGTGTCGCTTACGCCCACGGATGGCAGCCCTTCGATTTACAAGGAGATTGTCATTACGCAGGATAAGAATAATGGCGG
>CACYHC010000067.1 GCA_902774145.1 uncultured Bacteroidia bacterium
AAGGAGCGCGGAGACGCCATCGACCGTCTGGTAGAGGCAGCCCGGGTGCAGGCACTCAATGACGAAGACAGGGATTTATACATCAGGAATATGGAAAGCACATTTGACATACAATCCGAAATCTGGTACGCCCGGCAGGAGGGAGAAACCAGAGGTGAAGCCAAAGGACGAGCGGAAGGACGAGCAGAAGGGGCCTCCGCCAGGACTGACGAGATTGCCCGGAACCTGAAGGCTGACGGTCTTTCGCCGGAACTGGTTTCACGCTATACCGGCCTGACGCCGGAGCAGGTACAAGCACTGTGACGATACAAGAGGGCGGCCGGTCTGGCCGCCCTCTTTGCGTCCAGCGGGGGCGGTGATTGTTTTTTGGCAATAGTTGATTGGCGAGCGTTGTGCGTTCTTTTTTGGGAAAGATTACCTTTGTCCCATAATCTCCGACACTTATGAAATATATCGTCAGCACTTTTCTTCTGCTTTGCAGCCTGCTTCTGCAGGCCGGAATCGTGACGCCTTATCCCGCCATTCCGACGTTGCGTACCAGTGAAATCTATCAGGTCTCCGTTTGTGGAACGCCCATTTGGGTGGAAGCGGTAGGGAGCGGGGGAATGGAGGACCTGCATACGGCCCGTTGGGCGGCGCAGGGCCTGCAGGAAGTCTGCATCACGGCGCCCTGCCCCGTCGAATCCTGGAGCGTACAGCCGCGAAGTGCCGGCGTAAAGGCCCGCTCCGAGGGGAATACCCTCCGTTTCTGCTTCGAGGGGCCCGGAAAATACTACGTACAGGTGAACGGCCTGCCCTTCCTCGCGCTGCTTGCGGATGCGCCGGCAACCCACGTGCCGTCCCAAAAAGACAAGAAGGTAGACTGGTTCGGTCCCGGCGTGCATAACAAGGGGGAAATCCAGCTACACGACAACCAGACGATTTATCTTGCGCCCGGCGCGCATTTGATCGCGGACTTCGTCGGATCGGCCCGGAACGTGCATATCTTCGGCGCGGGCAGCGTGGACGGCCGCATTCGCGTGGAGCGCTGCGAAAACCTCTGCGTCGAGGACATTTTCATCCGGGACACCCGCCACTGGGTCAACCGCGTAATCGGTTCGGAGCACACGGTTTTCCGCAATGTCAAGGTCTTTTCCCATACGGGTATCTGGGGCCTGGACGGCATCGATCCCGTATCCTGTCGCGATTTTCTCATCGAAGACTGCTTTATCCGTACCCGCGACGACTGTATTTCCATTAAATCCAAGGTCCTCGAGGGGTATGATGATCCGTCCAGCCGCGACATCACCGTCCGGGGCTGCCTGCTGGTGGGCTGGGACCACGCCGACGGGGTCACGCTCGGCTTCGAACTGAACGGCGGTGCGGTGGAGAACATCCTCGTGCAGGACTGCGACATTCTCCGTGCCCGTGGGAACGGTCGTACCGGCGGCCACTCGGCCTTCAGCATTGTCTGCGACGGCGCTTCCGACGTGCGGAATATCTGTTTCGACAACCTCCGCGTAGAGGCGGACATCGAATACAAGAACCTGGAAATCATCCTCACGGAAGCCCGGCGATACGGCAACGGGCAGATGGGCTCTATCAAAGGCGTGCTGCTCAAGGACATCAGTTGGGAAAATCCCGACAAGCCGTTCGTCATTGTCGGTCACCCCAAGGGCGGCAGCGTGGAAGATGTCACCTTCTCCAACTGCCGTGTGGCGGGAAAACTGCTGACCGGCGTGCAGGACGCCGATTTCAAACTGGAATTCACCCGGGGCATCCGTTTCATCCCCGGTGGGGAAGTCAAGTATGAACGTTATCCGGAAGTCCGATAAATTAAAGTTTTTCTATGCTCGCCAGGGTTCTATGCTTGTTTTTAGCGGTTCTTCCCCTGTGGCAGGACCCTCAAAGAAATCAGGAAAACCGCCTGGAAACGTGTGCCTCCTTTGAAACGGAAAACCCTGCCGTCTCCCTGGACGGCGTGTGGAAGTTCCGGGGCTGGGAGACGACGGAAGGGCGGGATACCCTTTTCTGGGAAGAGGGCATCGATGATTCCGGCTGGGGGACGATGCCCGTTCCCGGGGTATGGGAACTGAACGGATTCGGCGATCCGATGTATGTCACCCGGGGCTATCCCTGGAAGTGGCGTTATGAGAGCAACCCGCCCTTCGTTCCGGAAAAGAACAATCATGTAGGGCAGTACCGCCGGTGGTTTGCCTGGCCGGGGACGGCGGACGGAGAGCGCGTAACCCTGCGTATCGGTGCGGTGACCTCCAATGTGCGGGTTTGGCTGAACGGGCACTATGTGGGATACAGTGAAGACAGCCGCCTGGCCGCGGATTTCGACGTGACGGCTTTCCTGCGGCAGGGGAATAATCTGCTGGCCCTGGAGGTGCTCCGCTGGTGCGACGGCACCTATCTCGAGGACCAGGATTTTTGGCGGATGAGCGGCATCTTCCGCAGCGTGGAACTACTTCGCCGGCCCGGGGCGCGCCTGGAAAACCTGCGTGTCGAAGCATCGGCATCGGGGACCCTTTCCCTTGCGATGCAGGTAACGCCGGGCGTCCGCTCCCTCCGCCTTCGCTTGAAATCCCCTTCCGGACGCGTACGGCGGTGGAAAATCGACGCAATGGCAGACACCGTGCGTTTCGTGCGTACAATCCGCCGCCCGAAGCTTTGGAGTGCCGAGGTCCCGAACCTGTATGCGTTGGAAATCGATGTCCTGGACGCTGCTGGCCGGCGCGTCGAGACGGTCCGTACCGAGACGGGCTTCCGGGATGTAGAAGTGTGCGGAAAGCAGTTGCTCGTCAACGGAAAACCTGTCCTGATCAAAGGCGTGAACCGGCACGAATTGGACCCGGACGGAGGCTATGTCGTGTCCCGCGCCCGGATGGAGGAGGACATCCGTCTGATGAAACGCCTCAATATCAACGCGGTGCGGACCTCCCACTATCCGAACGACCCCTACTGGTACACGCTCTGCGACCGTTACGGCATCTATGTAATGGACGAGGCGAATATCGAAACCCACGGGATAGGGTATGACCCGGACAAAACCCTGGCCGACAAACCGGAATGGAAAATCGCCCACCGGGAGCGTTTCGAGCGGATGGTCCGGCGGGACCGCAACCATCCCTGCGTCATCCTCTGGAGTCTGGGGAATGAGGCGGGCAACGGCGAAAACCACGCCGCCAATTATCGCTGGTGCAAACGGGAAGACCCTACCCGCCCGGTCATTTACCAGAAATTGCAGGCCCGCCGGGACGAACTGGCTTGGACGGACATCGAATTTTACCACTATCGCGATCCGGAATTTTGCGAAAACTACCTGACGGACGGTCGCCAAATCAAACCTTTCCTGTTGCAGGAATACGCCCACGCAATGGGAAATTCGCTGGGGAATTTCAAGGAATACTGGGACCTCGTACGGAAATATGAGGGCTTCCAGGGCGGATATATCTGGGATTTTGCCGATCAGGCCCTGCGCCACGGCGAAGGCTGGGCCATCGGCGGAGACTACAACGACTACGACGCCTGGAGCGGGCCGATGCATTGTAACGGCCTGCTGACCTCCGACCGTCAACTGCATCCCCACGCCTGGGAGGCGGCCTTCGAATACCGTAACATTCTTGTGGAGGCCTCTCCGGAAGAAGCCGCAGAGGGGATTGTGCGCCTTTACAATGAAAATTTCTTTCGCGGCCTGGAAAATTTCCGGCTGACCTGGGAAATCCTTTGCAATGGAGAACCGACGGGGCTCCGGGGGCGCGTGAACCGCTTGCGTGTCGGTCCGGGCGAAACGAAGGCCGTCCGTCTGCGGGGCTTCTCCCCCAAAGCCTGGCGGCGTCTGCAGGGAGAAATCTGCCTGAACCTCTCTTTCACGCTGAAGCGGCCGGAACCCCTGCTGGAGGCCGGAACGGAACTCTCCTGGGGGCAGGTCCTGTTGCGGGAAGCGCGGCAGGAAGTGCCGCCGTGCGGGGCCTCGTCCCGGGAATTGCGGTTCCGCAAGGCCGACGGCTTCCTTTTCCGTTGGCGTGTGGACGGATGCGATTTGCTCTGTGAGCCGCTTGTCCCGTGCTTTGGCCGTGCGGTTACGGAAAATGATTTTGCCGCGAAATTCTCCCGGACGATGGCGCAGTGGCTCTATCCGCAATTTTCCCTCGCCGGTCTGGAGGCGGACGGGGCGCTGCGTGAAGAAGGCGAAGACTGGGTTTGCGACAGCGGCAGTCCCGCGCGCTTGCGGGCCGTTTACGATTTGGGAGAGGGCGTGCAAGTAGAGATGGAATATCGGATTACCGCGACGGGAGAACTGGAGGTAAGTACGCATTTGCGTGCGCCGCAGTCTGCCCGGAACCTGTTCCGCCTCGGCCTGGCCTTTGCGATGAACGGCGGTTTTGACCGGTTGTCCTGGTACGGTCTCGGCCCCTTTGAAAATTACTGCGACCGCAAGGCGGCTGCCCTGCTCGGCGTCTATCGGCAAAATGTGGGAGACCAGTACCATTGGGGCTATGTGCGGCCGCAGGAGTCGGGGAACCACGAGGAACTGCGCTGGATGAAACTGACAGATGCGCAGGGTTATGGCCTTTGCGCGAGCGCGGACACGCTGTTCTCCGGTTCCGCCCTTCCCCTTTCCCGCGAAATGCTCGACCTGAGCATTCACGAGCCCGGCGATGTCCACCTCCCCAAACCGCTGACCTGGCAGAAGCACTATCATTCCTATGAACTGATTCCCCAGGCATGCCTGGAGAGCCGTTCCCAGGGCAAAACCTGGGTACACCTGGATGCGCGCCAAATGGGGATCGGCGGCATCAATACCTGGGGTGCCACTCCGCTGGATGCCTATCTGATTCATCCCGGCGACTACAACTACCGCTTCCGTCTTACGCCGATAGTGCCGTAACCCAA
>CACYHC010000068.1 GCA_902774145.1 uncultured Bacteroidia bacterium
TGTTACTGGGTCCGGAGTTCTGTAATTAGCTCGTCCACGATATAAAGATCGCTCATCAGGTAAAGTCCTGTTCGCTCATTGTGAAGGCGTTCATTGGTGTGAGAAGTGTAAAAGAGATCAAGCGCACGCTCGCCACTTACATCAATCCGATTTGAGAGTAGCGTCACAATGCGCCCTATCTTGTTCCACATCAGGAGATCACTCAGCATTGGCTTTCACTTGTACGGATGAAACGAAACGCAGGAATTTGTCTACCACTTCCTGCTTGGTGATGCATATCTGATGATTGGGTTGGTGCTGAGCCAGTAAGCCCAGGGCAATCTCCTCCGGAATGAGGCCTGCCATATAATTTTCCACCGTATCTATCACCCGGTCATTGGCAACTCCACCTTCGATAATATCCCATTGGCGCCACTGCTCCCCTCCGCTACGGTTACCCACAATGAAATGTAGCCACTCGCGGTCGTAGTGCTCGAACTTATGGAAACGGTATTCATTCTTGGCCGCATCCAGATCGAAGTCATATCGGCTTACCGTGCCCTCTTGTTGAAGGAATATTCGAGCTTTAATGTCAGCCCAAATCTCAGCCTGCGAAATCAGGTTTGTAAGATAAAAGCCAACGCCAAAATCCAAATTCTGGCGTCCTATGCCTACCAAAGGGTGTTCTATCGCTATATGGCTCCCGTGATAAACAGTAATCATAATGCCACTCCTTGTTTCCGTTCCCAAATATCCAGGGCAGTCAGGACAATATCTGTTACATATTGACGGCTCTGGGTATGTAAGCCTTCATACCCCGGAAGAATAAAACCGGAAATAAACCCCACGCGCTTCATCCTGCGATACATCTCGCCGGTGCTACAACCCACTTTCCTTGCAGCAGACTCAATGCATGATGATGCAAATATATTTCTTGCCTCTTCCATCGGCCTTTTATTCTTCTTTATTCTCTTTTATTCTTTCTGCGTAGACGGCCTTCAAATGGGTCTTTACACCGTATCCATGAAGTTGCGCTGGACCTTGTTGAAGATGAGGATGCCCAGGAGGAGGGACAGGACCATGAAGCCGAAGCTGTAGGCCACCCAGCCCCAGCCGATGAATTCGCCGGCGCCGAGGAAGCCGTATTTGAAGGTCTCGATGATTGGGGTGATGGGGTTGAGGCTCATCAGGGTCTTGACCGACATGCCCCAGATGGTGCGGTCGCCGGTGAGGCTCAGCGGGTAAACGATTGGCGTGGCGTACATCCAGAGGCTCACCATGAAGGCGAAGAGGATCTGGAGGTCACGGTACTTGGTGGTCATGGAACTAACGATGGTGCCGAAGCCCAGGGACAGCCCCGCCAGCATCACCACCAGCAGGGGGAAAAGCAGGGCGTACGCGTTGATGGAGGCCCCGCAGCCGGGGTCGAAAACCGCGTAGCCGATGTACACCAGGACGAACAGGGCGAATTGGATGCCGAAGCGCAGCAGGTTGCTGATCACATCCGCAATCGGCACCACCAGGCGCGGGAAGTAGACTTTCCCGAAGATGCCGGAGTTATTGACGAAGGTGTTGGAGGTCTTGGTGAGGCAGTCGGCGAAGTATTGCCACATGCAGGTACCGGCCAGGTAGAAGAGCGGCTGCGGCACGCCGTCCGTGGCGATGCCGGCAATGCCGCCGAATACCACCATGTACATCACGACGGTCATCATGGGCTGTACAACGTACCAGGCAGGGCCCAGGATGGTCTGTTTGTATTGGGTGATGATATTGCGCTTGATGAGGAGGGAGCAGAGGTCGCGGTAGCGCCAGAGCTCCGCAAAGTCCACGGCAAGCAGTTTTTCCTTGGGCTTGATGACCAGGTCCCAATGTTCTTCTGACATCAGTGAGAGCGTTTATGTTTGAACAATATATTGCCGACAATGCCCCAGAAGTAGCGCCAGTCGGTGCGCAGGGGGGCCTTGCGGTAGGCTTCGATGTAGCGGCGTTCGCTTTCCTGCACCTGGGCTACCGTCTCGGGGGATTCCCCTTCGTAGTAGTAGGGCGGAAGGATGCCGGGTTTGACGCTGACGTGCATTTCCTGCATTTCGGGCGTGTAGAGCTGGAAATACTGGCTCGAGAGCGGCCGCACGCCCACCAGTTTCATTTCCCCTTTCAGGACGTTGAGGAACATCGGCACTTCGTCGATCCAGCCGCTGCGGAACTTCTTGCCCCACCAGTTGATGCGGTAATCGCGCGCAAATTTGCCGCCGCGTTCCAGCCCTTCGTGTTCCATCATATAGGGTTGCAGGTATTCGCTGTACGGATACATCGAGCGGAATTTGTACACGCCGATGCGTTCGCCGCGGTAGCCGATGCGGCTGAGTTTCACGAGCGGTCCGTAGCTGCGCGCCTTTCCGCGGCGGGGTTCGCGCACTTTCCGCCCCAGCACGAAGAATTCGCCGTGGCTGAAGCGTTCGTCGATGATGTCGAAACCTGCGCGGCAGAAGCGGCCGAGAATCTCGACGCGGGAGTAGGAGCGGTTTTTGCCGTCCGTAACCCACATGTAGAACCAGCGGGTGAGGACGAGTTTGGCGCAGACGCGATGCCACAGGTAGTGCAGGGCGTAGAGCAGTTTGCCGCTGAGGCCAGGATGGGAGTTGCGGATGATCTGGTGTTTGAGCGACGAGGTGCGGGAATGGCACCAGAGGTAACCGCCGTCGTCCAGGAGGTCGTTGCAGGCGTTCAGCAGGGTGTTGAGGTGCCGGACGTGGGAGATGCCCCGTTTGTTGAAGATGAGGTGGGGCGCCGTGCCGGCGTAGGGTTGCAGGTCGGCGGCGTCCAGGGCGTAGAGCACCAGCGTGCGGGGCATCAGTTCGGTTTTGTGCGCCTCCAGCCAGGGGCAGAGTTCCTGCGTGGGCAGGCGTTTGACCGCGTCCATAATGAGCGCGAGGTCCTCGTAGCGGGCCGACGACTTCTCTATCTTGGCGCCGCGGTTGACGCCGAACTCAGAATAGTTTTCCGGTACTGCCCAGGCGATCACAGTTGTTCCAGTTTGTCGTCTTTCAAGGTGTAGCGGCATCCGCAGGAGCAGGCGAGATCCTCGCCCAGGCGTTTGCCGCATTCGCAGACCCAGCCGATGCGCCGGGCCGGTACGCCGGCCATCAGGGCGTAGTCCGGTACGTCGCGGGTGACCACCGCGCCGGCGGCAATCAGTGCGCTGCGCCCGACCGTATGGCCGCAGACCACCGTGCTGTTGGCGCCCAGCGACGCTCCTTCGCGCACCAGGGTCTTTCCGTACACCCCGTGGACCGGGAAGTGGGCGCGCGGCGTGCCTACGTTGGTAAAGACGCAGGACGGGCCGCAGAATACATTGTCTTCCAGGACCACGCCGTCGTAGACGGAGACGTTGTTCTGGATGCGTACGCCGCTGCCGATGACGGCGCCGCCGGCTACGTTGACATTCTGGCCCAGCGAGCAGCGCTCGCCGATCACGGCGCCGGACTGGATGTGGCAGAAGTGCCAGATTTTGGTGCCGGGACCGATGACGGCCCCTTCGTCGACATAGCTGCTTTCGTGGACAAAGTAATCCGCGTTCATCCTATTTTTTCAAGAAAATGTTTGTCAATCTCGACGATGGCGCAGCCCAGGAGGTCCAGGGAGACGTGGAGGCGGGAGCTTTCCGCCTTGTCCTGCAGGTTGACTACGCCTTCCAGGCCGGCCAGTTTGCCGGATTTTACCCGTACTCTGTCGCCTATATCGTAATGGACGTGGGACTCTTCCAAGGTGACGGGGTATTCTTCCTGGCCGAGCATCTGACGGAACAGGGCCAGTTCCCGGTCGGGGATGACGGCCACCGGGGCCCAGGCGTCCGGAGACGGCCGGCGGGAGGGGTCCGTCACGAAGCGGTAGATGTAAGGCAGGCACGCCACAATCGCCAGGCGGTCTTTTTCCGTTGCCCGAACGAAGACGCGGGCGCGCAACACCAGCCGTTCCACCCGTTTTTTCCTGCCGTTCGCCCAGTGGCGGATCTCCCATTGGGAGGCCACGTAGCTTTCGAAGCCCTTGTCTGCAAGCCGGCGGGCGCACAGGCGTTCCGTCCGGTTACCCACAACGGCGATGTACCAGTGCTTGTTTTCGGACTCTGCGGCGGGAGCTGCAGATACGCCTACGGCGCCGTCAGCGACATTCGTTGACATACGGAAACCAGGAAAAATCTCCTGCAACCCCATGATACTTTGCTATCAAAGGATTACAGGAAACAAATATAATCATTTTTCTAAAAAACAGTTTCTTTCTATGATAAAAAAAATTCTAGTCACAATAATAAGATCCAAACGACATGAAAATTATATTTAGCCAAAGCGCACTCGGGATGGGTGGTTTTGGCCGATGATGGTTTTATGTTGGATAGACCAATTTACCAAGGTACAGCGGATAGGCCAAAAATGGCACAAATCTTCAGATTCGCTGTACCCCGGGTACAGCAGATCCTTCAAAATCAGTCAATAATGCGCCGTCCGCTGTACCTCCACGGCGTTGAAACCGGGCAACGGCCGGGCGCGGAGCGGGCCGCCGCATCGAGCCCGGCGCAGCGCCCGCGCCGTTGCCGCCGAGCCTCGTATCCGCGAGGCGGCGGTGCCTGCCATCGAAAAATAAGCGTTGAAAAAAATTTTCAACGGCACCTTCCCGATTATCTTTGCCGGAAAACGAACGACAAAGATAATGGAAAAGAAAACGACAAACGAAGAAATTCACATTGGGAGGTACGCCAATGTATTGATGGACAGGTGGTTCAAGCGGAGTTTTGGAACCGAGGGCAACAAGCGGCTGCTGGAACTCCTGCTGCAGGAGCTCATTCCGGAACGG
>CACYHC010000069.1 GCA_902774145.1 uncultured Bacteroidia bacterium
TTTACCGTGCGCATCTTCGACAGCGAAAACCGCTATATGCGCCTTCGCACGACCGCATCCGTGACCTTCAGTCCGGGGGTGATTACGAACGCGCCTGCGTCGGCCTACACGCCCAACGGAATGCTGTTGGACGGGGAAACTCCCGGCGGTCTGGATGAAGACGACACCCCGGTCCTGCGCTACATCCACCTGATTACGGAACTGGACCCCGGTCCCGCCGTGCTCAATTCCCACGCAGGCTACGAACTCGAGAGCGTCCTGCAGCCGATGTACGACCACTATCAGGTCCTGGACAACCTCTGGCTGCTCAAGGACATCAATATCGACGTGCACCGGGACCAGCGGGCGGCGATGTATCCGCGCATCCGCCATCTTCCCGACGGTTCTTTCATTATGTTCTATATGGGCGGGCACTACGGCTCGCGCATCTGGTGTACCCGTAGTGCCGATTTCAAGACCTGGTCGGAGCCGGAGCTGCTCTACAAGCCCTACAGCGTGACCGGGGAGAGCGGCCAGACGGGCACCCGCCGTTTCGTGAATCCGGATGCGCTGGTCCTCCCGAACGGGGAACTCCTGCTGGTCGTGGCCTACCGCACGCCCGGGCTGGCCGAAACCGACGACCGGAGCAGCCTCTCCTTCCGCCGTAGTTCCGATGGCGGAAAAACCTGGGGAGAACCTTATGAGGTGCGAGTGGGGACCCACATCTGGGAACCTTGCCTGACCCTTCTGCCCGACGGCAGCATCCATTGCTACTTTACGGACGCCCTCGCCGCCACACGCAATTCCGGGACGGGGGTGATTGTCTCCACCGACGGCGGCTATACCTGGTCGCCCAAAATACGCTGCTGCCAGCAGTACAAATACGACTATTATACCGCGCACGCGGAGAAAACGCAGTACAACGGGCAGAAAATCTATACTGACCAGATGCCCGCCTTCCGGGTGCTCAACGACGGCCATACCCTCGCCGGGCTGGTAGAAGGCCGGCAGGAAAACCCCCGGCCCGCCGACTGCGACGATGACAGCACCTACGACTCCTATTGTTCGCTCTCGCTGTTGCGCCAGCCTTCGCTCGTCTGGACGGACCTCACCTCTTACGATGTAGTGAAGGAGGGGCCCTCGGACAGGACAAAACTGATTTTACGTCTGGCCTATGCCCCCTGCCTGGAAACCTTCCCTTCGGGAGAAATCGTCGCTTCCTGGACGGGCGGCCACCGGACGCGCGCGGAGGGACTGAAACTCCGCCTGCGGCTCGGGAACGCTTCCGCCACCGGTTTTGCCGGAGACGGCTGGGCCAGTACCGATTCCGGCGTATATTCGCCCTTTGCCGACAACGGCCTCTGGGCCGGCATCGAGACCTGGGGACAGCGCTTCCTGGCGATGGGCTGTATGGCAGAGACCGTCGGCACCGCCGATACCCTGGGCATCGAGATCGGCCAGATGTATCTCAACCAGCGGCTGTTCGCCGCCCACCACAGCGTTACGCCGGATGCGGACCTTTCCGACTGGAATCCCGGAGGCGCCTTCTATGTCTGCGCCCCTTCCGGCGAGCAGGCGGTCCTCCGCGTCTGCCACGACGCCTCCCGCCTCTACCTTGCGCTGGAATGCGTGGACCCTGCGCTCGCCGCGGATACCGAAGTGCATCTCCGCCTGGCGCTCGGCAGTACGCAAAAACTGGCGTTGACCTTTACCCCGCAGGGCGTCACCGGCAGCGACGCCCTGACGCAGGCCCTCTATACGGGTTGTACGGCGGACGGACGGAGCGGCTATGCCTGCGAACTGTCCCTGCCGCTTTCCGCCCTCGGCGCGACGGCTTCATCCGAACTGCGCTGTTACCTTGACATCGCCGTCGGAGGAAGCGTCTGGCCCCTGAGCCGCGCTGTTGCCTCTCAGACACAAAATTGGCAGCGAATCTCCTTATTAGACCATTGATGGAAAATTGTTGCATCCGTTGGTATTATTTTCCCCGATATACAGGCTATTCTTTCCCAAATTTGCAAAAACACATACGATAAGACTAATACAAATTATTTCTATTTCTATATGAAAAAATTATCCAATTCTTTGCTCAACTACGAGGCACCGGAGTGCTTCGAGTTTCAGAATGCGCCGGCGAGCGTACTCTGCGGCAGTTTCACCACGCCCGAGATTGTCGAGGAGGAAGGTCAGTTTGAATGGGTGTAAAAAATGTACGGAACTATGAAAAAGAACGTATCTATGCTTTTTGCGCTGGCGGCGCTGGCCGTCGGCTGCACCAGAACTGAAATTCAAGAGCCTGCCGAAGGTGTGACCACCCTCATCAGCGCCTCGATGGCAGACGACCCGACCGAGTCCCGTACCGCTATCGGCGAGAAGACCGGCGCTTCCTACCCCATCATATGGATGGAAGGCGACTGCATCAGCGTGAACGGCTGCCCTTCCACCCCGCTTACCGCCGCGTCCATCAGCGCCAACGGCAAGAGCGCGACCTTCGAAATCGAAGGGCTGGTGACGCCTCCCTACAGCGGCGTCTATCCGCTTTCCGCCGTCGAATCCTACAATGACGGCGCTTACAAGGTGACCCTGCCTCAGGTGCAGCAGTACACGCCGGCGTCCTTCGACCCCGCTGCGGCCGTGATGCTCGCACAGGGCACCAACGCCCTCGCGTTCCAGAACGTGCTGTCCTACCTGAAAATCAAGGTGACGGAAGGCACGCAGCCTGCCGTGATCCAGTCCCTCAAACTGGCGGCCGGTAACGGCGAAGCCCTGAGCGGCACCTTCTCTACCGTCTTCGGCGAGACCTGCTCGCTGGTGGCCGACAAGTCCGGCAACGGCGTAACCCTCGACTGCGGCAACGGCGTGGGGCTCGGGGAGGATATGATCATCGCCATCCCGGCGCGCACCTACGCCACCGGATTCATCATCACGGTCATCACCGCCGACAACAAATACCAGCAGGTGGCTTCTTCCGCCAGCTTCACCGCGGAAGCGGGCAAGATTTACAGCACCTCCTTCACCTATGTCGAGGGTGGTGACTACAGCACCGGCATCTGGACCGAGGACGACCTGATTGCCTTCCTGGCGGCGGCGGACGGCGGCAAGGCCGGCAGCTACAACCACGCGCAGGTGGACAAGACCACGGCCGAATTCGGCGACTACTCCAAGTGGGTGGACACCGACGGCAAGGTGCACCTCAAGGCGGACATCACCCTGAACCAGCCCGTAGACTGGTCCTCCAACGTGGACAACCGCAAGAACTGCGTCACCAACTTTGACGGCTACTTCGACGGCGAGGGCCACACCATCACCATGGCCGGCAGCTGGCGTACCCCGCTCTTTATAAATGTCTGGGGCACGATTGCCAACCTGACCCTGGCGGGCGAACTGCACAATAACCACGCGCCCGAACTGGGTACCGCGTTCGTCCACGCCCTGCACGACGGCGGTGTGCTGGACAACTGTACCAACCGTGCGAACATCACCTACGATACGGAAGACCAGGCCAACTGGGCCAATGTCTTCCTGGCGGGCCTGGTGGCTTTCACCGACCATGCGACCGTCAGCAACTGTACCAACTACGGTACGATTACCGCTGCCGGTAAGTCCAAGACGATTGCCCGCGTGGCCGGCGTCGCCGTCTATTCGGACTATAATTCCATCATCACCGGCTGTACCAACTACGGCGAAGTCACCGGCTCCACCTACAGCTTCGACGGCAAGCGCATCGCCGAAACCGGCGGCGTGGTGGGTTATGCCGCGCACGACGCGACGGTGACCAACTGCTACAACCGCGCAACCGTGATGAACACCGGCAAGGCCAAGCAGGTGGGCGGCGTTATCGCCAGTGCCCGTACCAATGTGTCCGGTCTGCACAACTACTGCCCCATCGTACAGGGAGAGGACAACGACTCCACCACCGTGGGCGGCGTCATCAACTGGGTCGGTGCCGGATATACCGTGAGCAACTGTACCAACAACGCGCCCCTGACCGCAGGCGGCGCCAAGGAAATCGGCGGCGTGCTGATGTCGGTATACGGCACGGCGACGGGTTGTGTCAACAACGGTACGATTTATACCAGCCAGCGGAAGACGGTCGTGGGCGGCGTCGCCCGTGAAGTCCTGTCCGCCGGTTTGCTGGAGAACAGTTCCAATACGGCGGACTTCCTCGTGATGAGCGCCTACCTGGGCGCCGTCGTGGCCAGGAATCAGGGTACGGTGACGAACTGCTCCAACAGCGGAAACATCGAATTCGGTACCACCAAGTGCCGTGCGGCAGGTATTGCCTACGACAACCAGAAAACGATGTCCGGCTGCGTCAATACCGGTAGCATCACCTGTGACCAGACCTTCTGCAACATCGGCGGCATTGCCTGTAAGAATTCTTATCTCACGGCGAGCGGTGTCACTACCTACGCCACGATGACGGACTGCGACAACAGCGGTGTCATCAACGTGACCGG
>CACYHC010000070.1 GCA_902774145.1 uncultured Bacteroidia bacterium
CTTGTCAATACGGACGCCGTGTCCCATAAAGTTTCGCTCCCGAAGGCGTCACCGCAGCGCAATGCCGTGGTTCCGGCCAGCGGGGCCATCATCATTAGATAATTTTCGTCGAATTGCGTTTTTTCAAATGCATTTTATCTACATTGGCCATCTTACTGGCGTGTAGCCTGCCCCTCACGGGCCGGGAATTCATCCGTTTCTATACCGGGAACAGCGATATCTCCTATGACGGAATCAATAAAATTTTCCAGGATTCGCGGGGGTTCGTATGGATAGGTACGTTCAAGGGCCTGAACCGCTATGACGGGACGCGTTTCAGGATCTGGTACCGGGAGGAAATCGGACTGACCTCGGATTTCATCCACCAGATTGCGGAGGACCCGGACGGCAATCTCTGGATCGGGACCGATGCCGGCGTCAGCTGCTACCTGCGCGAAGAGGACCGCTTCGTGCCCCTGCTTGCAGTTGCGGACAACGGCAGCCGCGTGAGCGGCAAAGTGACCTACCTTTCCTGCGACGAAGACGGTCTGATCCGTATGCTCGTGGGCTTCGACGGTTGTTTTGTCTACAATCCGAAGACCGGTGCGCTGACCAACTACCTGCGCGGCGCGGGCAAGGAAGCCGCCTGTTCCTTCCGCAAACTGCTGCGCGATACGCAGGGCGGCTACTGGCTTTCCAAGTACCGGCGCAACCTCTATCACGCCGATGCGGTCTTTTCCAACCGTTCCGCCATCGATCTGGGCAGTCATTCCACCTGGTTCGCAGGCGACGATGTAGAAGGCCTGTTTTATGCCCGCGGCGATTCTTCCCGCTTCTACGCGGTCAGTACGCTGCACGGCATTTCCGAGGTCTGTCCCTCCGAAGGGACCGTAAGAAGCCTGTTTCCGCTGCCGAAGGGCGTGGCGCTGAACAACGTGTTCCTGGAGGACGGCCACCGCTTCTGGCTGGCCACCTCGATGGGCGCCTGGTCCTATGACCTGGACACCGGAGAAAGCGAGCGTTTCGCAACGGAGGATGAGGACCCCTTCTCCCTCTCGGACAACCAGGTACGCACCATCTGCGTGGACCACAGCGGCGGGCTGTGGATTGGAACGCAGGACGGGGGCGTACACTATTCCGGGGAGAACCAGCGGCGTTTCGTCAAAGTCTATGACAAGGACCTCCGGGGGGCGATTGTCAGCGGTTTCGCCACGGACGGACGGGACCGGGTGTGGGTCACCACCGAGCGGAAGGGGCTCTTCTGTTATACCCTTTCCACCGGGGAACTCCGTCCCGTTGCCACCGGCCTGAAGGGGATGCTCTGTTCCCCCTGTTACCTGGAAGGCTCGCTCTGGATGGGGTCCCAGGACGGCCTCTACCGTTATGACATTGCGCGCAAGACCCTGCGCTTCTACGGCGACCTGCGCAACAAGGGCGTGGACGACGGGAAAGTCTATGTCGTCGCCCGCGCGGGCGAAGATGACCTGTACGCCTGTACGACGCGCGGCGTCTTCCGCTACAACGCCGATGCGGACCGTTTCGAGTCCCTCGACGAATTCTACGGCTTTTTCATTACCTCCATCGCCGAGGACAAGGACGGCCGCCTCTGGCTTTCCTCGTTCGACGACGGCATTTTCCTCTGGGATACGGCGGAACGGCGGCTGGTCGGCCATTACTCTACCGCCGACGAGGACAGCGGACTCGCTTCGGACAAGGTCTGTTCCATTACCGTCGATGCGGCCGGCACCGTCTGGGCCGTGGGCTTCTCGTCGGGCTTTTACCGCCTGGACCGTGCGATCGACCGTTTTGTGCGGATTTGCCGGGAAAATACCCCTGTACTGCCCACCAATGTCTTTTTCCGTGCGGTGGAAGCCCAGGGCGGGGACCTGTACCTGTCGTCGGACAACGGGCTGGTGCGCTATGTTCCCGTGACGGGCGAGGTGGGCGTTTATACGGAGCAGCACGGCTTGCTGGAGCAGAAATTTTCCAACTCGGCGCTAAAACTCGCCGGCGGGGAAATGCTCTTCGGCTCGGAAAACGGCTTTATCCGCTTCAGTCCGGCGCTTCAGTCCGGCGGGAGCGTCCGCCCGAAGGCAGTCATTACGAAACTGCGCATCGGCGGAAAACCGGTGGTTCATTTCAACCGGTCGAAGAAGCTGGTGCTGCAGGCGAATGAGAACAATATCGGCGCGGAGTTCGCCGTGCTCGGAAGTACCTTCCCGGCCACCGAACGGCTGCAATGCCTGCTGGAAAATGCGGATGCCGGCTGGCGGGACGTGTCGATGCGCAAGGGGATGACCTGGTTCAGCCTGCCCCCGGGGACGTACCGGCTCCGGCTGCGTACGGCAGGAATCGGCGGCGTCTGGGAAGAAGGACCGGATGCCCTGGAAATCGTCATCAAACCGCCCTTCTGGGCTTCCGCCCTCGGGATTGTATTGATTTTCTGCCTGGTCGTGCTCGGCTTGGCGGCGGTCCTGAGCCTGGTCCTGTGGTGGATCCGCCGCAGGCAGCGCGAGGAGGAAGAACGGTTCCGGAAAGCCAAGGAGGATGAAATGTTCCGGGACAAGCTGGACTTTTTCTCGCATGTGGTGCACGAAATCAAGACCCCGCTGACCCTGATCCGTACGCCGCTCTCGCAGATGGTCTCCCGGGGCGGACACGACGCGGATTCGCAGCACGACCTTTCCGTGATGCAGAGCAGCACGGACTATCTGACCTCCCTGGTGAACGAACTGCTGGACTTCGTCCGGATTGAACGCAAGGGCTATACCCTGCATCCCGTGGACGTGGACCTGGCGGAGAAAATGAAGATGCTGATTTTCAGCTTTGCCGATACGGCGGCCGCCAAGAACGTCAGCATTGCCTTCGACCCCCCGGCGTTCAATACCGGGGTGAACGCCGACATCGCCGCGCTGGACAAAATCCTGAACAATATCCTGATCAATGCCGTCAAGTACGCGGAACACGAAATCCGCGTGGAAATCAGCCGGGACGGCGACAGTATCCTTACCGCCGTATCCAATGACGGACCGGAGATTCCCGAGGCGTACAGGGAGGCGATTTTCCGTCCCTTCGTCCAATTCCACAGCGAATCCGGGGAGCTTTCCGAAGGCGTGGGCATCGGCCTGCCGCTTGCCCAGATGCTGGCCCGGATGCACGGCGGCGACCTCTCGCTTTCCGATACGCCGGGGCAGACCTGTTTCGTGCTGGCGCTTCCCTGTGCCCAGGGCGAACCCGGTGCGCAGGAGGCGGAAGAGGCGGAGAACGCTTCAGCGGCGGACCAGCAAAAACCGGTGCTCCTGATTGTGGAAGACAACCGGGATCTGACCGCCTATCTGTCCCGGGCGCTGGAAGAGCAGTATGTGGTGCATACGGCGGCCGGCGTGGATGCGGCTCTGTCCTTCCTGCGGAACCAGACGGTGGACCTGGTGATGACGGACATTACGATGCCGGGGAAGAGCGGGCTCGACCTCTGCCGGGAAATTCGCGCCGACATCGACATTTCCCACATTCCCATCATCGTCGTTTCCGGCAGGAGTTCCACGCAGTCCAAGGTGGAGGCGATGCGGCTGGGGGCGGACCTGTACATTGAGAAACCCTTCGATATGGAGTATCTGCAGGCCAGTATCCACAATATCCTGAGCCGCCGCGGACTGATGCGCGGGGCGCTCAGCCGGGGAACCATCAGCCGGGATATCGCGATGTTCGGCCTTCCGCGCAGGGACGAGGAGTTCCTGCTCCGGCTGGACAAGATCATTATGGACCATCTTACCGACAGTGAAATCACCAATGAATTCCTGGCGGAGAACCTGGCCGTGAGCCAGCCCACGCTGGTACGCAAGGTGCGCCGGCTCCTGGGGACATCGCCCAACAACTATGTCCGGAACAAGCGGCTGGCCGTCGCCGAAGCGATGATGCGCGAGGCGCAGGGCAACAATGTGACGGAAATCTGCTATGCAGTGGGCTTCACCAACCTTTCCTATTTTGGCAAATGTTTCCGCGAACAGTACGGAAAGACACCGTCGGAATATATGGAATCGCTGGAAAAGTGAAAAAAATGTTAAAAAAATTTGTGGGTAAATAAAAAGTTCTTATCTTTGCATCCCCTTTGGAAAAGGGTAGTTCATTGACAATATTGAAAGACAAGTACAAGCAAGCAAAATCAACGAGAACGTCAGTTTCAAGCTAAAGTATAAAATTATACAAAGAAGAGTTTGATCCTGGCTCAGGATGAACGCTAGCGGCAGGCTTAACACATGCAAGTCGAGGGGCAGCGCGGAGTAGCAATACTCTGGCG
>CACYHC010000071.1 GCA_902774145.1 uncultured Bacteroidia bacterium
TTTTGATGTGCACCCCTAGGGATTCGAACCCTAGACCCACTGATTAAGAGTCAGTTGCTCTACCAGCTGAGCTAGGGGTGCAGACTCTTTATCGTCTTCTTGGTGACCCGTTCGGGGCTCGAACCCGAGACCCCCACATTAAAAGTGTGATGCTCTACCAACTGAGCTAACGAGTCTTCCGTTGCTTTTAGGGACTGCAAAGGTAGACTATTCGTAGGAATTCTCCAAATTTAATTTGAATTTTTTTTCGTTGAGCAGGGGAGCGACCACTTCGAGGGGCAGGGACACGCAGATGGAGCCCGCGGCATAGCAGTCCACTTCGTACGGATTATAGAAGAAGCGGATGCTGTCGGCCTCGAAGCAGAAATTCCCGTCGAGCCAGGCGTTGCCGTCGCTGCCGTAGTTCCAGTAGGTATGTCCTGCGGCCTGCAGTTCGGTTTTGAGCAGGTAGTCCAGCGTTTCGCGTCCGCTTTCGGTGAACAGGACTTCGGGGGAAAGCGCTGTACCGTCGGCGGCCTTGAAGTTCAGCCAACTGTCCGTGTAGGTCCCGTGCGCGCCGCCGGCGTAGTCTTCGGTGGAAATGCGGTAGGCCAGAATGCCGCGGGAGAGCGATACGACCTCGCCGCTGACATTGCGGTAATAATTCAGGGTATGGAGCAGGGTGCGGCCCTCGTCGGTGCCGGCGATTTCCTGTGCATCCTGCCGGTAGGCGTCCGCGTAGGCGGCAAGATAGGCGGATGCGGCGGCCGGGCAGGAGAGGGCTGCGTATTCTTCTCCGAAGGCCGTGCTGACGATGCCCTTGCGTATGTTTCGGATGGCTTTGCGCCGGAGCCCGCCCTGCGGGACTTCCAGGCAGACGACGGCCGTCGCACACACCCCGTCCTGGGGCGTGAGGGCGTCGGGAATGACGGCCAGGGAGTCGCTGACCGTGGTGAGAATCAAATCCTCCAGGGAGGAACCCTTGCGCGTACAAGAGCCGGCAAGGACGCAAAATGCGAGAAGGAGAAGGAAGAGTTTTTTCATACCGAAAGACAAAATTAGAAATTATTCCTACTTTTGAAAAATTTTTGCGTGAGAAGGATCGTCGTCATAGGAGCCGGCGCGGCGGGGTGCTTTTGTGCCATCCTGCTGAAAAGGCGCTTTCCGCAGGTACAGGTACAGCTTCTGGAAGCCGGACCTGCGCCGATGCAGAAACTCGCCCTGACCGGCGGCGGACGCTGCAACCTCACCAACTCTTTCGCCTTCCTCAAATCCGTCGATGAGGCCTACCCCCGCGGCGCCACCCTGATGCGCCGGGCCCTGCAGGTCTTCGGGCCGGAGCGGACGCTCGACTGGTTCGGGGCGGAAGGCGTGCGTTTTACGCTGCAGGAGGACGGCTGCTACTTCCCGCAGTCGCAGGATGCGGGGCAGATTGTCCGCGTGCTCTCGCGCGCGATGGAGCGCAGCGGCGTCGAGGTCCGCCTCCGGAGTGCAGTGCGGCGGCTCGAAGCGCTTCCCGAAGGCGGTTTCCGCATTTCCGGCGATGCCTTCAGCGTCGACGCGGACCGTGTCGTCGTTACCGCGGGCGGCAGCGTCCGTCGCGATTTCCTTTCGTTCCTGGAGCCGCTGGGGCTGGAGATTGTCCCGCCGGTGCCGTCGCTCTTTACCTTCAATGTGGCGGAAGCGCCGCTGCGCGCCCTTTCCGGGGCGGTCGTGGAGGAGGCGCGGCTCTCGATGCCCGGTACGCGCTTCTCGGCGTCGGGCATCCTGTTGCTGACGCACTGGGGCTTCAGCGGACCGGCCGCGCTCAAACTGTCGTCCTATGCGGCGCGCTGGCTGTCGGAGTGCGGCTACCGCACCCCACTCTGTGTCAACTGGCTGAACGTGTCGCAGCAGGAATGCCGGGCGATGTTGGAGGCGCTGCAGTCGGCGTATCCTCAGAAGTCCTGTTCAAATGCGCGCATCGAAGCGTTGCCGCACCGCTTGTGGGATGCGTTGCTGGGCTATGCGGGCATCGGCGTACAAAAGCGGTGGAAGGAACTGGGGGCATCGGCGCTCAACCGCCTGTGCCTGGTCCTGACGGATTTTTCCTGCGCAATGGCGGGGAAGTACCCGCATCGGGAGGAATTTGTGACCTGCGGCGGCGTCGCGCTTTCGGAAGTGTCGGCGCGAAGCCTGGAAGCGCAGCGTTTTCCGGGACTTTATTTTGCAGGGGAAGTGCTTGATATAGATGCAATTACGGGTGGATTTAACCTGCAGGCCGCCTGGACGACCGCTTATATCGTTGCAATGTCGCTAAAGATTGATTAACTTTGTAGTCTCCACAATGTTTGAGCATGCTTAAGAGATTTAACCCCATCGTTGACAAGAGCGCGGAAATTATCAATTTCATTATGAGTTCGCCGGATATGCCGTCCGACGACAGCCTTCTCTTCAAGATTCACCTTTCGGTAGAGGAAGCCGTCGAGAATGTGGTGGATTACGCCTATGAAGGCGGTATGGGCTGGCTGGAGGCGGGAACAGAACTGGATACGTCCGGTCTGACGCTCACCATCCTCATCAAGGATGCCGGCACGCCCTTCAATCCGCTGGAAAAGGAGGATCCGGACATCACCGCGTCTGCGGAGGAGCGGAAAATCGGCGGACTGGGCATTTTCCTTTGCAAGCAGATGATGGACGAGGTCTCCTATCGTTACGAGAACGGGTGCAATATTCTCACGATGAAGAAGCATCTGGGCTGATTTTTTTGATAAAAATGTTTGGAATGCAAAAATAATTGCTATCTTTGCAGTCCGAAAAACGGCAGCCTCTCGCAGTTTTGGTTTTTGTTTTAGCGATGCTGCTTGTTATAACTGATTCAGAATTATGGATTTGATGAAATTGGTGGAGAATTCGTTCTCCCAGAACAAAACTGCAAGTTATCCCAAGTTCAAGGCCGGTGACACCATCACCGTGACCTACAGGATCAAGGAAGGCGACAAGGACCGTCTCCAGAAATTCCGCGGCGTGGTCATCCAGATCAGCGGTGCCACCCTGTTCACCAAGACTTTCACCATCCGCAAGGTTTCCGGCGGGGTCGGCGTGGAAAGGATTTTCCCTTACGAGTCTCCCTTCATTGACTCTATCGAACTGAACAAGGTGGGTAAGGTCCGCCGTGCACGTATCTTCTACCTCCGCAACCTGACGGGTAAGAAGGCGCGCATCAAAGAGGCCAAGCGCAACTTTGTCAAAGAGGAAACTGCTGAGTAAAAGCAAAAATGAGCCGGTTCGCCGGCGAATGGCTCCTTAGCTCAATTGAATAGAGCATCTGACTACGGATCAGAAGGTTACAGGTTTGAGTCCTGTAGGAGTCAC
>CACYHC010000072.1 GCA_902774145.1 uncultured Bacteroidia bacterium
CGAGGGCAACCGCAAAGCCGTTACCATCGACGAATTCAATTCCAACAACACCCGCCGCCTGAACCTCGAAGAAACGAAGGCGAAAATCGCGGCACTCGAATACATCAAAGAAGAACTAACGAAGTAAAAAACAATGATTCAGGTAATTCCCACGGCGATTCCGGAGGTCGTCATCATCGAACCCAAAGTGTTCGGCGATGCGCGGGGCTACTTCTTCGAATCCTGGTCGCAGAAGGATTTCGACGCTGCCGTCCGTCCCGTGCACTTCGTGCAGGACAACGAAAGCAAGAGCCGCTACGGCGTACTGCGCGGCCTGCATTTCCAGAAGGGGCCGCACGCGCAAAGCAAGCTGGTGCGCGTGACGAAAGGGCGCGTGCTGGACGTCGCCGTCGATATCCGCCGCGGCTCGCCTACATTCGGGCGCCACGTCGCCGTCGAACTCGACGCGGACAGCCACCGGCAACTCTTCATCCCCCGAGGCTTCGCGCACGGGTTTGCGGTGCTGAGCGAAGAGGCTGTCTTCCAATACAAATGCGACAACCTTTACGCCCCGTCCGCCGAAGGGGCAATCGCCTGGGACGACCCCGCCCTGGGGATTGACTGGCACCTTTCCGCGCAGGACGTGTTGCTTTCCGAAAAAGACCGCCGGCACCCCCTGCTCGCGGACGCCCCGGAACTCTTCGATTATTCCATGGATTATTATCAGTAGCGTTATGACGTACCAAGAATTGAAATTTCCCAAGGATACCTTGTTTCTCGTGACCGGCGGGGCCGGATTCATCGGCTCCAACCTGTGCGAGGCCCTCTTGAAAATGGGGCACAAGGTCCGTTGCCTGGATGACCTGAGCACGGGTAAACAAGCCAATGTGGACTTGTTCCTCCGGAACCCGGATTATGAATTCATCAAAGGCGATATCAAAGACCTCGATACCTGTATGAAGGCCTGCGAAGGCGTGGATTATGTGCTTCACCAGGCGGCCTGGGGCAGTGTCCCCCGCAGCATTGAGATGCCGCTGTTTTACTGCGCCAACAATATCCAAGGGGCGCTCAATATGATGGAAGCCGCGCGGCAGAAGGGCGTTAAGACCTTTGTTTACGCCAGCAGCAGTTCCGTTTACGGCGACGAAGCGAACCTTCCCAAGCGGGAAGGGGTCGAGGGCAACCTCCTCAGTCCGTACGCCCTGAGCAAGCGCTGCGACGAAGAGTGGGCCAAACAATACACGAGGCATTACGGCCTGAAAACCATCGGTCTGCGCTATTTCAACGTTTTCGGCAGGCGGCAGGATCCGCACGGAGCCTATGCCGCCGTCATTCCCAAGTTCATCAAACAACTCTTGAACGACGATCGCCCCACCATCAACGGCGACGGCCGGCAGAGCCGCGACTTCACCTACATCGAAAATGTCGTCGAAGCCAACCTGAAAGCCTGCCTTGCCCCCGATGCGGCTGCCGGCGAGGCCTTCAATATCGCCTACGGCGGACGCGAATACCTGATTGACATCTACTACGCCTTGACGCGGGCGCTGGGCAAAGACATCGAACCCCTCTTCGGGCCCGACCGCAAGGGCGACATCAAACACTCCAATGCCGATATCGGCAAGGCACAGCGCTTACTGGGTTACGATCCGCAATACGACTTTGCACGCGGACTGAACGAAGCGATTGAGTGGTACAAAGCAAATCTGTAAAAATCAAATCATATGAAAGAGACGAAAATCTGCGTCATCGGTCTGGGTTACGTGGGACTTCCCCTGGCCCGCCTGTTTTCCACCAAGTATCCCACCGTCGGATTCGATATGAATCAAAAGCGCTGTGAAGCGCTGATGGCGGGGCACGACGCCACCCTGGAGGTTGCGGACGACATCCTTCAGGACGCGATTAAAAATCACGGCTTCATCTGCACCAGCGATATGGAGAAAATCCGTGACTGCAACTTTTACGTGGTAGCCGTTCCCACCCCCGTGGACGCCGACAACAATCCCGACCTTACGCCGCTCGTAGGCGCTTCCACCACCGTCGGCAAAGTCATCGGCAAGGGCGACGTGGTTGTTTACGAATCCACCGTTTATCCCGGTGTTACCGAAGACGAATGCATTCCTGTCGTGGAAAAGGTCAGCGGACTGAAACTGAACGTGGACTTCTTCGCCGGCTACAGCCCGGAGCGCATCAACCCCGGCGACAAACAGCACACCGTGGAACATATCAAAAAAGTCACTTCCGGTTCCACCCCTGAAATCGGCAAGTACGTAAACGAGGTTTATTCCAGCGTGATTACCGCGGGGACGCATCTTGCCCCTACCATCAAGGTCGCCGAGGCCGCCAAGGTCATCGAGAATTCCCAGCGCGACATCAACATCGCCTTTGTCAACGAGCTGAGCAAGATTTTCAACAAGATGGGCATCGATACCCTGGATGTCCTGGAAGCCGCCGGCACGAAGTGGAATTTCCTCCCGTTCCGTCCCGGCCTGGTGGGCGGGCACTGCATCGGCGTAGATCCGTACTATCTGGCGCAGTGCGCCCAGCGTCACGGATACAACCCGGAAATCATCCTCGCCGGCCGTCGGATGAACGATGGGATGGGCGAATATGTGGCTACGGAGACAATCAAGCTGATGCTCAAGAAAGGCATCCAGGTCCTGGGTTCCGACATCATCATCCTGGGTTTCACCTTCAAGGAGAACTGCCCCGACGTGCGCAACACCAAGGTCATTGACATCTACAAGGCCCTGAAGGAGTACAACCTCAACATTACGGTCTATGACCCCTGGGCGAATCCCGCCATCGTGGAGCACGAATACGGCATCAAGGTGGTGAACGAACTGCCGGAGCAGAAGTTCGACGCCGCGGTCGCCGCCGTGGCCCACAAGAAGTTCGAAGGCCTGGACGTGCCGGCGCTGCTCAAGGAGAAGCACGTCATCTTCGACGTGAAATGCACCCTGGATAGGAACATCGTTGACGGAAGACTGTAGCGATGTTTAGCCTCATCGAACTGCCTTACGCGCAGGATGCGCTGGAGGGCGTCATCAGCGCGCAGACCCTGTCCTTCCACCACGGCAAGCACCTGCAGGGCTATGTGGACAACCTGAACAAACTGATTGCAGGAACGGAACTGGAGGGGCTGCCGCTTGAAGAAATCATGCGGCGCTCCCTCTCCGGGCCCGTTTTCAA
>CACYHC010000073.1 GCA_902774145.1 uncultured Bacteroidia bacterium
CAGGACATCCGCTCGACGCGTTCCTTCACGGCTGCGGCGGGGACGGTGTACAATACGTCCCTGACCTTTGTGCCGACGGGGACGCTCGTGGAGGGCGATGCGGAGAATACGGGCGGCGAGGAAGAACTTCCCGTAGAAACGAGCACCACCGTGCGCGTGGGTATTATGGGCGATTCGATTTCGACTTTCAAGGGTTGGATTCCTTCGAATTTCGCGGCTTACTATCCGCATACCAACACCACGACCGGGAATGCCCTGTTGGATGTGACGGAAACCTGGTGGTACCGCCTGATTTACGACCTGATGCCTGAGGCTACCCTGGACCGTAACCTTTCCTACAGCGGTTCCTTCGTGACCAAGATTGACGACGGCAAGGCCCGCGACGAGTGGACCTTCCCCACGCGCTGCGCGATGTACGAGGACCCGGATATCGTGATCATCCACGGCGGAACCAATGACCGCGGCGTCTCCCGGGGCGCAATGGTGCCGCTCGGTACCTATGACTATGACACGCCGGTGGACGAACTGGACATCCGGGCCTTCCGTTCCGCCTACATCAAGACCATTCTGCAACTGCAGGCCAATTATCCCGGCGTGCAGATTGTCTGCCTGATCAACAGCGTGCTCTACAAGGAGAATACGACGGACGAGACCAAGAACTACATCCGGCTCAGCCAGTCCATCCAGGCCATCGCCGACCACTATGGCCTGCCGGTGGTCAGCCTGAAGGATGTTACCTACGGCACGCTGGACGGCCTGCATCCGGATCCCGACGGTTCGCTGGTCATCGCCAATATCGTCTATAACCGCCTGGCGCAGGAAAACTTACTGCATTACAAACGACCGAGGAATTAAACGGCTATGAAAAAGATTATTCTTATTGCGACAGCGCTGTTGCTGGCGGGGATGCCGGCAGTGGCGAAAAAGGCCCGCAAGACGGCGGTGCCGAAACCGATCCTGGAAGTCCCTAACCTCCGTTTTGAACTCAGCGAAGACGCCTCCCAGGGCACCTTCGTGATTCCCGGGAAGGAAGAAAGTGCAGCGCGCGGAGCGGATTTCTGGCGCCTGATCCTCGACGACGGGCAGCGCACGGAAATCCCCGTGCTTTCCAGCCGTCAGAAGGGGAGCGTCCGTTTCGAGGACGGTGCGCTCGTCGCCGAATATCCGCAGGTCGTTTCCGAATACGGCGACACCTACCCGGTTTCCGTCAGTATCCGCATCGAGAAAGCGGACGGCCTGCTGCGCTTTACGCCGGCCATCGAGAACCGGGCGGAAGGCCTCCGCGTCAACGAATGCTTCTGCCCGATGGCGGACTTTACCGCCCTTTGCGGACCCAAGCAGCAGGATGCGCTCTACTGGCCCGACGGTCCCGGTATGCGTTACAAGGACCCCTGGGCCTGGATGGAGGCCAAGACGGCCGCCTATTACAACCACGACGAGTACGAGACCCACGTCAATCTCGTGTATCCCCGTGCGTCGATGAGTTGGTACGGCATCCAGTCCGCGGACAAGTTCCTGTATGTCTGCCGACAAGATCCGGAGATGAGTTTTTGCTTCCTGAGCCTGCGGCACCGTATCGGCGGGGACAATCTCATCTGTACGATTGACCACTGGCCGATGGCCCGCTGCGGCGAGCGCCTGGTGCTGCCTTCGACGGTGGTAGGCCTGCTGGACGGCGACTGGCGCAGCGGTGCCGACCGTTACCGCGCCTGGGCGGAGAAAACCTTCTACAAGCCGCTCAAGATCCACGACTGGATGCGGACGATGACGGGTTTCCAGCGCGTCATCATGCGCTCCCAGTTCGGCGAGGATTATTATACGCCCGCCGACCTGCCCGCCCTCTATGCGGAGGGTGCGAAATACGGCATCAAGACCCTCTTCCTCTTTGCCTGGTGGAAGGAGGGCATGGACCGGGCCTATCCCAAATACGAGGAGGCCTATCCCGGCGCGTTCAAGGACCTGGCGGACAATATCCGCAAGGTGCAGGAAATGGGTGGCCGCGTGATCCTGGAGTGCAACTGCCACTTTATGGACCCCCAGAGCGATTTTTACCGGCAGTATGGCGCCGAGTGCCGTCTGCTGGACATCAACGGCAACGAATATCATCCCGCATTTGTCTATGCGGGCCGGGGAGAGATCCGGCAGCGCTTCGGCAGCGTGCAGTTCCCGCTGGCCTGCGAAGGGTCGCCGCGCTGGCGGCAGCAGCTGGCGGACCAGGTGCGCCTGCTGGAGTCCTTCGGTGCGGACTGTCTGTTTATGGACTGCTACGGCTTCTGCCCGTACCAGCCCTGCTTTAACGATACCCACGACCACGGCAACCGCGTCGATGCGGCCTGGACCTATCACCGGATGATTTTCCAGGATGCGATGGATTTCGCCTACAGCAAGGACCGGGTCCTGGGCACCGAGGGCGTGACCGATATCGCCGGGGCCTACTGCCAGTTGCTGCACGGCAACATCCAGGCGGATTACAAGGTGAAGAGCAGTCAGTTCCCGCAGTTGTTCCGCTATACCTTCCCCGAGCCGGTGACGACCGAGCGCGGTTTCCTGTCTTCGCGCGGCGACTATCGCCGGCAGGTCAAGTGCGCGCTGGTGATGGGCGAGCGTTACGATTCGCAGCTTTGGGTATGCCGCAAGGGAATGGCAGCGGATCCCGCTTATGCGGAGCCGATGGGCTGGTGCGCGTCCAAGCTCGAAGAGTGGGGGGATTACTTCTATTATGGCCGTTTTACGGTGCTGGATACCACGGAGTTGCCGTATTATGTGAAGCGTTCCGAGTGGTACAGTGCGGATGGGAAGACCATTCTGCGGGTGCTGTACAATGCGGCGGAGAACAAGACGGCACAGGTTTGCGGGGTTTCCCTCAAGCCTGATGAAATGAGGTTTGATGTTTTCAAAACGGAAGAATATTTGAAGTAAATGGTCGCAGATGGCAAACCTTCTGCAAATTAGCGCGCATAGCACATTTAATTTTTAATTACAGATAATTATGATAACAAGGAAACAGTTTATGTTATTTGTTATTCTGTTGGTTACTGCCGTTTTGACAACTGGTTGTGAGAAGCAAGCTATACAGGAGGGAACGGTGATCCGGGCGACG
>CACYHC010000074.1 GCA_902774145.1 uncultured Bacteroidia bacterium
CAAAGATAATTTCAAATCGGTTGACTCCAAAAACCTTTGTAATTACCTAACTTTCAATATTTTCAAAGAACTTTTTTGATTTTTTACCGGACACTAATGATTTTTGGAAGAAAAAATGATTGACGTATGAACGAGAGTCAGACATATGATAGAAAGTCTTTGAAGTCAGTTACTGACAAGACTGCAGATTTTGACGAAATCGCGAAAGACTGTGTGGCGTTTGCTAACAGGGATGGTGGGCATATTGCAATAGGAATTGAAAATGCTGAAGAGCTCCCTCCTGTGTCACAACGTGTCACAGAGGAGTTAAAGGAGAAGGTCGTCAAGCGAATAAATGAGCTGACAATTAATGTCGCTATTGTGCCACGGATTATTATGTCGGATAATGGCGGAGAGTATCTTGACCTTGAGGTCCTTCGTTCGTCGGTCTCTATTGCATCAACTACCAAAGGCGGTTACTTTATTCGCGATAATGATTCAAGCAAACCTATCGCTCCAGATGACCTGTTAAGGGCTATTACGGATAAGCCATCTTACTCTTGGGAGACAAAGATCTCACTCAAATATAGACTTGTTATGTTCGAAGAATATTGTTCAGACACGTGGACGTGGTAGGGGAACAAAGTATTTCGTGAATCCCGAGATAATTACAAACTCCAAGGCAAACATACAGACAACCCTGAAGACCATTGAACCATACAGACTAAAAGAGTTGATACGGCAGGATTTAAAGTATCATCCCAAGAGTCTGGTCTCTGAGATGTCCGTCAGACTGCCAGATATCCCCTTTTCTGATCTTCAGAAGAAAGTGAGGAAAATGGTCATAGATGGTGAATTAGTTTATGAGGGAGGAAGAAAATACAGGCGTTATAGTTTGCCTTAATTTTTTCTTTAGGAAATTGGCAGAAAACTGTGTGCTTTTATGTTTTGAAAAAGAAAGCCGGTTGTTAATTCACTATAGTTCAGCATGTTGTTTGTTTGGTTGGATGTGAATTATGAAAGAAAGAATGAAAACCCTTTGGATTATCTCGGAACTTTTCCCGCCGGATGAGACGTCGACGGCGTATATCCTTGGGGAAATCGCGAATGCGGCCGCGGGGGAGTACGATGTCCGCGTAATTTGCGGACCGGAGGTGTATGACGCCCGCAAGGCGCTGGATACGGAGCATCCGTTCCGGCTGCATCCTTCCGTCAGGGTGCTGCGTGCGCAGGGCTTGGGCATCGACAAGAACACGTCGATGGGGAAGGCCCGGGCGTTTGCGGCGATGAGCCTGCGCCTGTACCGGCTGGCGAAGCGGAACATCGGCGCAGAAGACAAGGTGTTGCTGGTGACGAACCCGGCGCCGCTGGTGCTGCTGATGGCGCGGCTGCGGAGGCGTCGGCGCTTTGAATTGAATATTCTGGTGCACGATGTGTTCCCGGAGAATACGAAGCCTGCGGGGTTGCGCCTGCCGTTGTATGGGCTGGTGAAGCGGCTGTTCGACCGTGCGTATGCGCGTGCCGACCTTTTGATTGCGCTGGGGCGCGATATGGCCCAGGTGCTGCGGCGGAAGGCGGGTCCGGAGGCGAAAATCGCCGTCGTCGGGAATTGGGCCGATACGGACGCCGTTGCGCCGGTCCCCTTCCCCGAAGGGCCGCTCACGCTGGAGTATGCGGGGAATATCGGCCGGGTGCAGGGACTTGAACGCCTGGTGCGCGAACTGCCGGAGGGCTGCGAACTTCATTTTTACGGCACCGGGGCGATGGAGGAGACCCTGAAGGGAATGGGCCGGCCGAATGTCTTTTTTCACGGACCGTATTTCCGCGCGCAACAGAAGGAAGTGCTGGGGGCCTGTCATATCGCCGTGGTGACCCTTTCCGAAGGAATGTATGGGCTGGGGGTGCCGTCGAAGGCGTACAATATCCTGGCTTCCGGGCGGCCGATTCTGTATTTCGGTCCGGCGCAGGGAGAAATCGCCCTGCTGATTCGGGAGCATCGGGTCGGTTATATAGGCTGGCCGGAAAAGTGGGACAGGGAGGAATTGAAGGCGATGGGCTCGCGGGCACGCGCCTTGGCGGAAACGGAGTATGCCAAGCCGGTTATTCTGGAAAAATTTCTTGCTGCAATACGATGAAAAAGTTACTGTTTACCGGGGCCTCCGGTTTTCTGGGACACACGGTCCGCCCGTTGTTGGAGCAGTCCTACGAGATCAAGACCGTAGGACTTACCGACGAAGATGATATCAAGGTGAATATGGCGCGGGAGGTCCCGCAACTGTCGGAGCAATATGACGTAGTGCTGCACGCGGCGGGGAAGGCGCATACCGTGCCGAAAACGGCGGCCGAGAAGCAGGTCTTTTATGATGTGAACTATCAGGGAACCGTGAATCTCTGCAAGGCCCTGGAGAAAGCCGGTATCCCTAAGGCGCTGGTGTTCATCTCCACCGTGGCGGTGTATGGCTGCGAGTTTGGAGAGTTGATTACCGAAGATTTTCCGCTGGATGGGACATCGGCGTATGCGGAGAGCAAGATTTTCGCCGAGCAGTTTCTGGAAAGGTGGTGCGGGGAGCACGGCGTTGTCCTGGGCATCCTGCGTCCGTCGCTGCTGGCGGGGCACAATGCGCCCGGGAATCTTGGCGCGATGGTGGAGGGAATCCGGAAGGGACGGTATTTGAATATCGGCGGAGGAAAAGCGCGGAAGAGTGTGTTGATGGCGGAAGATATCGCCCGCCTTTTGCCTTTGCTCGAGGAGAAGGGAGGCGTCTATAATGTCTGTGACAGCTATCAGCCTTCGTTCGGCGAGTTGTCCGCTTCGATTGCGACGCAGCTG
>CACYHC010000075.1 GCA_902774145.1 uncultured Bacteroidia bacterium
CTTGACGAATTCTCCGGGAGAGAGGAATATGGGATTCTCTTCTCCCGGGAATCTCATTTCTACCGAGCCTTCGAGCAGAGCGACCTCGTCTTCCTCATCCTCCGGGAAGGAGGTGACGTTGAACTTGGTGCCGTGCACGATGACATCCATTTTACCGGTATTGACAACGAACTGTTTGCGCGGGTCCTTCGCTATATCCAGGAAGGCTTCGCCGACAAGGATGACCTTGCGCCGCTTGCCGGCGAAAGATTCCGGGTAGAATAACTGACTGCAGGGACTCAGCCGGACGGTGGAACCGTCGGGGAGCGTGATGTCCCGGGATTCGGCGAAGGCGGTCGTGACGTGCAGCCATTCCGGCTCCGCTTCCTTGACTTTGTGCAGGGACCAGGCGCAGAGCAGGCTGACCGGGAGGAAAAGGGCGGCCATTGCGCGCAGTCCCCAATACCGGAATGCAGAGAATCGGCGTTCCCGCTTCATCCCGACCTTGCGGGCAAAGGCGGAGAACCCTTGTTCGTTTATTTCCGCGCTGCCCGCTGCGGAGGATTCGTAAATCCCCCGCAGCAGCGCGTCGGCTTCGGGCTTGCCGTCATTTTCCAGCAGCCAGTTGCATAATTCGTTGTCTTTTTGTTTCATTACCAGTTGAGGGCGTCGTCCTCAAGTTCGTCGTTCATCGTGACAATGTCGTCGTAGGAAGTGCAGAGCGCAGGTCTGAAGTCAAACAACTCGATGATACGTGCGTCTGGAGTGAAATATTGAATAGGCTGTTTCATGGCTTCAGGAATTAGATTTTCATACAACGGACATTCAGGCCCCAGGCCGTACGGGAAGCTTCCCGTTTAATGGTCTGTGTGGACAGGGTGACCAAGGTGGAGAATCCGAAGACAACCCCTGCATCAGTGATGCTCAGGTTGGCGCCCCAACACCGTACCATGTCTCCAGCACCGTTCAACGTCAATCCGTTCAGATAGCCGCCGGCAGGGTAGGTGGTGGTCACGTTGCCGTGCGTATAGGTTAAGTAGCCGGTGTAGAAGGTCATGTTGCTTGTCTTCCAGGCTGACTCGCCACCGCTCATTGCCCAGGCATAGCCCTCCGTGACGGGCACCTGGTAGCCGGGAGGGCAGGGGTCATAATTGGTCTTGTTCCCGTGCGCTGAGCCGGTGTACCAGAGACTTTGGATATTCGCCTTTTCCTCTGCGTTGGAAACCCAGGTGTATTTGCCCACATAGTCATTGATGACCGAGGTCGGATGGGCGATAGAGTAGGCAATGGATCCGGCAAGGACTTCTTCGTTGTCATTCCTTGCCGCGTTGATGACAACACCGCTGTTGCGGGTAACGGCATAGCGGTCGGCCGGGAACGGGTCCTTGCGGCCCCACTGGTAGTATAGACCCGGATCGGTATCGGACAGGGCGCCGAGATTGTGGTTGGCGACCAACCAGGCGTTGTTACGGCTGTAGTGGTGCGGTTCAAGCACATCTTCGGCACTGGTGCACCAGATATGCCAGCTCCAGACGATGTTGCCGTCAGGGTCTTTGAGGCCGATGGTCGCATTGCCCTCGGAAGCGGGTTGAATCCGGAAGTTGATGTTGCCGCTGTCGCCGATACCGACATTGCTGATCATCCCTTCCGTACTGGTCCACAGCCAGTCGGCCCGGTATCCATCCGTGTAGGGCTTGATGCCGGAAAAGACGTTTGTCTTGTCCACCCGTTGGGCGGTAAAACGGTAGTAACCGCCTTCGCTGACGATGTAGCAGTTGGCCCGCTGTCCGCCGCTCAGGCCCACCAGGTCAACATAGGTGGGAACCCCTTTCCCTGCAGCGAGCTTGGAGTCGATATCGGAGAACTCGAACTTGTAGAGGCTCTGGGAAGCGAGGTTCTTCGGGTTGACGTTGAAGGTGACCTTCTGTCCGTTGGTCATCTCCAGGATGAACTGGCAGTTGGCATCGGTCAGGTCCACGGGATTGATGGCGGCCCAGGCATCCTGGGGGTCGCTCATCGCCGCGCTTTCAGGGAAGTTGATGACGAGGGTCCTGCCGCCGTCGCCGCTCTCGGCGGAAACGAGGGTGCCGTCCTCGCAGTTCAAAGTCACGGCCCCGACGAAGGCGACGTCGGCTTTCATCGTGAGGGTCTTAAGGGTGGCTTGCTCATAGACGCAGCCCCGCCCGTCGATATGGAACTGGACGAAGGCGAGGGGATGGTGGAACTGCATCGTGTAGGAACCGCTGCTGTAGCGCGTGTTGTCGGTCCGTCCCACCATAAAGTCGCTGACGCCGACAATGCTGTTGATGTCAGTGGTCTGGCTGAGTTCCTCAGGAATGGTGAGGGAGACGCTGGTGGGATCGCTGCCGTAGCCGGCGTCGTAGGGATACACGGCGTAGAGCAGGAAATTGGAACTGGCCGGGGTCAGCGTTCCGGTGAACTTTCCGGTAGAAGTGCCTACCGAAGCGGAGGTCACGTTGAACTTGACGTTGGCGTTGCCCGCGTTGTTCTTTTCCCAGACGCTCAGCGCGTCTCCGGACTTCCAGTTGATTTCCTTGCAGGCGCAGAGCTCGGTGCGGGAGATGAAATCATCATCCATCACGGCCGTCAGGGAGAAGTTGGGCTCCTCTTCCGGTACCGGATTTTCGGGCTCGTTTTTCTGCGTGCAGGCGGCAAGTCCCGCAAGACCTGCCAAGAGAATCAGAAAATTGATTTTTTTCATAGTGTTTTGATTATTGAGTAATTAAGTTC
>CACYHC010000076.1 GCA_902774145.1 uncultured Bacteroidia bacterium
GCCCTTCGCCCACAGCAGCGGGTAGGCCTCCCCCGTCTTCTGGCCAATCACTACCTTGCCGGACTCCGCCGAGGGCATTTCCAGACTAAACTCCATCCCTTCCGGCTGCTCCTTCACGGCGCAGGCGGAAAGCAGGAAAAGCGACAGGATTAGATATTTTCTCACTTCAGTTTGATTCTTTGCCAGGCGGAAGTAGACGAGGATGTAGCGCCCTCAAAGGGATACGCCTTGCCGCCGGCCGTCACGTCCATATAGCAGCGCAGTTCGGAAGTCGCGGATGCGCCGAGCGAAGAAAGCGGAATGGACATTTCGCAGATCCAGCCCTGACGGTTGTCCAGGGTCGTCCCGCCGAGCGTTTGCGACACCATACCGGACACCGCACCGGAAATGACACCTTCCGGCCCCAGTCTCAGGTTGGCCTTCTGCGTCGTTCCCAGCGACAGACGCAGGTTCACCGGCGCGGTGAGGGCGTCGTCCACCGCCTCCACCAGCAGATACAGCTTGGAGGCATCGTGGCAGACGCGAAGAATGGCCTGCTCGCCGGAGGGCGCACTTACGAAGAGCGCGCGGGTGGTGGTCCAGTCCAGCGTACTGCCGTCCACATCAATCGTTCCGCTGCCCGCAAAGAGCCGCTGGTTCAGGTAGAAGAGCATCAACTGCAGTCCCAGGTACCTCTCGTTGGAATAGGCGTGTACACTCGACGCCAGATAATTTCCGCCCCAGGCCTCGGTGCAAGCCCAGTAGCCGTTGTATTCAAAGGGTTTGTACAGGTCGGAGGTCCAGGAACTGCCCTTGAAGGAAGTCGCGGACGCATTGCCGAGCCGCAAGGCAATCGAAGAGCCGGCCGTCCAGGAGAAGACGGTCTCGCCGGAAGGGAAGGTGGAGATATAGCCGCCGGCCCCGCCCGTGGGCACCACGGTCTCGCGGTCCGCAGGACCTTCCTTCACGGCATAGTAAGAGGTGAGGTCTTCCCAGACAAAGCCATGGTTGCGGACGATGGACATCGTATAGTAGCGGCCGTAGCTCTCCTTGTCTTCGCAGTCGGTAGGGATGGGCTTGGCCCAGCGGCCTTCGAGGAACCCCACGATGGTCTGGCCATCGTTCAGCACGCGGAAGCAGGGCATCTGGTCCGTATAGAGTTTCTGGCCGTTGTACTGGGACTTGACCGGATCGGCGGTGACGTAATCGTACTTGTACTGCTGGCAGCAGCGGATTTTGGAGGACCAGGTATAGCCGTCGTCGGTAGAGACAATCAGGCCCGTACCGGAGTTCCAGGTCTCTACGATGGCATCTGAGAAATAACAGTGCAGGGTACCGTCGGGTAAGCGCAGCAGATAGGGCTCCCAGTTGGGGCCGACTTCCACCCTGTAGGGATTGCCCCAGGTTTTGCCGCCATCGGCGCTGCGGCGGAAGGTCAGGCCGCATCCCATATCCTTATGATAATAGGTGTTGGCCCGGTCGGATACCACCAGCAGGAGTTCCCCGTTCGGGAGGACCACCGCGTCGGGATTCACGAAACGGCGCCAGTCGTCATTGGGGTCGACGACGGAAATCCGGTAAGGCTTGTAGAGCATCACCGGCTCGGACCAGGTCTTGAAATCCGCACTCCGGGAATACCAGACGCGGGAACCCGTCTCGCCGCCGTGATAGAACAGGATGAAAGAGCCGTCCTGCAGGCGCTTGATGCGCGGATAGGTGGCGTGATACTGCTCAGGATAGGTCTCCGGGTCGATGCCCTTGAGCAGGAATTCGTCGGAGAGCAGCTGCTTGTAATCATAAATGGGCTGCAGGACGCTCTCCAGCTCATAGCCCGCGTGGGAATTGAGCACGGGCGTCTCCTGGTTCATTTCCATTACGGTATGGACGTGGTCCATCACGGCCGTATTGTCTTCATCCAGACCGTCCGGCGTTTCCCCGTCCAACAGCATTCCGTTGGGCGTGTAGGCCGCCGCAGGCGCGTTCGTAATCACCCCCGGACTGAAGGTCACGGATGCGGTCGTGCGAAGGCGCATATAGCGGTTTTCGCTGTCGAAGATGCGCACGGTAAA